>NZ_JBKQOU010000085.1:0-6203 GCF_052145335.1 Rhodoblastus sp.
ACGGACGTGCCAGTCGCATTTTTCACTACAGGCGTTGTGTTCCTATCGCTATCGTTCTTAGAGAGCGGTAAAAAGGAATTTCTCATCACTTCGCTAATATTTTGTGGTTTGGCGACCGCGACGAAATACAATAGTTCTTTGATAATTGTTATACCATCTATTGCGTTGCTTATCAGATATTATCAACATCGGCTCGATTTCAATTATAACCTGCTCATTTTGTTGCCCGCCGTACCAGCTCTAACATTCGCCATCGCGATGCCGTACGCAATTTTGGATTCAGTTGGCTTCTTGAGCGGACTTGGCGATGAATTGAGACACTACAAGGTTCTCGGCCATCCTGGAGCTACAACAGAACCAGGCCTTCGTCATGTACTCTTTCAGCTTGATTTGTTCTATCAGAACCTATGGCTGTCTAATGCCGTAATCGCTACTATCGGAGTCTTCGGTGTTGTACTGTATCCAAGGCTGATATTTGCGCTTATTTTTCCATTGGTTATATTCTTGTTTCTTACAACAACTATGAAGGTTAACTTTCATCGCAATTTTATTCAGATTTACCCGTTTCTTGGAGTGCTTTTTGCGTCAGGATGTGGGGTTATTTATAGACTGTCCGGTCTACTAACTTCAAGGCTCCGGGTAAAAGAGTTCATTGCACTAAGCATCGTTTCGATTATTGTTATATTCGCTCTTGGCCCTCTCGTATATACAACGTGGCGAGACTCTTCGGACGCATTTTACTATAAGGACACGAGAACGAAAGCCGTGGCAGTGGTCAACGGGATAGGTGGAATCACCTCATTGCTTGTGGCAAAGGATCTAAGAGTCCATGAAGAGGATCTTCGCAAGTTAACAATGGGTTATGAAATTAAGTCGAGCAGTGAACTAGGCAATTGCGCACCTAATTTAGGTATTGCATTAATGTTACCTATAGATCCGAGTGACGCTGGCGACTCAAGTGACAACAAAACAGCAAAAAATTACTATAATAAGTTAACTAATAACATAGAGAGCGGCGACGTCCTTGCTCGCATCGGTGGCGCTCGATTAAACTTAGACGGCTTGACGTCTCGTCCCGGCCCAAGCATCATAATCGTGAAAGCGAAGCATTTGTGCGCCAATCCGTAAAAGCCTCGCAGTGCGGTCCCTATATCAGCAGAACCAACTGGACCAATACAGCGCCTGGCTAAGCAACGTTTCGTGGTCATACTACAAAGATAAACGCTTGAAAACGGCTTCGGGAATGTGTCGAATGACCAGCATTATCAATTGCCATATCCAAGGGAGATAGACAACGTCCCGTCGGCGAGAAACAGCGCTCGCGATGCCGCGCGCTATATCTTCGGGCTGGGCCCAAAGCGGTCCTTTTTTCTCTAGATGCGCGGTCATCGGTGTGTCGACAAAACCTGGCTTAATCGTGACTACGGCGACCCCGGATTTTGCAAGTCGACTGCGCAACCCCGCGAAGAACACTGACACCATACCCTTGGCTGCGCCGTAGACATAATTGCTCTCTCGCCCGCGATCTCCGGCGACCGAGCCGACAACGACAAGCACACCGCGTTTTTCGCGTTCAAAAAAATTGGCCGCGAGCGTGGCTATTGATATGGTGCTCAGGGCGTTAGTGTTGATCTCGTCCAGTGTCAATTGCACACTGGCCTCGCAGGCTTTCTGGTCAGGCAGAGAACCATGTGCTATCAGCACTATATCCAGCCCGCCCAGAGACCTTTGAGCTTCCGCAAGTAGACTGGCGTGTCGCGTAAAATTGTTCAGATCTGCGCACGCGTGAGCAACAATCTGATCAGCACCCTTCCGCACGCCGAGATCGTCGCTAATTGTCTTCAGGCGATCCGAATTGCGCCCGATCAGAAATATGCTGTTGCCCTCCGCAATCCATTGCCGGGCGCAAGCAGCAGCGATTGCCGAATTAGCACCGAAAATGGCTATTTTAGCCATGTATCACTCCGAAACTCGGCGCCAGAAACTCGAGGAGAAGCCTGGATCGATAAAGGCGGAAAATCTCTCAAAGGCGGGAAAGCCTTTGCGGAACATCTCGCCAGGCATGCGCGCATCTTTTGCCGGATAAAGAGCGCCACCCGCTTCGGCAACGATTGCGTCCAATTCACCGAATAACCCAAGCGTCTTCGGTCCGTGATTTGGGAAATCTAAAGCCAACGTCGCTCCAGGACGCGCAAATGATAACATGCCCACTGACGGTCTTGAACCAAATGTTTTGAGCACGGCTAGGAATGAACCAGCACCGCTGCGCGCTATTACAGTCAGAAGGTCGGCGATTGCGTCGCGCGAAGTGCCGGACGGCAACACACACTGATACTGAAAAAAACCGCGCGCGCCATAAATCCGGTTCCAATTGAGAATCGCGTCGAGCGGATAAAAATAAGGCGCATAATGGGTCAGACCGACGTCGGTCGGCAAAGGCCGATGGTAATAAACAACGTTAAACGCGCGCAAAGACGCTATATTGACCAGTGAGATCGGCGTCTCTAGTGGAAAGTTCAGTTTTCGCTCGCGGACTGCTGGCAAGCCGCTTCTCATGGGGGCGTGCCGTCCCGCTAGCAGAATCCCCCTGGTGCTCTTACTGGCGCAATCGATCCAGGAAACGGTGTAGGGCCAGTCCTGCTCGGCCTGCTCGTTAAGCGTCCAAAAATCCTCAAGGCGGCGGAAGCGCGCGGCGCTTGTAATCATAAAGGCGTTGTTGATGGGCGCAAGCTGCACCTGCGCCCAGGTGATCAAGCCCGTCAGGCCGAGGCCGCCAACGGTTGCCGCAAACCACTCCGGCCGAAGATCAGGGCCGCAGACGATCCGTTCGCCATTTGAACGCAAAAGCTCCAGTCGACGAACGTGGTGGCCGAAAGTGCCATTGATATGATGATTTTTGCCATGCACGTCATTTGCGATCGCTCCGCCAATTGTGACGAAGCGCGTACCGGGTGTGACCGCGAGAAACCAGCCCTGTGGCGTCGCTAGATCGAGAACGTCCTTAAGCTGGACCCCGGCGTCGCAGGTTAGTCGTCCAGTGGCGCGATCAAACGCGATGAAATGATCGAGCCGGCGCGTGCGCAGAAGCACTCCGCCCTCGTTGAGGCAGACATCGCTATAGCTGCGCCCGGCACCGAATGCGATGCAGCGCTCGCCTGCAGCCAAAGCGGGCAAAGCTTCATTGCGCCCCAAGATATCCAACACTCGCGAATGGCTGACTTTGGGAACGCGGTTCCATGAGCGAATGGGAGCTGTCATGTCGAAGATGCGCGACTAGTTGTCATCAGCTCGCGCTGGGCCAACGTCATGATTCCAACACCGAGCACCACCGCGAACCATAACGTGGTCAATCGTATGACGATCGTCGCGGCGATGGCCAGCGGTTCTGGAACGCCCTTGAATAAAAGTAGTGCCATCATCACCGCCTCTGCACCGCCGAGACCACCGGGTAAAAAGCTTAGCGCCCCCGCCAACATAGCTAGGGCGTAAGTGAACATGGCGAAGAATATGTTCAACTCAATACCTGTCCAGCCAAGCACTAGATGAAAGGCGAAAGCCTCGGCCGACCATGCCGCTAAACTCAATGCGGTGGCTAAGAGAAGCACTCTGGGGCGATGACAGCGCCGTGCCTCGAGCAATAGCAAAAGCAGATGTCGCACCATTTTCACAAGTCGCGACGAACGCCCCTCTAGCAGCTCGCTAAGCCAGATCAACGCAGCACCTTGCGAAATCAAAAGACCCGCCATAGCAATTGCTGCGACGCCAGTAATGACAAAAATCCCGCCCTGCGGATAGAGCGCCAACCCCGGCAATGCAATAAGAACCACCGCCACCAGATCCGACAACCTTTCAGAAAGAAAAGCAGCCGTGCTGTGCATATAAGACACGCCGAGATTCTTCAAGAAAATCCCGCGCAGCATTTCGCCGGCCTTGCCGGGCGTCGTCGTAAGGGAAAAACCAGCGAGATAAATTGTTAGGCTCGGCCGCGCGGCGATTGGATGACCAAGGCTTCTTAGATAGAGTTGCCATCGGCAGAAACGCAGTGCGTAGTTCAACAGTGAGAGCGAAAGAGCCACTAGGATCCCGGAAAATCCTATCGCGGCGAATGCGCCCGCCACTTCGCGCCAGCCGGCCCAAAGGGAAAAGCCCAAATAGGCCAGAGCTGCAACCAACGCCGAAAGGATCAGCCCTTTACCACCACCGAGCGTTCCCAGCGAGCCTCTGAGCGTGCTCACACCAGCACCGCGATAACTAGAGCTGCCCAAACCGCGAGAGTCACCAGCAAATGCCAATCTGCGTAAAGGTCGCGGGTGGCATCTTGGCCGCGACCTTCTTGATGCAGCAGATAGAGGTAGCGAAATACGCCATAGATCACCAACGGAACAGTGACGATCAGCCAGCGTGTATGGTGAATTGCTATAGTTTCGGGCGCTACCGTATAGAGGGCGTAACTGAGGATGGCGCAAGCGGCACTGATCGACATAAATTGTTCAATCAACTGGGGGTTATAATCATCCAGAACTCGTCGCATTGCGGTCTTGTCTGGGATCGTCTTTTCTTCTAAGGTCATAAGTTCTGCACGTCGCTTGGCGAATCCTAGGAAAAGGGTCAGCGTTAGGCCACAAAGGAGCAACCATGACGACGGGCTGATGTCGATCCCGCTCGTACCGACTAGGATTCGTAGCATAAATCCCAAGGAAATTATGAATACGTCGATTATAACTATGTGCTTCCACCATATAGAGTATCCGACGTTAATAAATCCATAAAAAACCAATAGAAGAATTGCCGTATAACTGATAAAGACGCCAAGCAGTACGGCCGCCATAGCGAGAATTATCGCTATTGCAATAGCGCTTACGACGGAGACTTTTCCACTCGCTATGGGGCGGCGGCACTTGACAGGGTGTTGCCTATCCGCCTCGCGATCAAAGATGTCATTGACTATATAGACCGCGCTTGCTATCGCGCAAAAGGCCAAAAATGCAACTACTGCAAGCGTAAACGTTTTTACATTCCATCGGCCCGAAAATATTAATCCAATCAGCACGAACCCGTTCTTTGTATACTGCCATGGACGCAATAATCTAAGTAGCTCAATCATATTGGCCAACCAAACTGCCCACAGAAAGTGTCAACTGGCCAGTCGAGGCCGGGCGGGCAACGGCGCACGCATTCGTGGTTTCTCCGTCTTGAAGGTCGGTGACAATCTTTGCGAGCTGGCTCGGCGCGCTTCAGCGCAAACAGCATAATTATATAGGGCAATGAAATCATCCTGTTCCGCAGCCTACCTCCGTTTCGAAATTTCGGCGCGCTTCGAGTTCGTCTGGAACGCGGCGGAGCCTCAAGCCCGGCAGCAAAGGCTTGGAGCAGAAGTGATGAGGCTCGGCAAGCATTTATTCCAATGGGTGTGGAACTGCACCCAACGAGGCTCTGGGTCGCGTCGTCGGCGAAGACCCAGCGGCCAATTCGCAGCCCCGCGCGAAGTGGAACAGTGGTGCGATGACGTCCGAATCGCGCTTATCCGGGGCCAGGGGTCGGCCCCCATTACGGTGACAGCCCCGTTACGGTGACAGGCCCGCAATTGTAATACCCCGGTTCTTGCGCCTTGCTGCCGGAGACGTGAGGTCCTCATGTTAGCAAAAGGGCAATTACGCGTGTGTCACCCGTGACGCCGAGCGGGTCGCCGTAACGCGTCTTTGCGGCGCTTGATCATCTATTTCCTTTAACAGCTTCACAATCTGGCGCCGCTTGGCTCGTACTTCCGCGACGTGCCGATCGATGTCCTCAAGTTTACTTCGTAACGCTTCGACCATCGCCGCCCGCGACGGAAAGTTGGGCGCGGCTTCGCTGAGACAATTGCTGATTTCGTTGAGCGAAAAACCCAGCCGCTGTGCGCCGTCGATGAGCTTGAGCGTTTTGACGGCCGTATCCGGGTATTCCCGATAGCCGTTCTCGCTGCGGGCAGTCTTGGGCAGCACCTTATGCCGTTCGTAGAAGCGGATGCGCGAGGCGGCGATTCCTGTCCGTCTTGAGAGCTCCCCGATGCGCATAAATGCTCCTTGACATTAAACATAAGTTCAAGGTGTAGCATCGCTTGACGGTCGAGAAAACCTGCGAGAGGGCGGCGAAATGACAACACTTCCAATGGACGCGAGCGCCGGGCGGGCGGGAGACCGGGTCGCAAGCCTCGGCCGGCCGCT
>NZ_JBKQOU010000086.1:0-22866 GCF_052145335.1 Rhodoblastus sp.
GCCCGGAAGCGTCGTCGCGGTCTCCCAGATAGTTCCACGCGGCCCAGGCGGCGCGCCGACGCGGCATGAAGCTCGCGTCACGATGCAGCACGGCCTCGTTGCGGGCATAACGAAAGGCGCCGAGGATACGGCGCTCGTCGTCGCCCGGGTCGGCGAGCAGGGCGAGGGCCTGATCGGCGTGGGTCGCCAGCACGACATGGTCGAAGCGGCTTTTTTCGCCCCCAGCCTCCACGACCTCGACGCCCGCCGCGTCCCGGATGACAGCGACGACCGGCGTCGAAAGCCAGATGTTTTCACGAAACGGCTCTATCAGCTTTTCGACATAGGTCCGGCTTCCGCCGAGACAGGAGCGCCAGACCGGACGGTTCGTCAACCGCAACAGTCCGTGATTTTCGCAAAAGCGAATGAGACTGGCGGCTGGCTGGTCGCCGACTTTTTGCGCCGGCGTCGACCAGATCGCGGCCGCCATGGGATAGAGATGATCGCGGCGAAAAGCCTCGGTGTAATGGCGGGCGTCAAGATAGGCGCCAAGCGTCTGGGCGCCCATGAATGGCAGGTCGCGCGGCGCACGGCGATAGAAGCGGAGCAAATCGCCGAGCATTGCCCAGAAGCGCGGCTTTAGCACATTGCCCGGCTGGGCCAGCAGGCCGCGCAAGTCGCTGCCCGCATATTCATAGTCGCCCCGGTCGAGAGACACGGAAAATGTCATGTCCGCCGGCGCCGTTGGCGCGCCGATATGGGCGAAAAGCGCCGTCAGGTTGGGATAGGTCGCCTCGTTATAGACGATGAAGCCGGTGTCGACGGCGATTTTCCGCCCGTCTACCAAGGCGTCGACTGTGTGGATGTGGCCGCCGAGACGCGGCGCCGCTTCAAACAAGGTGATCTTGTGGCGCTGCGACAGCAGCCACGCGCAGGACAGGCCGGAGACGCCCGATCCGATAACGGCGATGTTTTTCCTGCCTTCGACATAGGACATCGGCCGCCCCCAACGATTTTTTCGCCTCGTGCTTGGCGATACGAATCGATCGCGCTGAGGGTTTCAATTCGGCGACGAAAACTTTTTTCGGGCGCCGCGAAACGGGAAGCTGCGCCGCCGCGTAAATCCCAGCATGCAGGCGCGGTCCTCGGGACCGCCGCAGCGACAGGGCGACCATGGAAATCGCGCATTTCGTCTTTCTCGCCGCGGGTCTTTCGCTCGCCATGACCCTGGCCTGGTGCGTCCAGCGCCGGACCGGATCGAGCGGCTGGATCGACGCCATCTGGTCTTTTTCGGTCGGGGGCTTCGGCGTCCTTTCGGCGTTCGCCCCGCCGCCTGCGCCGCAAGAAGGCCGCGCGCTGCTCGTCGCGTGCCTTGTCGGGCTCTGGGCTTTGCGACTGGGCTCGCACATTGCGTTGCGCAGTTCGCGCGGCGGCGAGGATCCCCGCTACGCGGATTTGGCGAAGCAATGGGGCGAGGCCTTTCCCCGCCGTCTGCTGCTGTTCCTGCAGGTCCAGGCCCTGGCCGCGCTGGTTCTGGTCGCGGCCTTGCGCCTGGCGGCGACCAATCCCGCGCCTTTTCCCGGTCCCGCCGATGTTTTGGCGCTAATCATCGCGTTGATCGCGGTCGCGGGCGAGAGTCTCGCAGATGCGCAGTTGCAACGCTTCCGAAGGCGCCAAAGCGACCGCAATAGCTTCTGCGAGAGCGGCCTTTGGCGCTGGTCGCGTCATCCCAATTATTTCTTTGAATGGCTGTTCTGGCTGGCCTGCCCGTTGCTGGCGATCGACCTGTCCGGCAATCACCCCTGCGGCTGGCTGGCGCTGGCCGCGCCCGCGCTGATGTACGTCCTGCTGGCGCATGTCTCGGGAGTTCCGCCGCTGGAGGCGCACATGCTGGCCTCGCGCGGAGAATCCTTTCGCGCCCTGCAACGGCGGGTCAACGCCTTCTTCCCCGGTCCACGTCACGAATGACAGGAGCCTCGCCATGAGACTTATCGAGCGCGCCATCGACATGGTCGAAAAGTCGCCGCTGCCCGACCGGCTGACGCTCGCTGGGGTGGATTTCCTGGCCGGGCGGACCCGGCGCGCGCTGGCCGCTCTGCCGCCCGATGCGGAAGATTCGTTTGTCGAGGACATGCGGAATTTTCCGGTCGCCGCTTTCGCAGACGCGGCCAATGCCCAGCATTATGAATTGCCGCCACGGTTCTTCGAGCTGATTCTCGGGCCTCGGCGCAAATATTCCTGTTGCCTTTATCCGCGGGCGACGACGACGCTGGCCGAGGCCGAAACCCTCGCCTTGCGCGAAACCGTCGAGCGCGCCGATCTGCATGACGGCCAGAGCATTCTGGAGTTGGGGTGCGGTTGGGGTTCGCTGACGCTCTACATGGCGGAGGCGTTTCCGGCGTCCCGGATCGTCGCCGTGTCGAACGCGCAAGCGCAGCGCCGGTTTATCGAGCGGGAATCAAGATGGCGCGGTCTGGCCAATGTGCAGGTCGTCACCGCCGACATGAACGATTTCTCTGTTCAACGGCAGTTCGACCGCATCGTCTCGGTCGAGATGTTCGAGCATATGTCGAACTGGGCCGCCCTGCTGGCTCGGGCAAGAAACTGGCTGGCCGACGACGGCAGGCTTTTCCTGCATGTTTTCACCCATCGCGCCCATTCCTATCGTTTCAATCACCGAAATCCCGCCGACTGGATCGCCCGTCATTTTTTCACCGGCGGGATCATGCCGGGCGCCGACCTGCCGCGGCGCTTTGCGCAAATCTTCACAGTGGAGGAACAATGGCGCTGGAGCGGGGAAAATTATCGCAGAACCAGCCTGGATTGGCTCGCCAATTTTTACAGGCGCGACGGGGAAATCGACGCCTTGATGCACCAGGTTTATGGCGCGGACGCCGCGCTGTGGAAACGACGCTGGCGGCTGTTCTTCCTCGCCACGGCGGGATTGTTCGGCCACGCCGGCGGCGCCGAGTGGGGCGTCGGCCATTATCGGCTGGCGCCGGCGGAAAAGGCTGAGGCATGAGGAGTCCGCGCTAATGATTAAATTAAAGGCAACAGTGTTTTATTTGCGATCAGCTCATAAAACAGGCGAACCATTTTAATGGGCGATTGTTAACGGAACAGCGCCATAGCTTATAAAAGCGCAAGCTTTGCTTCCATAACGGGAGCAGTTCCATGAAACTCGTAATCGCCATCGTCAAACCGTTCAAGGTCGATCCGATCCAGACCGCGCTGTCCGAAATGGGCGTTGTGGGCATGACCGTCAGCGAAGCGCAGGGCTACGGACGACAGAAGGGCCACAAGGAAATCTATCGCGGCGCGGAATACGTCATCAAGACGATTCCGAAAATGAAGATCGAAGTCGCCATTCCGGCAGATCGACTTGACGCGGTCGTCGAGGCGATCATGCGCATAGCGCGCACGGGAGAAGTCGGCGACGGAAAGATTTTTGTTCTGGACATCGAGCGCGTCTATCGCATCCGCACCGGCGAGACCGACCAGGCGGCGCTCTGACGCCTGGAACGTCAGATTAAAGAAACTTGATGGGGCCCGTCATGCTTCGCTCCCGCGCGATTTTTTCTGCGTCGCTTGTCGGACTGCTGTTCCTGGCCGCGCCGCTGTTTGTCGATCCGGCCATGGCGCAAACGGCGTCCCCACCCGCCTGCGACGCCAAAACCCTGACCGAATGCACGCCCAATTCCGGCGACACGGCGTGGATGCTCACGTCGATGGCGCTGGTCCTGATGATGACCGTGCCGGGGCTCGGCCTGTTCTATGGCGGCCTGGTCCGGAAAAAAAACGTCGGCGACACCGTGATGACCAGTTTCGCCATCACCTGTCTCATCACCGTGCTGTTCACGGTCCTGACCTACAGCCTGGCCTTTCGCGCGGGAACTCCATTCATCGGCGGTCTGGACCGCGCTTTTCTGCAGGGCATTCTCAGCGATGCCGCCAAAGGCGTCGGCAACCCCAATCCGCTTGCGCCAACCATTCCCGAAAGCGTCTATATCTGCTTCCAGATGACTTTCGCCATCATCACGCCGGCTCTCATCGCCGGCGCCTTCGCCGAGCGGATGAAATTTTCCGCCATGATGTGCTTCATTGGCCTGTGGGCGATTTTCGTCTATGCGCCGGTCGCCCATTGGGTCTGGGGTCCGGACGGCTTTCTCAACAGCGCCAACGACGCCGCCACTGTGAAGGTTCTGGATTTCGCCGGCGGCACGGTCGTGCACGTCAACTCCGGCGTAGCCGGCCTGATGTGCGCGCTGATGCTAGGCCCCCGCAACGATCCCGGGCCGGCGCATAACGTCGTGCTGACTTTCATCGGCGCTTCGTTGCTGTGGGTCGGCTGGTTCGGCTTCAACGCGGGATCGGCGACCAGCGCCGGCATGCAGGCGGGCATGGCCATGGCTGTGACGCAGATCGCCACCGCCGCCGCGGCCCTGGCCTGGATGTTCGCCGAATGGATCTTCAATCGCAAGCCGACGCTGGTCGGCATCTGCTCGGGCGCGGTGGCGGGCCTGGTCGCGATCACCCCGGCTTCGGGCTTCGTCGGCCCCGCGGGGGCGCTCGTCATCGGCGCCGTCGCGAGTATTCTGTGCTATGCGGCGGTGACTCAACTCAAGCCCGCGCTGGGCTATGACGACGCGCTGGACTGCTTCGGCATCCATGGCGTCGGCGGCGCGACGGGGGCGCTGCTCACCGGCGTCTTCGCCATCGCCGAATACGGCGGCACGCCCGGCCTGATCCAGGGCAATGCGCACCAAGTGGTCAATCAACTCATCGGGGTCGCCATCGTCGTCGCCTACGACGCCATCGTCTCGCTGATTATCCTCAAACTGGTCGACGCCACGATCGGCCTGCGCGTAAAACCGGACGAGGAGATCGAGGGCCTCGACATCGCGCTGCATCGCGAGACCGTGCAATAGCAAATGAATTCGTCAGCCCCCTCACGCCGTGAGATTGGCGACGTTCACCACCGCGCGGGGGCTCAGCCCTCTCGGTAGCGCAGGGCGTCGAGCAGCAGGGCGAAGGCCGGCGCCGGCTGCCGGCGGCTGGGGTAGTAAAGGTGATAGCCCGGGAACGGCGGACACCAGTCGGCGAGCACACGAACGAGCCGCCCGTCGGCGATGTGGCCCAGAACCTGGTCGTCGGGCAGGTAAGCCAGGCCGAATCCGGCCAGAACGGCGTTCAGCCTCATGTCGAGGTTATTCAACACCAGTTGTCCCTCGACCCGCACCTTAAGCTCGCGTCCGCCCTGCTCGAACTCCCAGGCATAGATTCCGCCATAAGTCGGCAGGCGAAGATTGATGCAGGCATGGTGGTCAGGTCCTGCGGCGTTCGCGGAAGTTTTCGGGCCGCGAAATAGGACGGCGAGCCGACGACGGCCATACGCAGGTCCGGGCCGATGCGAATGGCGACCATGTCCTTCGCCACCTGTTCGCCGAGGCGAATGCCGGCGTCACAGCGTTCGGCGACGATGTCGGTCAGGCCGTTGTCGACGACGATCTCCACATTGATGTCGGGATAGTCGCGCGACAGCGTTGCGACAGCGGGCCAAAGGATCGTCCTGGCCGCGTGTTCGGCGGCGGTGATGCGAAGCGAGCCAGCCGGCTTGTCGCGAAGCTCGGTCAACGCCGCCAATTCCGCGTCGATTTCAGCGAACCGCGGCCCGAGTGTTCGCAGCAGCCGTTCTCCCGCTTCGGTCGGCGCGACGCTACGGGTGGTCCGGGTCAGCAGCCGCAGCCCGAGCCGCTCTTCAAGGCCACGAACCTTGTGGCTGAGCGCCGATTGCGAAACGCCAAGCTGCGCGGCGGCTCTGGTGAAGCTGCGTTCCCGCGCGACAGTGAGGAAGGCGATGAGGTCATTAAGGTTCGCGGGGCCATTCATGAATTATACTCATAAGTTCATGCATATTGTAGCGCCTAATCAAGCGCCCTCGAAGTCGCTAAATTCAGTGCTGCCGGCAACGGCCCCCAACTGAATTTCAAGGGATTTAGATCATGCAGAAACGAAGACTTGGAAGCAGCGGCCTTGAAATCTCGGCGATCGGCCTCGGATGCATGGGCATGAGCTTTTCCTATGGGCCGCCTCACGACAAGCGGGAGATGATCGCGCTGATCCGCGCCGCGGTCGAAAAGGGCGTCACCTTCTTCGACACCGCCGAGGTCTACGGCCCCTACACGAACGAGGATCTCGTCGGCGAAGCGCTCGAGCCTTTTCGCAGCAAGGTCGTGATCGCGACCAAGTTCGGGTTCAATCTCGATCCGACCGGAGCGCGGCCTTGGGCTGGCCTGAACAGTCGGCCAGAGCACATCAAGCAGGTCGCCGAAGCCTCGCTGAAACGGCTAAGGACGGACGTCATCGACCTATTCTATCAACACCGCGTCGATCCGCATGTGCCGATCGAGGACGTCGCCGGGGCGGTCAAGGAACTGATTCAGCAGGGCAAGGTCAAGCATTTCGGCCTGTCGGAGGCCGGCGCGCAGACCATACGTCGCGCCCACGCGGTCCAGCCGGTCACGGCGCTGCAGAGCGAATATTCGCTGTGGTGGCGGCGTCCCGAGGAGGGAGTCCTCGCGACGCTCGAAGAGCTTGGCATCGGGCTCGTTCCTTACAGCCCTCTCGGCAAGGGCTTTTTGACCGGCGCGATGGACGACAAGACCCGGTTCGGCAGCGACGACTTCCGTGGCAAAATTCCGCGTTTCCAGCCGGAGGCGCTCAAGGCCAACCAGGCGCTGGTCGATCTGCTCGCCGGGGTCGCGGCGCGGAAAAAGGCGACGCCGGCCCAGATCGCGCTCGCGTGGCTGCTGGCGCAAAAACCGTGGATCGTGCCGATCCCCGGCACGACAAAACTTCATCGCCTCGAAGAGAACATCGGCGCGGCGGCCGTCGAGCTGACGCCAGACGACCTGCGCGACATCGAGGCCGCCGCGTCGAAGATCAAGGTGCAGGGCGATCGTTATCCCGAAGCTCTGGAGAAGATGACAGGGCTTTGACGCGGCCGTCAATCCGCGCACGCTCAACAGCCTGCACTGTCACGGCGAACTGAAAAGGGCGGAAACGGCGGCGCGAGAAACCGAAAGCTTGGCTAAAGGCCGCCGTAAAACCTGCCAAAAGCGTGGGCCAACATGACGGCCATGAGCAAAGCTCCGGCTCCCGCGACCAAAACGTGCCCGGTGCGGCGCAATTCATAGGTTCCGACCCGGCAAAGCAGCAAATAGGCAAAGACGATATTCAACGCGCCCCAAAGCACGTTGACCGTGGCCGACGAGAGGCCCTCGCCCGGCGGCGTAGCGAAGGGGCTTTGGAAAGGATGCCCGGTCACTCCGCTGACGAAATGGGGGATGGCGTTGACCAAAAAGGCTCCGCCAAAAAAATATGAGATGTAATGATACCAGCGCATGGCGTGGATGCCCTCACACGTCGAGATTGGCGACGTTCAGCGCGTTGTCCTGGATGAATTCGCGGCGGGGTTCGACCACGTCGCCCATCAGTTTGACAAACAGGTCTTCCGCCTCGTCGCCTTCCTTGATCTTCACTTGAAGAAGCGAGCGCGCGTTGCGGTCGAGCGTCGTCTCCCACAATTGTTCCGGGTTCATCTCGCCCAGACCTTTGTAGCGTTGCTGCGACACGCCCTTGCCGCCGGCGGCGAGGATGGCTTCGAGCAGGTTGGTGGGGCCGGCGATCTGGCTTTCGTCGCCCCGGCGCACCAGCAGCGCCGGCGTCGCGTAGGACTGGCGCAGATTGGCGGCCCGCTCGTCGAGACGGCGCGCCTCGGCCGAGGCGAGCAGGCCGGCGTCGAGGATCAGCGCCTGCCTGACGCCGCGTTTTGTGCGCACCAGCACATAGCCGCCATTTTCCGCCCGTCCTTCCCAACCGCGCTCGGTCTCGTCGGCCAGAGCGTCCAGCCGCGCCGCGATTTCCTGCGCGCGGGAAGCTGCGTCCTCTTCGCTCAACGCGGTCAGCGGCTTCAGCGCCCCGGCGATGGCCGCCTGCTCGACCGCCGTGCGGTCGTAGCGGTTGTGCAATTGCCCCAAGACGTTGCGCACCAGCCGAGCCTCGTCGACCAGGGCGCGCAGATCGCCCCCGGCGCGCTCCTCGCCCGAGGCCAGGCGCAAAATCGCGCCTTCGACGCCATTGGTGGAGAGATAGTCGTCCATCGCCTTTTCGTCCTTGAGATATTGCTCGGACGAGCCGCGCTTCACCTTGAACAGCGGCGGCTGGGCGATATAGAGGCAGCCCATGTCGATCAGCGGCCGCATCTGGCGATAGAAGAAGGTCAGCAAAAGCGTACGGATATGCGAGCCGTCGACGTCGGCGTCGGTCATCACGATGATCTTGTGATAACGCAGCTTTTCCAGCTTGAATTCGTCATGGCCGATGCCGGTGCCGAGCGCCGTGATCAAAGTGCCGATCTGCTCGCTCGACAGCATCTTGTCGAAACGCGCGCGCTCGACATTGAGGATTTTTCCGCGCAACGGCAGCACCGCCTGATATTCGCGGGCGCGGCCCTGCTTGGCCGAGCCGCCCGCCGAATCGCCTTCGACGATGAATAATTCCGCCTTGGCGGGGTCGCGCTCCTGGCAATCGGCAAGTTTTCCGGGAAGGTTGGCGACGTCCAGCGCCCCCTTGCGCCGGGTCAGGTCGCGCGCCTTGCGCGCGGCCTCTCTTGCGGAAGCCGCCTCGACCACCTTGCCGACCACGGTCTTGGCCTCGCTGGGATGTTCCTCCAGCCATTGGCTCAGGGCCTCGTTGACGACGCCCTCGACCACCGGCCGGACTTCCGAGGACACCAGCTTGTCCTTGGTCTGGGAAGAGAATTTCGGATCGGGCACTTTCACCGACACCACGGCGGTCAGGCCCTCGCGGCAATCGTCGCCGGTCAGGTCGACCTTTTCCTTCTTCGCCAGACCGGAGCTTTCGGCATAGCCGTTGACCTGCCGGGTCAGCGCGCTACGGAAACCGGCGAGATGGGTGCCGCCGTCGCGCTGCGGGATGTTGTTGGTGAAGACCAGCACGTTCTCGTGATAGGAATCGTTCCACCACAAGGCCACTTCGACGGTGATGCCGTCGCGCTCGCCGCGCACCATCACCGGCTTTGCCAGCAGCGGCGATTTGGCGCGGTCGAGATAGCGCGCGAAAGCCTCCAGGCCGCCTTCGTAATAAAGGTCCTCGGTTTTGATCTCGGCGTGGCGCGCGTCGGTGAGGATGATATGGACGCCGGAATTGAGAAAGGCCAGTTCGCGCAGACGATGTTCGATGGTCGCGTAATCGAATTCGACCTGGGTAAAAGTCTCGGTGCTCGGCAGGAAGGTGACGGAGGTGCCGCGTTTGGGCTTGCCGTCGACCAGCGGCGCCTTGCCGACCACTTTTAGCGGCGCCACGACGTCGCCATGGCTGAAATGAACTTCGTGCTCCAGCCCGTCGCGCCAGATGCGCAGGTCGAGCGTCGAGGACAGGGCGTTGACCACGGAGACGCCGACGCCGTGCAGGCCGCCGGAAACCTTGTAGGAATTCTGGTCGAATTTGCCGCCGGCATGGAGCTGGGTCATGATGACCTCGGCCGCCGAAACCCCTTCTTCCGGGTGCAGGCCGGTGGGGATGCCGCGCCCGTTGTCGGTGACGGTGACGGTGCCATCGGCGTTGAGCGTGACCGTGACCAGATCGGCGTGGCCGGCCAGGGCCTCGTCGATGGCGTTGTCCACCACCTCGTAAATCATATGGTGCAGGCCCGAGCCGTCGTCGGTGTCGCCGATATACATGCCCGGACGCTTACGCACCGCATCCAGCCCGCGCAAAACCTTGATCGATTCGGCGCCGTAGTCGTCAGTCTGCGGCGTCGGGGCGGAATCGTTCATGGAGGTCAATGAGTAAATCCTTCGGACGGGTGCGCCGGCCAGCAGCGGGACGCGATTGGCATCCCGCGTTTTTTGGAGCGTCCGAGGAGGATGGGTTTCGATTGAAACTCATCCTCGCTCGGAATTGATTCGGGACCGTCATAATAGCGGCAAATCAGGCGAAACGACGGGGAGAAAAGCCGCTTTTCGCATGCCTGACCGCTGGTGTCGCGTCTTTTCAGGCGCCGGAGAGCGAACGCGGCGCGGGACTGACGACAATGGTGGAGCCGTTGTTGATTTGCAGCACGGACAGGCCGCGCTCATTGGAGCCGTCCGGCCTGAAGCGGAACACCCCGTCGGCGCCGCTGAAACCGGTCGGATTGGTCAGGACTTCATCGCTGTAGCGTCGCGGCCCTTGCGTGCGCGCCAGCGCCGCCGCCAGCGACACGGAATCATAGGCCAGAGTGGCGACGCGGGTCGGGTCCGAGTTGAATTTGGCGTGATAGCGCTGGGAAAAGGCGATGAAACCGGCGTTTTCCGGCGCGGCGAACCAGGCGCCTTGCAGCGCCGGCAGGTTCAACACCCGCGAATCGTTCCACAGGCCGGTGCCGAGAATTTGCACCTTGCGGGACTCCAGTCCGTTGGCGCTCAGGGCCTTGGCCACATCTGGCATGGCGGCGGCCTGTTCGGGAATGAACAGGCAGTCGATCTGGCCGCCGAGCGCCGCGATATGGCCGGCGGCGGCGGCGACGCCTCCGGGCTTGTAGCGCTCGATCAGCGCCACCCGCATGTCGCGCTTCGCCGCCGCCTGCTGCAAGGCGCCGGTCGCGACATTGGCGTAGTCGTTCTCCGGGGCCAGAATGGCGACGGATTTCTTGCCCTTGCTGGCGGCGAATTCGACGATGCGATCGGCGTAGTTCTCGACCAGGAAGGACAGGAGATAGACGTTGCGCGCCGCCGTCGACAGATCGGTCGAATAGGCGATGACCGGCTTGCCCGCGGCGCGCGCCACTTCCGCCGCGGCGCGGACGTCGCCGGCGAAAAGCGGTCCAAGCACCAGTTCCGCGCCCTCCGCCAGCGCCGCCTGGGTCGCGGCCTTGGCGCCTTCCGGCGTCGATTGGTCGTCCTTGACCAGAAGCGTGATATCGGCGGAGCCGGATTCGCTTATGGCCAATTCCGCCGCATTGCGCAGCGACAGGCCAATCTGGCTTTGACCGCCCCCTTGCGTCAGCGGCAGGATCAGCGCGACCTTGACCGGGCCGGAGCCGATCGTCCCGACGCCCTGCGGCGGTTCGGACTGCGCGGGCGTGGTCGGCGGGGAGAGAGACTCATGCGGCGCGGGGCCGAAGCCCGTCGAGCAGGCGGACAAAGCGGCAAGACCGGCGCAGAATGCGGCGGGCCGGAGCGTGCGGCGCAGAGCGCCGGCAAAATCGGCGCGAGATGGAAAATGAATGCGCAATTGTTTCTCCGCGCTTTCGCTCGGCCGCCCTGGGACGCCAACCTGTTGACGCTTCTGGTGGCGCGGCTTGACAGGGCCGCGCCACCATGTCTTACGGCATTGGCGGCGCTTCTGGCAACATGAAGCGCCGGACAATGAGCTAGACCATGAGAACGAGGACGGAAGTTTCGCGCGCGGCGCAATAACTTGCCGCATTCGCCCGGTCGTTCTATATATCGAACGAATTTTTGTTTTAACGAACCAGAGGCGCGAATCATGGCGCATTCCGAGCCGCATCCGCCCGCCAGCCCTGCCAATTCTCCGCCGCCTTCTTTTGTCGCTTTCGGCCTGCGCGCCGAGGCGGAGCCTATCGCTCCGGGCCTGCATGTGGTGGCGACGCCGATCGGCAACCTGCGCGACATCACCTTGCGCGCGCTCGCGACTTTGGCGGCGGCGGACGCCGTCATCGCCGAGGATACGCGGGTCAGCCGCAATCTGCTGGCTCATTACGGCATAGCGACGCCGCTCGTCGCCTACCACGAGCATAATGCCGCCGCCATGCGGCCGGTTCTGATCGCCAGGCTGCGCAAGGGCGACAAACTCGCCCTGATATCCGACGCGGGCACGCCTCTGGTCTCCGATCCCGGCTTCAAGCTCGTGGCGGAGGCTTTATCGGCGAATATCCCCGTCACCTCCGCGCCCGGTCCTTCCGCCGTGCTGGCGGCGCTGGTGGTGGCGGGCTTGCCGACCGACCGGTTCTTTTTTGAAGGATTTCTTCCGGCGAAAAGCGGCGCGCGGCGCGCCCGCATCGCCGAACTCGCCGCCATCCCCGGCACCCTGGTGCTGTTCGAATCGCCGCGTCGGCTCGCTGAAACCCTGAACGATCTGGCCGCCGTGCTGGGCTCGCGGCAGGCGGCGGTGGCGCGCGAATTGACCAAGCATTTCGAATCGGTGCGGCGCGGCGCACTCGACGAACTCGCCGCCGATTACGAGCGCGACGGGCCGCCCAAGGGCGAAATCGTGCTGCTGGTCGCGCCGCCGGGCGAGGACGCGCCGGCGCTCGACGGCCCGGCGCTCGACGACAAAATCCGCACGGCGCTGGAGAGGTTCTCGCTCAAGGACGCCGCCAGCGTCGTCGCCGCCGAGACGGGCCAGCCGCGCCGAAAAGTTTATGCCCGCGCGCTCGAACTTTGCGCCGGGACCAAGGCCGAATGAGCCGCAGATTTGCCTCATCTCGCCAGAAAGCCCGCGTGTTCGGCCTCCATGCCGAAAACCTGGCGGCGATCTGGCTAAGGTTGAAATTTTACCGGATCGTCGCCCGTAACTTTGTCGCTTCCGGAGGAGAGATCGACCTGATCGCCAAGCGCGGGCGACTGATCGTCTTTGTCGAAGTCAAGGCGCGGCCGACCCTCGATCAGGCGCAATTCGCCATAAGCGCGACCAAGGGGGCGCGGATCTCGCGCGCCGCCCGCTGCTGGCTGGCGGCCAATCGTTGGGCTGTCGGCGGCTCCTTTCGCGGCGACGCCGTATTTATCGCGCCGTGGCGGTGGCCGCGCCACGTCGAAGCGGCGGTGCCGCTGGATTTGTTCGCTTGAAATAGACGAACCTGGGCCAAGGCCATTTTTTCGCCCACGGCTCTGGCCTTTTCGCGCTTTTGCCTGTAAGAGACGCGCTCTTGAATTTCCCCGCTCGCCCCAGCAGCCTTTTACGGTCCGGCGCAGCGGCTGGACCGGAGTTGATGAAATGGCTGTTCCTAAAAGAAAAACTTCGCCGATGAAGCGCGGCTTCCGCCGCTCGGCCGATGCTCTCGCCGCCCCGTCCTATGTCGAGGACAAGGATTCGGGAGAACTGCGCCGTCCCCACCATGTCGATCTCAAGACCGGCATGTATAACGGCCGCCAGATCCTGACGATCAAGTCCAAGGAAGACTGAGCGCGGCTGCGATTGGTTTTGCTTCGAGGCCGGGGTTTCCCGGCCTTTTTCTTTGGCGGAATTCGTGGCGCTCGCGCCAAGAGCGTTCAATTGTCCTGTGAAATATCCGGCACCAGCATCCGCCGCAGCGGGATCTGCTTGCGGAATTTCAGATCGAGGCCGTCGTAATATTTCTCGATCAGGCTGACGAATTCGATTCCGTCGACCAGTTTCAGATTGCCTTTGGCGCCGGCGAAATTTTTCGCGGCGGCGGTGTAGCCGCCGGTGGTGATGAAAATACCGACATCGCGTTCGTGAATCATGGCGTAGAAGGCCTTGACCAGATCGGCGCCGACATTGGCTTCATGCGCCTTGACCTGGATTTTCAGGATTGGCGGCTCGATGCCGAGTTCGTCGCGATGGGCGGTGACGTCGATGCCGTCGTCGTGCATCGCGCGCGTCGCATGGGCGTTGTAGCCCATGGCGCGGAAAAGGTCGGCGACGAAAGGCTCCAGCGGAAAACCCTTCAGATCGGTCTTGATCTTTTTCGAGATGAAATCCTTGGTGGTTTCGGCAATGTCGCGGGCGACGCGCGCCTGGGTGTCGTCCTCGCCCAGGGCGGCGAATTTATAGAAGCGGGAGCCGGCGGGCGGCTCGAACCGGCGGATGAATTCAGCGGCGAAATTGCGCACTTCGAACAGCGCGAGCGTCGAGCCCAGTTCATAAAGCGCGCCTTGCGAAAAGGCGTCGCGGCTCAACGAATTCAGCCAGCGCACGCCTCTGCGGTGCGGGAAGTCGGGATTATGCGCCCGGTCGTAGAGGTAAGGGGTGGCGATTTCGCCCCATAGCAGGGTTCGGTCAATCTTGCGTGGATAGATGACCCGGTCGCCGGTCTTCATCTCATGGACGAAACGGAACAATTGTCCCGCCAGGATCGGGATCGAAGCGGGCTTGATCTCGGCGCCGCGGCCATGAAAGGCGTCCTTGAAGGCGGCGCGCTGTGCCGGCAGTGTGCTGACATCGCGATCCACTTCGTGAAATCCGACCGCGATCTGCTCGTTTTCGATGAACAGCGGGTCGGCCTCGCTATCGCCGCCTGCCCGGACCGCCCAGACTCGAAAACTCATGTGTCGCCTGCCATAAAAAAACGGTCGGGTTTCCCCGACCGCGATGACGACTGAAGCCTTTTTGTTCCGAGAAACTCGCAACGCCGGCTTCAATTTTTGGTTCAGAAGCCGCTGCGACGGCTCCCCGCCCCCAGGGAAACTCAGGCTTAAAGCCAACCCCTTATCAGGCCGTGAAGATTTTTTGCCGCCGCAAGGTTTCAGTTTGCGGCGGGGGCAAAAACCTTGGGTTAGATCATGTATTGGCCGCCATTGGCGGAAATGGTCGAGCCGGTGATGAATGCGGCTTCGTCGGCGATGAGGAAGAGCACGGCGCGGGCGATTTCTTCCGGTTCGCCGAGACGGCCGACCGGGATGTGCGGCAGGATCGCCTTTTCGATCACGGCCGGATCGATCGCCTTGACCATTTCGGTGGCGATATAGCCCGGGCAGATGGCGTTGACGGTAATCCCGGCCTTGGCGCCTTCCTGCGCCAGAGCCTTGACGAAGCCAATGTCGCCGGACTTGGCCGCCGAATAATTGACCTGGCCCATCTGGCCCTTCTGGCCATTGACCGAGGAAATGCAGACGACGCGGCCGAATTTACGGGCGCGCATGCCTTCCCAGACCGGGCGGGTCATGTTGAACAGGGAGTTCAGATTGGTGTTGATGACCGCGTACCATTGTTCCTTGGTCATCTTGTGGAACATGCCGTCCTTGGTGATGCCGGCGTTGTTGACCAGAACCTCCACCGGGCCGAGGTCGGCCTCGACCTTGGCGAGGCCGGCGACGCAGGCGTCATAGTCCGACACGTCCCATTTGTAGACGCTGATGCCGGTCTCGGCGTTGAAGGCCTTGGCGGCCTCGTCATTGCCGGCATAGCTGGCCGCGACCTTGTAGCCGGCGCCCTTCAGGGCCTTGGAAATAGCGGCGCCAATGCCGCGCGTGCCGCCGGTGACGACTGCCACTCTTGTCATGTTTCCACCGATTTAGTTGAGCCGCGCATTTTATTGTCGCGGCGTTGGGTTGGGGACGAAAACGCGCCGGCGGCGAATGCAACCGGCGCGAGAAGACGTTAGGTTCAGCGTTCCACGGTCAGGGCGATGCCCATGCCGCCGCCGATGCACAGGGTGGCGAGACCCTTCTTGGCGTCGCGCTTCTGCATTTCGTGCAGCAGGGTGACGAGAACGCGCGCGCCGGAAGCGCCGATCGGATGGCCGATGGCGATGGCGCCGCCATTGACGTTGACCTTCGACGTATCCCAGCCAAGTTCGCGGTTGACCGAAATGGCCTGGGCGGCGAAAGCCTCGTTGGCCTCGATCAGGTCGAGATCCTGGACTTTCCAGCCGGCCTTTTCGAGAGCTTTGCGCGAGGCGGGAATTGGGCCGGTGCCCATGATCGCCGGATCGACGCCGGCCGTCGCCCAGGAGGCGATGCGGGCGAGCGGCGTCAGGCCGCGCTGGGCGGCCGCGGCCGCGGTCATCAGCACCAGGGCGCAGCCGCCATCGTTGATGCCGGAGGCGTTGCCGGCAGTCACCGTGCCGTCCTTGCTGAAGGCGGGGCGCAGCTTGGCCAGTTGATCGTACGTCACGCCATCGCGGATGAATTCGTCGGTGTCGATCACGACGTCGCCCTTGCGGGTCGAAATCGTATAGGGGACGATCTCGTCCTTGAACTTGCCGGCCTTCTTCGCGGACTCGGCCTTGTTCTGCGAGGCGGTGGCGAACTGGTCCTGTTCTTCGCGGGTGATCTGGAATTTGGTGGCGATGTTTTCCGCCGTCGTGCCCATGTGATAGCCGTGGAAGGCGTCGGTGAGGCCGTCGCGCAGCATGGAATCGAGCATTTTCAACTCGCCCATCTTGACGCCATTGCGCAGGAAGGCGACGTGCGGCGCGAGCGTCATGTTTTCGATGCCGCCGGCGACGATGACATTGGCGTCGCCATTGGCGATCTGCTGCATGCCGAGCGCGACCGAGCGCAGGCCCGAGCCACAAAGCTGGTTGAGGCCCCAGGCGGTCTTTTCCTGGGGAATGCCGGCCTTGATCGCGGCCTGACGGGCCGGGTTCTGGCCCTGATTGGCGGAGAGAACCTGGCCGAGGATAACCTCGTCCACTTCCGAAGCTTCGACTTTGGCGCGCTCCAGCGCAGCCTTGATCGCGGCGGCGCCCAGATCAAAGGCTTCGACGCTGGCGAAAACTCCGTTGAAGGAGCCAACCGCGGTACGCGCGGCGGAAACGATCACGACATCGGTCGACATGAAAAAACCCTCCATAAGGCCGCCCGCCAAAAAGGCGAGCCTAAAATCGGCTGGCGACTTGGCGGCTAGTTTGACCATTTTGGCGCCCGCGCGGTCAAGGCGCCTGACGACGCAATTTATTCTCTTTTGGTTGTAGAGCCTTTGCCTGATATGAAGTATTGATGGAGGCGGCTTTGCTTTGGCGCAAGCGAGGGCAGGGTCGATCCGGGATCGCGGGCTTCCGCCCGGCATTCCATTGGGAGGGTGGCTGTGGCGCCAGAACCAAACGGGGATGGCGCCGTGGCCGGGCATGGGACTGGCAATGACCAACGAAAAACAACCCGTCACGATCAAGAAATATGCCAACCGGCGTCTCTATAATACGGGCGCCAGCGCCTATGTGACGTTGGAAGACCTCGCCGAAATGGTAAAGGTGGGCGAAGACTTCGTCGTCTATGACGCCAAGAGCGGCGAAGAAATAACCCGTTCGGTGCTGGCGCAGATCATTTTCGAACAGGAAGGAAAAACCGGCCAGAATCTGTTGCCGATCCGCTTCCTGCGACAATTGATCCGCTTTTATGGCGACAGCATGCAGATGCTGGTCCCGAGCTATCTCGAATTCTCCATCGAGAGGCTGACCAGCGACAGCCAGAAATTCCGCGAACAGTTCGAGGCGGCGGTGAGCGCCAATCCGCTGGCCAATCCTCTGGCTAATCCCCTGGCCGTTCCGACCCGGCAGATGTTCCAGTCGATGGAAGAGCAGGCGAGGAAAAACATGGCCATGTTCCGCGAGGCCCTGGACCTGTTTTCGCCTTTCAGCGGGCAGGCGGGGGACGTGGGAAAAAACGCGCAAGCCAGCCATGAGCTGACGGAAATGCGCGCCCAACTCGCCGAAATGCAAAAACGCATCGACAGCCTGGTGAAAAAGGATTGATTTTTTTCTTGCGTCGGGAAGACACCCGTTCCCTGAAGTCAGTCCAAAACGAGAGCCCGATCCGCTTCGATATCGGGTCGGAAATGGCTTCCGGCGAAGGAATAACCGATGAATGTCTATCGTCTGGACCCGATCGATCCGGGGCATCCCTCCTGGCAATATTCGATTGAAAAGGACACGCTCTGGACTCGTGCGCCGACGCCCGGGGAAGCGCGCGGTCTGGTCGCCTCCAGGACCGGGTTCGCCGCCTTTGCCAGTATCGGCGCCGTATCCCCCTGGCAGAACGAAGCGGTCACGTCCTGCACAATGGAGCCGACCATGAACTACCCGAACCCCGGCGAGGTGATTCGGGAGGACGGCAGCCTGGTTCAGGATTAAGGGCGCCAATCGGCGGTCGTCACGCCACCGTGGCCGCGCCAAAAAAATCGCCCTGAAGATATTCCACGCCCCAGTCGCGCAGTATTTGCGCCGTTTCCGCGTCCTCCACCCATTCCGCGACCACCTGCAAGCCGAGATGGTGGGCCAGACCCACCAGGGTGCGCACGAAAAAGCGGTCGTCGACCGAAGCGACAAGGTTTTGCACGAAGGCGCCGTCGATCTTGACCAGGTCGAAATCGAAGCGACGGAGATTTTTGAACGATGTATAGCCGGCGCCGAAATCGTCCATGGCGACCCTGGCGCCGAATTGCTTGATCAGGGCGATAGCGCTCGTGGTGGCCTCGATATCTTCCATGGCGCAGGTTTCGGTGAATTCAATGGTCAGGCGGCGTGCGACTTCGGAATCGGCGCCCAGAAACTCGCGCAGACGCGTAAAAAAATCGGGATCCTGCAAAGTCGGACCCGAAATATTCACCGCCAGACGCATGGCCGGCTGTTCGACCAATTTTTTCAGGGCAAGTTCAAGCACACGCTTGTCGATCCTCTGGATCAGACCGGTTTTTTCGGCCGTGGGAAGCAGGGCGGCGGGTGGAACGAGCGCGCCGTCTGGCCGGCGCAACCGCATCAGCGCCTCGTATAAGGCGAGAGCGCCGCTGGCCGCATGAACCAGCGGCTGCAGGGCGATCACGATGCGATCGTCCTCGAGCGCCGCAACAATTTCGTTCGATATCTGCAATGCGCGCAACCGTCCGTCCTCGCGCGCCAGCGAGGGTTCATAGGCGACGAAGCGCGGCGCGTTCGGTAGACGCGCCTGATCGAGTGCCTCTTCGGCGTGCTGGAACACTAAATGCGGGGGCCGGCCGTGGCGCGGCGCGACGACGCCGCCGACACGCAGCGATATGGGCGTCGGGCCGGCGCTGGTGTCGAAGGGCGTCGCGCCGACGACTTCGATCAAACGCTCCGCGGCGGCGATCATTTCCCTTCTATCGCAATTTTCCAGCACCACGGCGAATTTGCCGCCGGCATAGCGCGCGACGAGATCGCGTTCGCGGCAATGGGCGCGCAAGCGTTTGGCCAGGCCCGCGATCGTCTGATCGGCCAAGTCGTAACCATGGGTCCGATTCAGCGCGGACAGATTTTCCACCCCGAGCAGAAGCGCGGCGAAGGGCTGCTTGGTTTTGGCGGATTGGGCATAGAAATGGGCGGTTTGCTCGAGCAGGGCGGCGCGGTTCAGCGCGCCGCTCAGCGAATCGAAACGGGACTCGCAGGCGAGCTGACGCTCAAGCCTGTATCGATCTGTAATGACCCGGACCAGCCCATGAGCGCGCGCCGGGCAGCCGTCGGGGCCGGCGAACCAGCGGCCGGTGTCCTCGATCCATACGGTGGCTTCGCGCGCGCCATCGGGCGGGACGAGGCCGTAACGGATCTGAAAGGGCGCTCCCGCGCCTTCGTCAACCGAGGCGGCGCGGGCGATCGCCTGGTAGCGCGAGCTTTCGCTGTCGTGCGACAGCCATTCAGCATAGCGGCGCCCAGTGCAAATCGCATCCATATTGGCGACGCCGAGCACGCGGGCGGCGTTCGGGCCCCATGAAATGCGGTCCGAATGGAGATCCCAGTCGTAGACCGTTTCGCCGATGGAATCGAGAATCTTGCGCGGATCGGGCGCCGCTGTTTCTTCGCCCGCCATCGCAATGGCCGTCGATTTGGCGGCGACAGCGGCGGGGATGGGCTCCGGCGCCGTCGTCAGCGGCGGTTGGGGCGGAAGGCTGCTTTGGGGTTCGGTTCGTCTTGCGGACCGCCCGCCGCCGGCTCCCGCCTGCGTTGCGGCGCCGGTTTTCAACGCGCGGGAAGCGAAATAGCGAAGTTGCACGAGGCGGTTCCGGGAGGAGTCATTCGTCGGACAATGGGAGCGTCGCGTTAATTCAAAGTGTAGAGGCCGCGTCGTCCCTGCCGACCCTTTGAAGTTTAGAAATTGTTCTTGCGCTCCCGCAGCACGGTGAAAACCTCGACCGGATCGGCAAGCTCCATGCCCAGGCTTTTCTGCAGGTCCGGATTGGCGGCGCGCAGGAAAGGGTTGGTTTCGAGTTCGAGGGCGATCGATGTCGGCAAAGTGAAGGCGCCTTTCGCCCTGAGACCGTCGACCTCGGCGGCGCGCTCGACCAGCAGCGGATTTTCGGGCTCGACGGTCAGCGCGAAGCGGGCGTTGGCCTGGGTATATTCGTGACCGCAATAGACCAGCGTTTCGCCGGGCAGATTGGCCAGCCGCATCAGCGTCTCGTGCATCATTGGCATGGTGCCTTCCATCACCCGGCCGCAGCCCAGCGAAAAGAGCGTGTCGCCAACGACAACGACATTTTCGGCTTCGAAATAATAGGCCAGATGCCCGAGCGTATGACCGGGCGTCTCAAAAACTTGCGCGTCGCCTTGACCGAGTCGCGCCAAATCCCCTTCGCTGACGGCTTGGTCCAGCGGCGGCAGGCGATGCGCGTCTTTTCGCGCGCCGACGATTTTCGCTTCCGGAAAATGCGCCTTGAGTTCCTCGACAGCCCCGATGTGGTCGAAATGGTGATGAGTCAGCCAGATATCGGTGAGGGTCCAGCCTTTCTCCGCCAAGGCGGCGAGAATCGGCCCGGCTTCGGGGGCGTCCAGCGAAGCTGTCGCTCCGCTGCCGGAATCATGGGCCAGAACGCCGAAATTATCGGACAGGCACTGGAACTGGTGAAACTCGATCGCCATGCGCTGCTCCCCGCAACCCGTTCGATGCCGCCGCCGATCCTAGTCTACCAAGGAAGGAAGAGGAAACCGGTTTTTGCCCCGTATTATTCCCGAAAAGGACGCGCCGACGTTTAAAAACTGGCGAACGCGCCCCTTGCCCTTTACCGAGATTTGTGGCGATCCTGCCTCATGGCGCTTGATGTCACCGATTTGCGGAGTTTCTACGCCTCGCCACTTGGCGAGACCTCGCGCCGACTCGTCGGCGCCATTTTGACCGGGCGATGGGACTCCGTCGCCGGCCTGTCGATCGTCGGACTAGGCTACGCCACTCCCTATCTCGATTTGTTCGCGGGTCAGCCGCTGCGGCTGCTGGCGATGATGCCCGCCGAGCAGGGCGTGGTGAACTGGCCAGCTTCCGGCGCGTCGGCCTCCGCCCTGATCGACGATTCCATGCTGCCGCTGCCCGATTCCTGCGTCGACCGGGTTCTGCTCGCCCATGCGCTGGAGACGGCCGAACACCCCCGCGAACTTCTCGCCGAGATCTGGCGCGTGTTGACGCCTGGCGGTCGCCTGATTGTTGTCGCGCCCAATCGATCAGGCTTATGGGCGCGGCTCGACACCACCCCTTTCGGCCATGGCCGTCCTTATTCGCGCGGCCAATTGCTTGACCTGATGCGCGAAACGCTGTTTTCGCCGATCTATTGGAGCGAGGCGCTTTATACGCCGCCGCTCGAACGCGCAATGATGCTGCGCCTCGCGCCGGTGATCGAAAACATCAGCGGCAGATTGTCCTTGCCGGGCGCTGGCGTCATCGTGGTCGAGGCGACCAAGCAGCTCTATCGCCTGGTCGGCGTCAGGCGGACGCGCCGCACCCTGCCGGAACTGGCCCCCGCCCTGAACCCGGTGCTCACGCCAAGGCCGTTCGGCTCCGCGCCGCTTCAAGAAGTCTGATTGGCCAAACGGAAAAAGCATGCGCAGGTCCCTGATCGCCCGGAAGTCCCTGATCGCTATCGTGGCTTCGCTGTGGCCCTGCTTGATCAACTTCGCCGCGGCCGCCGATCATTTCGCGGGTCGATGCATAGGCCCGCTGGCCGATCTGGAGACCCAATATCTAGCCGCGCTGAAGGCGGTGCAGCCCTGTCGGATTGAAGGCGCGACGCTCTCGCTGCTCTACGGGGCAGGCGCCCGGTCGTCATTCTCGCGCAAATAAAGTAAAGGGGCGAAAGCCTGACCTTTGCCTTATGGGCCGGCGACCCGTGTCGCGTTGGGCGCCTTGGCCATCAGGCCGTCGATCCGGTCGCGCTCGCGCTTGAAGTCGAGCAGCGTCTTGCCGTCGAACTGCCGGGTGCGCGCCAGTTTTACGCGCATGGGATCGACGTAATGGCCATTGACGATCACTTCGTAATGAAGGTGCGGCCCGGTCGAAAGACCGCTCGAGCCCAGATAGCCAACGATCTGGCCCTGGTTGATATGTAGGCCCTCCCTGATCCCGCGGCCAAAACCGGACATGTGGTTATAGGTCGTCACATAGCCGTTGTTATGCTCGATCTCGACCCGCCTGCCATAGCCGGAGGTCCATCCGGCCTTGGTGACGACGCCATTGCCGGCGGCGACGATCGGGGTGCCGACGGGCGCCGCCCAGTCCACGCCATTATGCGGGCGGGTGTAATGCAGGATGGGATGGTAGCGCATGCCGAAGCCGCCGCGGAACTCGCCGTTGGCGATGGGCTTGCGCAGCAGGAATTTGCGTGTCGAGCGGCCCAGGGGATCGAAATAATCGACACCCAGGTCGTCCGGCGACTGGAAACGATAATATTTGAAGGTTTCACCGCGCGTGGTGATCGAGGCGTAAAGCAGATCCACGCGCCCTCCGTCGGTCTCGTCGCCGTTGTCGAAAAAGGCGTCGATGGAATCCCCCGGAGAGACCCCCCGTTGGAAATCAACGTCATTACCGAAAGTGCGCACCATCTGGTCGATGATCGGGCGCGGAATATCCTGTTTCAACGCCGTTTCATACAGAGAGTTGTACAGGCGCATCCCTCCGGAATCCTCGTCGTTTTCGTCGGAGTTCTCATCGTCGGAAGGCTTTTTGACCTTCCTCTCGACAGCTGGAGCATGCTCAAGCAGAAGATAGCGACCGTCATCGGCCAGGGCGACGGCCGCCAGAAGGTTTTCTCCTTCATAGACCGCGAGACGGGCAAGCTGAAGCGTGTCGCCGACCTCGGCTTCGGAGAACGACAATTTTACGCGGCGTCCTTCGGTGACCGGGTTGCCGCCGCGATTGTTGCGAAACGCCGCCGTGATCGCCGCGGCGACATCCTTGCCGACATTGG
>NZ_JBKQOU010000087.1:0-20610 GCF_052145335.1 Rhodoblastus sp.
CGGACCGTTTCGCCGATATGGATTTCGCGGATTTCGCCGCAGCTATGGGTGCGATAGGCGTGCATAAGATTCCAGGCCATGAAAGAGTTGGGCCACGCCTAGCGGAATTTTGCGCTCGCGTGAAGAGGGCGCGGCTTTTTCGCCTTTGACCCGCGCCGGGCTTGGATTATGAAGAATTCATGAGCCTTGTCACAGATTCCAGCGAACTGGCCGCCTTATGCCAGACCCTCAGCCAATATCCCTTTGTCACCGTCGACACGGAATTCCTCCGCGAGACGACTTTCTGGCCGAAGGTCTGCGTGATCCAGGTCGCCTGCGACGAGCGCGCGGCGGCGATCGACGCCCTCGCCCCTGACCTCGACCTGACGCCGTTCTTCGAGCTGATGGCCAATCCCAACATCACCAAGGTTTTCCACGCCGCCCGGCAGGATCTGGAAATCATCTGGAATTTGGCGAAAATCATTCCCGCGCCTTTGTTCGACACCCAGGTCGCGGCCATGGTCTGCGGCTATGGCGACCAGATCGCCTATGGCGAACTGGCGCAGAGCCTCTGCAAGGTGACGCTCGACAAGTCTTCGCGCTTCACCGACTGGTCACGACGTCCGCTCTCCGACGCGCAGGTCGATTACGCCATCGCCGACGTCACCTATTTGCGCGACATCTACAAGGCCCTGCGCCAGAAGCTGGAAAAGACCGGCCGCCTGCATTGGCTGACCGACGAGATGGCGACGCTTTGCAGCCAGGACTCCTATGAGCAGCGGCCCGACCGCGCCTGGGAGCGCTACGCCCACCGCGCGCGAAAGCCGCGCGATCTCGCGGTGCTGACGGAATTGGCGGCCTGGCGCGAACACGAGGCGCAGACCCGCGACGTGCCGCGCTCGCGCGTGCTCAAGGACGATATCATGATCGAGGTCGCCCTGGCCGCCCCGCGCAGCGCCGAGGCGCTCGGGAACCTCAGGGCTTTTCCACGCGGCATGGAGCGTTCGCGCGCCGGCGCGGAAATTCTCGCCGCCATCGAGCGCGGACTGGAGCGTGACCCGAATACCCTGCCGCGCATAGATCGCGAGCGGCGGGGCAACGGCGGCGGCGCGACGGTGGAGCTGTTGAAGGTTCTGCTGCGTCAGGTCGCCGAGAAAAATGGCGTGGCGGCGAAGATGATCGCCACCACCGAGGATCTGGAGGCGCTGGCCGCCGACGATCGCGCCGATATCGCGGCGCTGAAAGGCTGGCGGCGCGAGCTGTTCGGCGAAAAGGCGGTGCAGTTGAAGCACGGCCGTCTGGCGCTGACGGTTGAGAATAACCGCGTCGTCACGCTGGAATATCACGAGGCCGACGCCGAGGGAGAGAGCGTCGACGCCTGAGGCAGCAATCCTGATCCTGAAGGATTTGACGACGCGTTCCGCTCGAAGCGGCCTTGCGTAGGTTCCGACGACGAACTGAACCCGCGCTTGAGACCCTCGATCAATCCAACGATATTCGGAAATACCTCTTTTGGTCCGGTCCGGACTTGGACCGATTCGGTATAAAGTAGCTCATTACCTTGAAATATTGAGAGGATAGCTCTGTATCGACCGGCACATGCGGTTCTTCGAAAAAATGGAGTGGCTGGGGACAGCGCCATCCAGACAGAGCCAGCAGAGCCCGCGATACGAGGCGGGGGCGATCATGAACATTGCGGCATTCCGGATTGCGGAACACTCGGCCGCCGACGCCGGCGAAGTCAGGCGCGTGCTCGCGTCGAGCATTATCGGCACAGCGGCGGAGTGGTACGATTTCTTGATTTACGGCGCGGCGAGCGCGCTCGTCTTCAACAAGCTGTTCTTCCCCATGGCCGACCCGGCGCTGGGCATCGTCGCCGCCTTCGGCACCTATGGCGTCGGCTTTTTCGCCCGCCCCTTTGGCGCGGCCATATTCGGACATTTCGGCGACCGGGTCGGCCGCAAGGCCATGCTCGCGATCACCATCGTCATCATGGGCCTCGGCACTTTCCTGATCGGGCTCCTGCCAACCTACAAGGACGTCGGCGTCCTCGCGCCGATCCTGCTCGTCCTCTTGCGTCTGTTCCAGGGCATTGGGCTCGGCGGCGAATGGGCTGGCGCGGTGCTCATGGTGGTGGAGAACGCGCCGGAGAAAAACCGTGGGCTTCTGGGCTCGATGGTCCAGCTTGGCTATCCGATCGGCAATCTTGCCGCCATCGGCGCGCTTGCGCTGGTCTCGCGATTGCCGGAGGCGGATTTCCTGGCGTGGGGCTGGCGAATTCCGTTCCTGGTCAGCATCTTCATGGCCGGCATCGGCTTTTACATTCGCATGCAGCTTGAGGAGACGCCGGTCTTCCGCGAGATCGAAGCCCGGAAGGAGGTGGCGCGCCTTCCGCTGGTCGAGGTTCTGACCACCCATCGCCGGCCTTTCTTCACCGCCATCGGGCTGAAGCTCTCCGAGATCAGTTATGTCTCCATTGCCGGCATTTTTTCGATCAGTTACGTCACGAGCAACCTCGGCCTGCCGAGGAGCGTCATCCTCAATGCGCTGTTGCTTGCTTCCGCCATCGCCCTCGCCGCAATCCCGTTCTTCGGCTGGCTCAGCGACCGCATTGGCCGCAAGACGATGTTCTACGCAAGTTGCGTCTTTGCGATTGCTTTCGCGTTCCCATTTTTCTGGCTCCTGGACACGAAAGACGCATCCGTCATCACCGTGGCGATAATCATGGCCATCATTTTCGGGCAGATGATCGGCTTTGGCGTCGGGGCGCCTTGGTATTCCGAGCTTTTCACAGGGCGACTGCGATACACTGGCGCGTCGCTCGGCTTCCAGATCGGCGCGGCGATCAGCGGCGGCCTCACGCCTTTTGCGGCGGCGAGTTTCCTCGCGTGGACGAAGGGCGAGACCTGGCCGATTTCGCTCTACCTTATCGTGCTCGCCTGCATCAGCCTTGTCGCGACCATCGCCGCGCCTGAGACGGCCGGCAAGCCGTTGAAGAAGTGAAGCGGCGCCCCTGCCGGCGGTCTGCGAGCGACCATCGCCGCCGCGGGAGAGCGCCGGCCGCGTTGGCGCCAGACCTGGCCAAAGACCAATTTGCGCCCTCGCTCAAGGCCGTCCGAACACCGCAATGGCCAGTCCCGCCATCACCACGCCGATCCCCAGCAGCACGCCGCCGCTCAGCGGCTCGTGAAAAACCAGCGTCGCCGCGCCTATGCCGAATACTGGCACCAGCAGCGAAAAGGGGCTGACCTGCGCCGCCGGATGGCGGCTGAGCAGGAAACTCCACAGGCCAAAACCGATCATCGTCGCGCCATAGGCTAGAAAGGCGGCGCCGCCCCAGACCGCCAGCGTGGGATGCAGGATCGCGCTCGCCACCGCGCTACGGTCTTCCAGCAACAGCGACATGGCGAGCAAGGGCAGCGGCGCGAAAAGGCTCGACCAGACGATGAAGGCGAACATGTTGGTCCGCCCCGCGCGGATCGAGAAGATATTGCCGAGGCTCCAGCAGGCGGCGGCGGCGATCACTGCGACAAAGGGCGCCAGAGGCGTCGCGCCGCCGCGAAAGAAGCCGATCGTCGCGACCCCGGCCAAGGCGACCAGCGCGCCGAAAATCTGAGCTTTGCGCACGCTCTGTCCGAGAAAGAGATAGACCAGCGACATGGTGAACAAGGCCTGGATCTGGATCACCAGCGAGGCCAGTCCCGCCGGCATGCCCATTTTGATGGCGGCGAACAGCAGGCCGAACTGGCCGACCCCGATGCACAGGCCATAGCCGGCGAGATCGAGCAGCTTTACTTTGGGCTTTGGCACGAACAGCACCGCCGGAAAGGCGGCGAGCGAAAAACGTAGCGCCGTGAGGAACAAGGGCGGGGCCTCGGCGACGCCCAGTTTGATGGCGACGAAGCTCACGCCCCACAGGAAGGCGATCATCACGGCGAGCGCCATGTCGCGGGGCGGCAGGCCGCCTTTTTGCGGGCCCGCCTGCGCCGTCATCCGATGACGATGGAAGGCGCGCGGCCGATCAGCCGGCCCAGTTGCTTCAGCCTTCCGTTCAGCCGGTCGCCGGCGAGATCGGCGAGATCGGGCGGCAGGGTCAGCACCAGCTTTCCCCGCACACACAGCATTTTCACCCTGGGCAGCACGCCCGGCATCGACGCCGAAACGATATAGGCGACGCGCTGGACGGCGCCGAGAATGCGCGCCCGGTCCATCAGGCGCGGCGTGGCGAGGCTGCGGATCTGCGGATTGACGTCCTCGTCCATGCCAAGGTGACGATAGGCCACGGCCATGCCCAGAAATGCGCGGCCGGGATGATCGACGCCGACCATCGGCGTATTGGCGAGCAGGTTCAGCGCCAGTTCGGAGCGGTAATCGGGCGAGGTGCGCCAGCCGATGTCGCCATAAAGGCAGGCGGCGTGGCGCAGCCGCTTTTCCTCTATGGTTTCGTCGATATGGCTCGACGCCATGAAGGCGTCGCTCCAGGCGATCATGTCTTCGCCATGCCCTGGCGAGCGCGAACGCAAAAGATTATATTCGCGCGCCGCCTCCAGCAGCGGATCACGCGACCTCTTTTCTTCATCCAACTGGTCGTAAAGCAGGCCTTCGCGCAGGCCGCCGATGGAAATCACCACCTTGCTGGGCTTGCCCCGACGGATGATCTCTTCCAGCACCACCGCGCCATAGGCCAGCGAAGGGCGGCGCTGCGCCGAAATGGCGCCGACGGCGACCAGGGCTTCGGTATCGACGCGCTCGACCAATGAGGCGAAATCGACGGCGTCGCGCGCCGGGATGACATAGCCGTGCATCACTTCGAGCGGGTAATTGCACTGGCGCATGTGCAGTTTGGCGAGCGAGCGCCAGGTGCCGCCGACGGCGTAGAAAGTGCGGCCGCGGAGAAAATCGAGCGGCGCCGCTTCCGCCAACTCGAGCTTGGCGATGCGCTGGGCGTTCTTGATCGAGCGGCCGGAGGCATCCATCAGCGCCAGCGAGCCGAGTTTCAGCGACACGCCCTTGCCGACGTCATCGTCCTTGACGTCGATCAGCTCCAGCGAGCCGCCGCCGAGATCGCCCACCACGCCGTCTGCCTTGTGCACCGTCGAAACCACCCCGAGCGCCGATAGCTGAGCCTCGCGCAAGCCGGAGATCAGTTCGATCGGACACCCGATGGCTTCGCTCGCCGCGCTGAGGAATAGCGCGCCATTGGCGGCGTCGCGCGCCGCAGCCGTGGCCACCGGGCGGACATCATCGATCTGCATGAGCTGGCAGAGTTTTTTGAATCGACGAAGGGCGTCGAGCGCCCGCGCCATGCCCTCTTCCGCCAGCGCGCCGGTGGTCGCCACGCCTTTGCCGAGGCCGCAAAGGGCCTTTTCATTGAAGATCGGCGTCGGCGCGCGGGTCAGCCCCTCATAGGCGACCAGACGCACCGAATTGGAGCCGATATCGACGATCGCCGTTGGCCGCGTGTTCGGCAGCCGCCCCTGACCCTTGCCCATCTCATCCTCTTCTCCATAATCGCGACTGGTCGCCATTATGGAATCCCTCGCATAAGCTCGGTATCGCGTTCGCTCCTGACCATTCCCACAGGTTTAGCCCTGTGAGATTTGGTCTTGGCCTCCGCCGGCCCATTGTCAGCTCCGCTCGCCCCGCCGGATCAGGCTCTTGGGGCTGGAGTCGCGCAGCGACTTGCCGCGCCCCGACAGCGAGGGGTTGGTCATGAAATATTTGTGCACGTTGAACGGCTCATCGTCCGGGTCGCATTCGATGCGCACGCTCGAGCCGTCCTGCAGGACGCGATAGGATTGCTGGTTGTCCATCATGTTGGCGACCAGAATCTGCTCCAGCACCTGTTCGTGAGTGGTCGGATTGGTCACCGGCATCAGCGATTCGACGCGCCGTTCGAGATTGCGCTGCATCAGGTCCGCCGAGGAAATATAGACCGCCGCCTTGGGGTGGGGCAGGCCATGCCCGCAGCCGAAGGCGTAGATGCGGGTATGTTCGAGGAAACGCCCGATGATCGATTTCACGCGGATATTCTCGGATAGTCCGGGGATTCCAGGGCGCAGGCAGCAGATGCCGCGCACCACGAAATCGATCATCACGCCGGCCTGGCTCGCCTGGTAGAGCCCATCGATGATTTCCGGATCGACCAGAGCGTTGCACTTGCCCCAGATCGCGGCCGGGCGACCGGCCTGAGCATGGGCGATTTCCTGGGCGATATGGTCGAGCAGGCGTTTTTTCAGCGAGATCGGCGAGACCGACATGCGCTCCAGCCCGACCGGCTCGGCATAGCCGGTGATGTAATTGAAAATGCGCGACACGTCGCGCCCGATCGCCGCATCGGCGGTGAACAGCGACACGTCGGTGTAGATCTTCGCCGTGATCGGATGGTAATTGCCGGTGCCGACATGGCAATAAGTGGTCAGCGCCCCGCCTTCGCGGCGCACCACCAGCGACAATTTGGCGTGGGTCTTCAGTTCGATGAAGCCGAAAACCACCTGGGCGCCGGCGCGCTCCAGATCGCGCGCCCAGCGGATATTGGCCTCCTCGTCGAAACGCGCCTTCAATTCGACCAGCGCGGTGACGGATTTGCCCGCCTCCGCCGCCTCGATCAAGGCGCGGACGATCGGGCTGTCGGAAGAGGTGCGGTAGAGCGTCTGCTTGATCGCCACGACATTGGGGTCGCGCGCCGCCTGCATCAGGAATTGCACCACCACGTCGAAAGATTCGTAAGGATGGTGGACCACAAGGTCCTTCTGCTTGATCGCCAGGAAGCAATCGCCGCCATTCTCGCGCACGCGTTCGGGGAAGCGCGGATTATAGGGGGTGAATTTCAGCTCGGGGCGCGGCAGGCCGACGACTTCCGAAAGGTCCTTCATCGCCAGCATGCCGTCCAGGGCGATGATCTCGTCCGGCTCGACGTCCAGCTCCGCGGCGACGAAGCCGCGCATTTCCTGTGGCATATGGACGTCGGTCTCTAGCCGGATCACCGAACCGCGCCGGCGGCGCTTCAGCGCTGTCTCGAACAGGCGCACCAGGTCTTCGGCCTCTTCCTCGACTTCCAGATCGCTGTCGCGGATGACGCGGAACAGGCCCTTTCCCATGACCTTGTAGCCGGGGAAAAGCTTCTGGATATGGGTGACGATCAGGGCTTCCAGCAGCACCATGCGCGCGCCCCCGGCCGAGCCGAGCGTCTCCGGCAGGCGGATGAACCGGTCGATCTTGATCGGCATGCGCACCAGCGCATTCATCCGCGCCCCCGTGCTGCTGTTTGCGAGGTCCAGCGCCAGGGTCAAGCCGAGGTTGGGGATGAACGGGAAGGGATGGGCGGGGTCCACCGCCAGCGGCGTCAGCACCGGAAAGACATGGAGGAAGAAATGGTCGTCCAGCCACATTTTTTCCGACTTGCTGAGGTCTTCCGGGTCGACGAAGGCTATGCCTTCCGCCAGCAGTTGCTCCTGCAATTGCCGCCAGCAGCGCAGTTGCTCCTGCGCCAGTTCGCCGACGCGCGCGTTGATCAGCGGCAATTGTTCGCCCGGCGTCAGGCCGTCGTCGGAGGGCGTCTCGACCCCGGAGCGCAATTGCCCGCGCAGTCCGGCGACGCGCACCATGAAGAATTCATCGAGATTATTCGCCGAAATGGAGACGAAACGGACGCGCTCCAGCAGCGGATGCGCTTCGTTGGAGGCTTCGAGCAAGACGCGGCGGTTGAACTCCAGCCAGGAGAGTTCGCGATTGATGAAGCGTTTCGCCGAATCGCGCAGGGACAAGCCATAGGCCTTGCTGTCCTTCGAGGCGGCTTCGCTCAAGGTTTCGCTGTCTTGCAGCACGTTGGTCTGGGTCACCTGATCCTCGCTTGGCGATCGGTTTTAACCGGTTCGGTGACGTACATGTGACAACATCCGCCGGTAAGTGACAAGGGCTCGGTTTATGCGCTTTCTGGACCGTAAAGATCGGGTTGACCGACGAGGTCAGGCGACTCGTCCAGCAATTGCGCCGCCAGCGGGCGGGTAATCGCGCGGCCGCGCGCCAGTCCCTCGCGGTCGAGCGCCGCGACGATCTTCTGCGCCGCCTCGAACGAGCGCTCCAGCCTGAGGCCGAGAAAGCCGATCACCGATTCGTCGACGAGAACCTGCCGGTCGTGAAAAAGCTTTACCAGAATGGCGCGCAGAAAAGCCTCGTCCGGGGCCTCGATGGCGACCTCGGGAGACCGACGCAGACGCGACAGCAGGTCCGGCGTCGCCAGCCCCCACAGGTCCGGCTTTTTCTGCGCGACGATCAGCAGGTTGAGGCCGCTCTCGCCGGCCAGATTGAGGAGATGGAACATTTCCGCCTCCCGCGCGGGACTGTCGTCGGCGTTTTCCAGCACCAGCGCCCTTTCGCCCGAAAGTGCCGGCAAAAGGTCCAGCCTCAGGTCGCCGACCGAAAACGTCCTCGCGCCGGCGCGACGCGCCCAGATCGCGGCGAGATGACTTTTTCCCGCTCCATGCGGGCCGGTGAGCAGCAGCGTTTTTTGCGGCCAGTCCGGCCACAGGCGGACCATCGCCAGCGCCTTTTCGTTGGACGGCGCTTCGAGAAAATCCTCCTCGCCCAGGCCTGGCCGATGCGGCAGGTCGAGCGGCAGTTGCCAAGTCATGTGAATGGACTCGTCATGCAATATCGGGCCCCATGCCGGAAAACAGCGTGCTTTGCTTGTAGCGCCGCGCGGCGAAGCGGATCAGCACCCCCGCCGCCGCCGCCATCGGCACCGCGAGGATCATGCCGGCGAAGCCGAACAGACTGGCGAAGGCGAGAAGGGCGAAAATCAGCCAGACCGGATGCAATCCGACCGAACCGCCTACCAGTTTCGGCGACAAGACGTTGCCTTCGAGAAACTGTCCCGATCCGACCACCGCCATGGCCAGGCCGAACAGGCCGAGATGCGGCCAGCCCTGGACGATGGCGACGACAGCGGAAAACACCAGCGCGGTCAGCGAGCCGACATAGGGAATGAAGCTCAACAGTCCGGCTGAAAGGCCGATGAGAAAGCCGAAATTCAGCCCGATCAAGGTCAGGCCGCCGCCATACCAGACCCCGAGAAACAAACAAACCAGCGACTGCCCGCGTAAAAAGCCGGCCAGCGCGCGGTCGATTTCAGCGGAGAGTTCGAACACCGTGGCCCGGTGGCGAGGCGGGATGAGGCTGCGGATGACGCTGACCATCTCCGGCCAGGACAGCAGCAGATAGAAGGTCACCACCGGGGTGATCACCGCCAGCGTCACCACGCCGACCAGAGCCTGGCCGCCCGACCAGATCGATTTCAGGAAATTGCCGAACCATTGCACGCCCTGCCCGACGAAATTGCCGAGCGATTTCTGGATGCCTTCGGCGCTGGTCATGGAGTCGAGGCCCAGTTTGCTGAGCCATTCGCCGCCATATTGCTGGATCAGCGCCGAGGTCTCGTCCGAAACCAGCCCTTGCAGCTTGGTCACATATTCCGGCAGGCTTTCGGCAAAGCCGACGATCTGGCGGCCGAGGATGGGCGCGACGCCGATTACCACCACCAGCAAGACCAGAATGAACAACAGGAGAATGACCAGCGCGGCGGCGGTGCGGCTGAGCCCGAGCCTTTGCAGCCGCCCGACCACCGGATCGAGAATATAGCCGAGAACCAGCGCCGCCACGAAAGGCGCCAGCACACTGGCGAACAGATAAACGCCAAAACCGAACAGCAGCAGCATCAGGAGCCAGAAAGCGATCTGCCATTCAATGCGCATCGGCTGAAACCTTCCGCCGGGGAGTCGAACTCAACCCAAAATAGTCAGGAAAAAACTCGGGGCATGGTTGCGAAAAACCGGTTATCGACTTTTCGTATCCGGGATTCACGCGCTCATGTGGGTCACCCAACGCCTGAAATAGGCCGCCAGCGAGGCCAGCGTCAATGCCGCGACCAGCCATTGGCCGGCCAACAACCAGGGGCCGGTCCGCCAGGCGAAGGCGAGAGAGGCCAGAACCAGCGCAATAAAGCCGATCTGGGTGAATGTATTGGCCTTGGAAATCCACAAGGGCCGGATTTCCATCGGCCGGTCGAGCAGCCAGGACAGGACGACAGCGCCGATGATCATCAGGTCGCGCGTCACCACCAGCAGGGCCAGAGCCATCGGCAGGACGCCGACGATGGCCAAAGTGACGAAATCGCAAATCAGCAGGGCCTTGTCGGCGACGGCGTCGAGATAGGCCCCAAGTTCCGAGCGCAGGTCGAAACGGCGGGCGACCCAGCCATCGAGCGCGTCTGAAACGCCGGCGACGATGAAAATGGCCAGGGCCTCGGGCCAGCGGCGCGTCGCGATCATGTCCACGCTGACGGGAACCAGCGCCAGCCGCGCCAGACTGATCAGATTGGGCAGAAAGGCGAACCATTTGGTCGACATGTTCGACGGCCTTTTGCGGCGGCGGAGGGATAATATGAGCCAGCGGGGAAAGGGCCGCAAGGCGCCGCTTCCGGCTGCCTTTGCCTTGCCAGCGCCAACTTGAGCGGCTAGAGCAACCAAAACCCGTTCGAAGGATGTTTTCATGTCGCATACCGGGGAGAAGACCGCCGGATTGACCTATGCCGAAGCGGGGGTCGATATCGACGCCGGCGCGCGCATGGTCGAACTGATCAAGCCGCTGGTGCGGGCGACGCGGCGGCGCGGCGCCAATGCGGAAATCGGCGGCTTCGGCGGGTTGTTCGACCTCAAGGCGGCCGGTTTTACCGACCCCATTCTCGTCGCCGCCAATGACGGCGTCGGCACCAAGGTCAAGATCGCCATCGAAAGCGGCATTCACGACACGGTCGGCATCGATCTCGTCGCCATGTGCGTCAACGACCTCGTCGTGCAGGGCGCCGAGCCGCTGTTTTTCCTCGACTATTACGCCACCGGCAAGCTCGATCCCGAGATCGGCGCGCAGATCGTCACCGGCATCGCCGCCGGCTGCCTCGAAGCCGGCGCGGCGCTGATCGGCGGCGAAACCGCCGAAATGCCGGGCGTTTACGCCGGCGAGGACTATGATCTCGCGGGCTTCGCCGTCGGCGCCGCCGAGCGCGGCGACCTGCTGCCGCGAGGCGACATCCAGGAAGGCGACGTGGTGCTGGGCCTCGCCTCTTCCGGGGTTCATTCCAACGGCTTTTCGCTGGTGCGCAAGATCGTCGAGCGCGCCGGGCTGAAATTCTCCGACCCCGCCCCCTTCGCGCCGAAAAAAAGCCTCGGCGAGGCCCTGCTGGAGCCGACCCGCATCTATGTCAAACCCGTGCTCTCCGCGCTGCGCAAAACCCGGGCGATCAAGGCTTTCGCCCATATCACCGGCGGAGGCTATCCGGAAAACATTCCTCGTGTGCTGCCCGACGGGCTCGGCGTGAAAATCGATCTCGCCAGCATTCCGGTGCCGCCTGTGTTTTCCTGGCTGGCGCGGGCTGGCGGCGTCGCCGAGCGCGAAATGCTGCGAACCTTCAATTGCGGCGTCGGCATGATCGCCGTGGTCGACGCCGCCATGGCTTTGGAAGCGGAAGACGCCCTGCGCGCCTCCGGCGAAGAGCCCGTGCGTCTGGGCGTCCTCGTCGCGACGCCGTCGGGCGACCGCGTGGTGTTTGAAGGAAAGCTGGCGCTGTGAGCCAAGGCAAAACCCGCGTCGCCATTCTCATTTCCGGACGCGGCTCGAACATGCGCTCCTTGGTCGAGGCCGCGCGCGCGAAAGATTTTCCGGCCGAGATCGCCCTGGTCCTGTCCAATGTCGCCTCCGCCGAAGGGCTTGAATTCGCGCGCAAACAGGGCGTCGACACGGCGGTGGTCGATCACAGGCGGTTCGCCGATCGCGAAAGTTTCGAGCGCGAGATGCAGGCGACCCTGACGAAACACGCCATCCACCTCGTCTGCCTCGCCGGCTTCATGCGCTTGCTGACGCCATGGTTCGTCGAGCAATGGCGCGACCGTATGCTCAACATCCACCCCGCCCTGCTGCCCTCCTATCGCGGCCTGCACACCCATGAGCGGGCGCTCGCCGACGGCGTGAAGATTCACGGCGCGACGGTGCATTTCGTCGCGCCGGAAGTGGACGCCGGGCCGATCGTGACTCAGGCGGCCGTGCCGGTGCTCGACAGCGACACGCCGGAAACGCTCGCCGCCCGTGTGCTGGAGCAGGAACACCGGATCTACCCGCTGGCCCTGAAACTCGTCGCCGCCGGCGCCGCGCGGGTGAACGGCGCCCGCGTGGGCGTCGAGGTCAAGGGCGCAGTTCCGGCGGCGCTGGTCTGGCCGACGGAGTGAGCCGCTATTCGGACGCTTCCGTTGCCAAACCGCCGCAGAATCCCTGTAAGCTCCCCACAAAGTGACCTGTCGGGAGGGGCAATTGATCACGCTTTACACATTCGGCCCTTATTTCGGCCTGCCTGACGGCAGCCCTTTCGTCACCAAGGCGATGCTGCTGCTGAAAATGGCCGGCCTTTCCTATGTCGAGGACCGCAACGGTTACGCCAAGGCGCCCAAGGGGAAATTGCCCTTCATCGACGACGACGGCGAGAAAATCGCCGACTCGACCTTCATCCGCCTGCACATCGAGAAAAAATACGGTTTCGATTTCGATTCCGGCCTGACCGCAGAGCAGAAAGCCATCGGCTGGTCAGTGGAAAAAATGTGCGAGGATCATCTCTACTGGCTGGTCATCGCCGACCGCTGGCTCATCGACGAGAATTTCGACAAAGGTCCGGCGCATTTCTTCGACGCCGTTCCCGCGCCGATCCGGCCGCTGGTCCGCGCCATGATCCGCCGCAAGATCCGCTCCGACGCGATGGCGCAGGGACTCTACCGCCATACCCCGGAACAGAGGCGCGAGTTGGGACGACGCGGACTGGCCGCCATCTCCGCCCTGCTCGGCGAAAAACCCTTCCTGTTCGGCGACAAGCTGCATGGCGCCGACGCGACTTTGGGAGCTTTCGTCATGGGCGCCCTCTGCCCATTCTTCGACAGTCCGCAGCGGGACGAGGCCGAACGCATGCCCAATCTCGTGGCCTATGCCGAGCGGATCAAGAAGAGCTATTTCGCCTGAAGCGCTTACCCGCGATGAAAAAAGGGCCGCTCCTCGAGCGGCCCTTTGCAGTTCTGGCGAAGATCTTGCCGTCTTGTTCTGTTTTCGAGATCAGAGGGTCGAAACTTGCACGCGGGCGACGCCGGATTGGCGCATGCCCAGCACATTCGCCGCGCCCGAGGAAACGTCGATGATGCGGCCGCGCACGAAGGGCCCGCGATCGTTGATCGTCACCGTGGCCGAGCGGCCGTTGTTGAGATTGGTCACCCTCACCTTGGTGCCGAAGGGCAGCGACCGATGCGCCGCCGTCAAAGCGCCGACATGACCGCCGCTGGCGGTGTGGCCCCTGCCGGAATAGTAGGACGCGGACCCTGACCAGGTTTGCGCCTGAATAGGCGAAGAAAGGAATGAAACACCGATGAACGCGCACGCAACAGCTAATTTACTCAATGCATCTACCTCCGCATTGTTGACGATTAGCGCAGATGAGTTGGCAAATCAGGCAGAATAATGACCATACTAATAGCTAACTATTTAGCGTATTGATTGCTATATTTGATTTTATTTATTTCTTTTGTTTTATGTATACAAAATTAAGATAGACTTTATTCGAGTGCATTTCTGATAAAAGCGAGCACTATACGATTATAAAAGATAAATAAACGTAACAATACGCTTTATAATCTCAAGTAAAGGCAGATAGATTTATTTTGCTGCAGCGCAGCAAAAGCTAGGCGGGCAAACAAAAACGCCGGGCTCAAGGCCCGGCGTCACAGAATTGAAATCTTGGCGCTTAAATCAGCCTACGATTTCGTTGCCCGCAAACCATTGCGCGATTTCCAGGGCCGCGGTCTCCGGAGCGTCGGAGCCGTGGACCGAATTCTCGCCCATGCTCAGGGCGAATTCCTTGCGGATCGTGCCGGGATCGGCCTTTTCCGGATTGGTCGCGCCCATCACGTCGCGATAGGCCTTGATGGCGTTTTCGCCTTCCAGCACCTGCACCACCACCGGCGCCGCCGACATCTGCCCAACCAGTTCGCCGAAGAACGGACGCTCCTTGTGGACGGCGTAGAAAGTCTCGGCCTGGGCCTGGGTCATGTGCACGCGCTTCTGGGCGACGATGCGCAGTCCGGCGGCTTCGATCCGGGCGTTGACCGCCCCGGTCAGGTTGCGGCGGGTGACGTCGGGCTTGAGGATGGAAAATGTGCGTTCAATCGCCATGAATCAGGCTCACCTGTAAAGAGAAACGGTCGCCGCGCTTATAGACGCGGCGACCGAAGGGAGCAAGGTTGTAACTTGGCCGGGGAGCGGCGCTTTTCAGCTTTAAGCCGCTTCGAGCGCCAGGGCGGCGGACTGGAGGATCGCGGCGTAGCGCACGGCCGCCTGGATCGCCTCCGGCGCGACGCCGTGCTCGCGAACCACAGTCTCATGCGAATCCATGCAGGCGCCGCAGCCATTGATCGCCGAAACGGCGAGGCACCACAGTTCGAACTGGTCCTTGGGCACGCCGGGATTGCCGATGAAGGTCATCCGCAACTTCGCCGGGCGCTTGGAATAATCCTTGTTCGAGACCAGATGGCTGAAACGGTAATAGATATTGTTCATCGCCATCATCGTGGCGGCGCCGCGCGCCGCGGTTTCGGCTTCGGGCGAAAGCTGGGATTTCGCCTCCTCGGCGATTTCCGCGACCACTTCGGCGTTGCGCGTCGCCAGGGCGCAGGCGAGCAGCAGGCCCCATTTGGCCTGGGCCTCCAGCAGATCCTCATTGACGATGGCGGAAAGATTCAGGCGCACGTCCTTGGCGAAGTCCGGCAGCCTGCCCTTCAGATTTTCGATCGACATGATGAATCCCCCCAAAAGCAAAAAGGAGGGCGCCCAAATTGGCGCCCTCCCCAAAAAGATCAGAGCGTCGCGCCGCCGACCTGGCGGTTGCAGGGGCAGAGCTCGTCGGTCTGCAGGGCGTCGAGGACGCGCAGCGTGTCCTTGGGATTGCGGCCGACGCTCAGCGCCGTGGCATAGACGTGCTGGATGGTGTTGTCGGGATCGACGATGAACGTATAGCGATGGGCGACGCCCGCCTCGGCGCGAATGTCGAGGCCGTCGATCAATTCGCCGCGGGTGTCGGCGAACTGCCAGATCGGCAGCTTGTCGAGATCCTTGTGGTCGCGACGCCAGGCCAGCTTGACGAATTCATTGTCGCTGGAGCCGCCGAGCACGACAGCGTCGCGGTCTTCGAATTCGCTGGAAAGACGGGCGAATTCGGCGATTTCGGTCGGGCAGACGAAGGTGAAGTCTTTCGGGTAGAAGAAGATCACCTTCCACTTGCCGGGAAAGCTCTCATGGGTGAGCGTCTCGAAGGCGCTGACGCCGTTTTCTTCATGGTTGTTGAAGCCGGGCTTCACGCCGGTGATTTCGAATTCGGGAAGTTGCTCGCCAATACCGGCCATCTGGTGTCTCCATTTTGAAAGGCAGAATGCGGCGCGCCGCATGCTGGTCATCGTCTAACTTAGAATGATTCTAAAAACAACCCATTTTGCGGCGCCGCAGCAAATCCATTTCAGATTTCATTGCGCCTTTGATGACGGCCGGGCCCGCCTAAAGCGTTTTCAAGCGAAGCGGACCCCGGTTCGCGTAAAGAAAACGCGTTAAAACAAAGAACTAAGCCCCGTTCCGATTTTATCGGAGCGGGGCTTTAGGCGTTTTTCCACATTTTGCGAATAGAGCGACATGGCCAGGCAGAAGGAGAGATAGAACAGGGCGGCGAAAACATAGCCCGTCGCGGCGATGGTCGGGCCGGCCCAGACCGGATCGAGCCGCGCCGTATCGACCGTGCGCAAAAAATCGAAAATGCCGACAATGGCCACCAGGGTGGTGTCCTTGAACAAGGCGATGAAATTATTGACGACGCCGGGAACGACCGCGCCGAGCGCCTGCGGCAGCACCACCAGCCTGAGCGTGGCGATGCGGCCAAGCCCCAGGGCCTGCGCCCCCTCGCTCTGGCCGGGCGGCACGGCCATCAGTCCGGCCCGCACCACTTCCGCCATATAGGCGGAAGCGAAAAGCGCGATGCCGGCGAGCGGCCGCAACAGCCGGTCCGGCGACCAGTCCGGCGGCAGGAACAGCGGCAGCATGGTATTGGCCATGAACAAAACCGCGATCAGCGGCACGCCGCGCACGAATTCGATCAGCCCGGCGCTGAGCAGCCTCGCTGCCGGCAGGTTCGAGCGCCGCCCCAGCGCCAGGATGATCCCGCCCGGCAAGGCGACGACAATGCCGGCGAGCGCCGCCAGCAGCGACACCATCACGCCGCCCCATAAATTTGTGCCGACCACGGGCAAGCCAAGAGACGGCGCGCCATGCAGCAAGGCAAAGCCGAGCAGCGGCAGGACGACGAAGAAACCCAGAGCCGCCGCGCCCTTGTGTTTTGCGCGGGGCCACAGCAACCAGACGATCAGCACGGCGGCGAGAGCGAAGGTCACGTCGACCCGCCAATAAAATTCCTGCGGATAGGAGCCATAGAGGAAATAGGGCGTCTTGGCCCTGATATAGGCCCAGCAGGCCCCGGCCCCCGGCGCGCGGCAAGGCACGCCGTCCGTCGCACTCCACACCGCATCCGTCACCAGAAAGCGCCAGAGCGGCGGCAAGGCCAACAAAGCCACCGCCGCAACCAGAACGCTGACAAGGCTCGATTTCCAATCGCCGAACAGGTTCTTGCGCCAATGGGCGAAAAAGTCGCGCGCCATTTTGGGCGGCGGCGACGGCGGGGCGAAAGTCGCGCGGAGAAAGGCCGGCTGGTTCATCGCGCCGTCCCCCAGCTGAAACGCCGCTCGTAAAGCCGCAGAATCGCCAAGGTGGCCAGCGACAGGCCGAGATAGATCGCCATGTCGAGCGCAATGACCTGCACCGCCGCGCCGGTCTGGTTGAGAATGGTGCCCGACACCTGCATCAGGTCGGCAAAGCCGACGAAGGCCGCCAGCGAGGAATTCTTGGCCATGGCGAGGTATTGGCTGATCAGCGGCGGCATGACGATGCGCATGGCCTGCGGCAGGACCACCAATTTCCGGGCCTGCTCGGGCTTGAGGCCCAAGGCCGCCGCCGCCTCGCTCTGTCCGCGCGGAACCGAGTTCACGCCCGCGCGGACGATTTCAGCGATATAGGAGCCGGTATAAAGCGACAGCGCCAGCACCAAAGCGGTGATTTCCGGCGCCAGCCGCAAGCCGCCTTCGACATTGAAGCGGTTGGCGCTGGCGTCATAGATCGGGAAGTCGAGGCCGATCGGCCGTCCCAAGAAGAAGAATGCCGCCAGCGCCGGGCCGACGATCATCAAAGCGGTGACCAGGCCCGAATGCGCGTCGCCCGACCGGCGACGCCAGAAAACCAGCGCGGCGCCGGCGACCAGAGCCAGCGCGACCCAGGAGGCGCCGGGCCCAAATGTGAGAGCCGGCAGATAGAGCCCGCGATTGTTCATCAGCACGCCGGGCGCCGTCAGCGAGCCGGCCGGACCCGGCAAAGGTGAGAGAATCGCCACATACCAGAACAGGATTTGCAGCAGCAGCGGAATATTGCGCAGGGTCTCGACATAGAGCGCCGCCAGTTTCGACAAGGCCCAAAAGCCTGAAAGGCGCGCGAAGCCGGCGGCGAAACCGATGATGGTGGCGAAAATTCCCGCCAGAACCGAGACCAGCATGGTGTTGAGCAGGCCGACCAGCAGCGCCCGCGCATAAGAGGACAGAGGCGAATAGGCGATCAGGCTCTGGTTGAGGCCGAAACCCGCGACGTGATCGAGGAAATCGAACGAGGTCGGAATGCCCCGCGCAGAGAGGTTGGCGCGCGCGTTGGCGAAAGCGGCGAAGAAGACCGCGGCCACCGCCGCCAGCAGCAGCGCCTGAACGGCGAAACTCTTCAGAACTCGAGCACTCATGCGCGCCCTCATCGCACCGGCGGCGCGTATTGCAGCCCGCCTTGTCGCCATTGCGCATTGAAGCCGCGCGGAATTTTCAGCGGTGAATCCTGACCGAGATTGCGCTCGAAAATCTCGCCGTAATTGCCGACCGCCCTGACGATGCGCGCCACCCAATCGGCCGACAGGCCGAGGCCGGCGCCAAAATCGCCCTCGACGCCGAGCAGTCGGCGGATTTCCGGGTTGTCCGAGTTGCGCATTTCCTCGACATTTGCCGAGGTCACGCCCAGTTCCTCGGCGTCGAGCAAGGCGAAATGCGTCCATTTGACCAGGTTGAACCAGCGGTCGTCGCCCTGCCGCACCACCGGGCCGAAGGGCTCCTTGGAAATGATCTCCTGCAGCACGACGTGGTCGTCGGGATGGGAGGTCTTCATCCTCTCGGCGTAAAGCGCCGAACCGTCGGTGGTGAAGGCGTCGCAGCGGCCGGAATCATAGGCCTTGATCGCTTCGTCGGCGGTGGTGAACACCACGGTCTCCGCGTGAAGACCGAATTTGCGGAAATAATCGGCGAGGTTGAGTTCGCTGGTCGTGCCTTGCTGCACGCAGATCGAGGCGCCGGACAGTTTTTTGGCCGAATCGAGCCCCAGGGTTTTGCGGACGAGAAAGCTCTGGCCGTCGAAATAATTGATACCGGCGAACAAAAGCCCCTGCCCCGCCTCGCGCGATTGGGTCCAGGTGGTGTTGCGCGACAACAGGTCCACTTCGCCCGATTGCAGGGCGGTGAAGCGGTCCTTGCCCGACAGCGGCACGAATTTGACCTTGTCGGGATCGCCGAAAATCGCGGCGGCGACGGCGCGGCAATAGTCGATGTCGAAGCCGCGCCACTGCCCGCGATCGTCAGGCAGGCCGAAACCGGCGAGGCCGGTATTGGAGCCGCAGACCAGCGCGCCGCGCTGGCGAACCGTATCCAGCGTTTGCGCGCTCGCGGAAAGGGCGAAAAGGGTGAGGCAAGCGGCGAGAATGAGGCGCGGGTTTTTCAGCAAAACTTTCCTCATCAAGGATTCTATCCAACCGCTATAGCATTTTTCAAAAAGCATTTCTCTTGGCCTCGCGGCGCGCCACTTGACGCGGAGCTCGCCCTGCGGCCAAGACTCTCATCGTAACGAAAGGCCGACCGATGACCCAATCGACCCCGCAATCGCGCAAAAACATGCGCGCGCGCACCAAACTCGTCCATGCGGGGCGCGATCCGTCCGAACAATTCGGCTTCGTCAACACACCGATCTATCGCGGTTCGACCGTGCTGCAGCCGACGCTGGCGGCGCTGGAGTCGCGCCACCTGGGACGCTTTTTCTACGCCACCCACGGCACCCCCACCATCGAGGCGCTGGAGCGCGCCTGGTCGGAGATCGCCGGCGCGGCGGGCACGGTTCTCACCCCTTCCGGCCTCTCGGCGATCTCGCTGGCCCTGCTCACCGCGCTGAAAGCGGGCGACCATCTGCTCGTGACCGATTCCGCCTACCAGCCGACGCGCACCTTCTGCAACGGCTTCTTGCGCCGGATGAATATCGAGACGACCTATTACGACCCGCTGGTCGGCGCCGATATCGAATCGCTGATGCGGCCCAGCACCCGGGCGGTGCTGGTCGAGGCGCCCGGTTCGCAAAGCTTCGAGATGCAGGACATTCCCGCCATCGCCGAAGTCGCCCACATCACGGGCGCCTGCGTGATCATGGACAATACCTGGGCGACGCCGTTGTTCTTCCCGCCGCACGAGCGCGGCGTCGATCTCGCCGTCGAGGCCGGCACCAAATATCTCTCCGGCCATTCCGACCTGCTGCTCGGACTGGTCTCGGCCAATGAGCGGTGGCGAAAGCCGCTGCGCGAAACCTTCGATCAATTCGCCATGTGCGCCGGGCCGGAGGATGTGTTTCTCGCCCTGCGCGGCTTGCGCAGCATGGAGTTGCGGCTGCGCGAGGCGGAGCGGCAGGGCCTCGCCCTGGCGCGCTGGCTGCGTGAGCGGCCGGAAGTTTCGCGGGTGCTGCATCCGGCGCTGGAGGACGATCCCGGCCACAAGATCTGGAAACGCGATTTTTCCGGCTCGTCCGGCCTGTTCTCGGTGATCCTGAAGCCGGCGACGAAGCCTGCACTGGCGGCCTTGCTCGACAATCTCGAACTATTCGGCCTCGGCTATAGCTGGGGCGGCTACGAAAGCCTGGTGATCCCCTTCGATTGCGCCAGATACCGCACCGCGACGCAATGGAATCCGGAAGGTCCGGCCTTGCGCTTTTCGGTCGGGCTGGAAGACATCGAGGATCTCAAGGAAGATCTCGACAAGGGCTTTGCGCTGATGCGCGCTCAAGCCTGACTTTTCGCCCAAAACTCTTTTCCGCGCGGCTTGGGCAACAGTTCGTCGCCCCGCAAGGTGAAGGCGATTTTGCGCCGGGCGAAAACCCGCGCCACGGCCAGCGCCGAACCGGCGCCGAGAATGGCACCGCCCAAGACATCGCTCGGATAATGCGCGCCGATGATCAGCCGCGAGGCGGCGACAAGCAAAGCCAGCGACAACAACAGCGGCGTCGCCCACCATCGGGATTTTGACGGCAGGAAAAAAATCAGCGAAGCCGCGGCGGCGAAAACCGTGGTGGTATGGCCCGAGGGAAAACTCGCCAGCACCGCCTTGGCCGAGAACAGAT
>NZ_JBKQOU010000088.1:0-9028 GCF_052145335.1 Rhodoblastus sp.
GCGAATGAAATGTGGAGGGGAAGGGGTATGAGGTGCTGACATATTGCTGACAGGGCGGAGGATCGGGCTCCGGAAAATCCGCGCTGCGTTGCTAAATATGAAGCTAAATCAATAGCGTGGACTGGAGCGGGCGATGAGAATCGAACTCACGACATACAGCTTGGGAAGCTGTCGTTCTGCCACTGAACTACGCCCGCTTGTCTGCCTTTCATAGCCGGATGGAAGCCCGGCTTCAACGGGGCAAGCGAAAATGTTTCGACAGCTTCAGGCCCTGCGACTGATAATTTGAGCCGAGCCCCGCGCCATAGAGATCGTGCGGGATCTGCGCCATGCGCTCATAGACCAGGCGGCCCACCGGCTGGCCGTCCTCCAGGATGAAGGGCACATCGTGAGAGCGGACTTCCAGCACCGCTCGCGCCCCGGCGCCGTCGGCTTCGCTTGCGCCAAAGCCCGGATCGAAAAATCCGGCGTAATGCACGCGGAATTCGCCGACCAACGCGTCGAAAGGCGTCATTTCCGCCGCATGGTCGGGAGGCACCAGAACTTCTTCCTTGGAGGCCAGAATATAAAATTCACCTGGATCGAGCACCAGTTCCCCGCGCCCGCCGGAAAAGACCGGCTCCCAATAATCGGCGACCTCGCAGGCGTCAGACTTGTCCACGTCGATCAGGCCGGTATGGCGCTTGGCGCGATAGCCGATCAGGCCGTCGCCGCCGAAACCGGAGAGATCGATCGAAATCGACACGCCGCCGGTAAAACAGGGATTCTCCAACGAAACCAGTTTTTGCCGGAGGTGAAGCGCTTCATGGGCGTCGTCGTCGAGCCGGGCGTTGCCGCGACGAAAGCGGATCTGCGAGAGGCGCGAACCGCTGCGCGCCAGAATTGGAAAAGTGCGCGGCGAGATTTCCGCGAACAGTGGACCGTGATAGCCGGCTTCGACCGTATCGAAGGCGCGCGCCCGGTCGGTAATGACGCGGGTAAAGACATCGATGCGGCCGGTAGAGCTTTTCGGATTGGCGGCGGCGGCGATGTCGGCGGGCAAGGCGAGCGTTTCCGCGAGTTCCGCTATATAGACGCAGCCGGTCTCGAGAACGGCGCCAGGGCCAAGGTCGATTTCATGCAGCGCGTGACAGGCGATGGACTCGGCGACAGAACGGGCGCCGGGAAGAAAACTGGCCCGCATCCGCCAGGCGCGCCGGCCCAGCCGCAAATCGAGGCTCGCCGGCTGAATCTGGTTTTCCGCGAAGGGCTCGGCGGGCCGGATCGCGCCAGCCTCGGCGAGGGCGGCGATCTGGTGGGCGGCGAAAATGCCTTGTTCTTCTGCTGTCGCCGCCTGAATCGCCACGAAAAACCCCTGCCAAAATGGATGGTCGAGGAAAATAGTGCTAAAGCGCGAGTAAATAAAGGGATAGCTCGCGCCAGCGCGAATCGGCGAGTTTGCGCGCCATTTTCTCCGCCGTCATGACCCGCCAGCGCGTTGACCATGCGCCGTTGCGGGCGTAGAAGCGCTTGTGGTCATTTGAGCCGGCCGGCTTGCCGCCACATGAAATTAACGCGCTAAACAGGCCGGGCTTGCCTCGAATTTTGAGCGGCCCCGCTTTTTTCGCTCCCGACGGAGCGGCAAATGTTCAGGCGCCCCTGTTTTAGGATGCCCACATGTCCGCCTATGACCGCCCCGCCATCGACGCCAAGACTTTACGCCCGCGCACCCGGCTGGTGCATGGAGGCGTCCTGCGCTCGCCCTTTGGCGAAACCTCCGAGGCTTTGTTCCTGACCCAAGGCTTCGTCTATAACAGCGCCGAGGTCGCGGAAGGACGGTTCACCGGCGAGGACGAGGGCTTTCAATATAGCCGTTTCGGCAATCCGACCGTCGCCATGTTCGAAGAGCGCGTGGCCCTGCTCGAAGGCGCCGAAGCGGCGCGGGCCACCGCCACCGGCATGGCCGCCGTGACGGGGGCGCTGATGGGCCAGGTCAAGGCGGGTGACCACATCGTCGCCTCCAGCGCGCTGTTCGGCTCCTGTCTTTATATCGTGCAGGACTTGCTGCCGCGTTTCGGCGTCGAATCGACCCTGGTCGATGGTTTCGACCTGACGCAATGGAAGGCGGCGCTGCGGCCCAACACCAAAACCGCCTTTCTCGAAAGCCCGACCAATCCCGGCCTCGGCGTGCTTGATATCGCGGCCATAGCGGAAATCGTCCATTCGGTCGGCGCGACCCTGGTGGTGGACAATGTCTTCGCCACCCCGATGTTGCAGCGGCCTTTGGAGCTCGGCGCCGATTGCGTGGTCTATTCGGCGACCAAGCACATCGACGGTCAGGGGCGTTGCCTAGGCGGCGTCATTCTCGGCTCGCAAGTCTTTATCGAAACCCACGTCCACAATTTCCTGCGACAGACCGGCCCGGCCATGTCGCCCTTTAACGCCTGGGTGCTGCTCAAGGGTTTGGAGACGCTGCCCCTCCGCGTTGCCCAGCAACAGGCGAACGCCGAAAAAGTCGCCGACTTCCTCGCCGGGGAGAAAAATATCGTCCGCGTATATTATCCGGGGCGGAAGGATCACCCGCAACATGAACTGGCGCAAAGGCAGATGAAAGGCGGCTCGACCATGGTCGCCTTTGACGTCGCTGGCGGCAAGGCCGAGGCCTTTCGCATGGCCAACGCTTTCGAGGTGATCAAGATTTCCAACAATCTCGGCGACGCCAAGAGCCTGGTGACCCATCCGGCGACCACCACCCATCAGCGCCTGAGCGAAGAGGCGCGTGCGGCGGCAGGCATTGGCCCCGGCATGTTGCGCCTGTCGGTTGGTCTGGAGGACGTCGAGGACCTGATCGACGATCTGCGCAGGGGGCTGGCTGCGGTCTGACGGAAAATCTTTGCGGCGCGGCAGGCTTTTTCCCCTTGTTCGGCGTTTCTCCTGAACTGAAACCTTTTCAGGGGGAGATTCGCCGTGCGTTTGGCGTTTTCTTGCGTCATCACAACTTTTTGCTTGGCTTTGGCGCCGGCGCACGCCGCTTGGGCGCAAAGCTATCCCTTTGAGCTCGCCAGGGCCGATCCTTTGGCTTTCGCGGCCTGGCGCTGGGTCGTGCCGGCCCAATTTCGCAACACCCCCTGGATTGGTTCGCTCAATGGCGCTGCGGGGCTGATGTCCCGCGTCACCATGAGACAAAAGCTGTTTTATTACGGCAAGGTCTGCATCGCCTATGATTGCCGAGGTAATTTCGCCGCTTTTCTCATCGCCGCCGACGGTTCCGAGGCGGCGGGTCTGGTGCAATCGCGGGCGCTTGGCGTCGGCAATCTTTATTTCGGGGCGCCAGATGATGAGGCGCGTCAACTTTTGGTGGTCAAAATTCTCCAATAATTCCGCGGCAAACAAGCAACGTATCTGTTTCCCAAGTCGAATTGTATTTTCCAAATCGTTGAGTAGGATTTCGCCATGGCCGCCTCGGGCCGCTGGGGCGTGCGGCGCGCCGCGAGGCGACGCCGTCGGCTGCTGGAAATCAAGATCCGACAATGAGAGAAAAATCAGCCAGCGCGGCGCCAGGTCACGTTTTTGCAGATCAGGCCGCCGAGCACGCAGCCGCTGGTTTTCAGCCTGTTGCCGCTGAGGGTCATTTTGCCGCTGTAGGTCTTGCCGTCTTCTGGGTTGAAGGCCTTGCCCGTCCACGAGTTCTGATCGGCGCGGGTCATGTCGAAAAAAACCTGCTGGCCGACATGCGCCTTGGAAGTGGGGCTTTTCAGCCAGACGATGACTGCGCAAAGAGCCGGTCCGCAAGGAGAAAACTCGATTCGCGCCGCGCCGTCGTCGCGCATCCAGATGCCTCCGGCCTCCTGCGCAAACGCGCAGGCCCCGCCGGCGCCAAGCGCCGCAACGACAAGGGCGGTTCGAAAAAGGGCGCGACAGATGTATGGTTTCATTTTCTTCCCCACCGCTTCGGCGGCGAATCTGATCCATCGCAAGGCCGACCGCGCTTTTTTCCGCGAATCATGCATGAAGTCCCGGTCTTCGCCGGACCAGCCGGATATTTGCGGCCCATGCGCCGTCGGTCAAGCTTTCAGGTGAATTGCCGGTAAAAGGGCCTTATTATCCTGCGCAAAGGGCTCTTCTGGAGAGTGTCGATGAGCACGCGTAGCCTGGATCGAGCCTTTCAGCCCAAGTCCCTGGCCTTGGTCGGCGCGAGCGACCGCCCGGGATCGACCGGCCGCGCGATGCTGCAAAATCTCCTCTCGGAAAATTTCGGCGGCGTGCTTTATGTCGTCAATCCGCGCTACCAGGAAATCGCCGGGCAGAAAAGCTATGCCCAATTACGCGATCTGCCGCAACCGCCCGATCTCGTCATTGTCGTCGCGCCACTGGAAAAGGTCGTGGGCATAGTGAACGAGGCGGCGGACCTCAACGTCCCCGCCGTCATCGTCATGACAGACGATACGGAGCCAGGCCCGGAATCGCTGTTTGAACAACTGCGCGCCATCGCCCGCTCGCGGGACATTCGGATTTTCGGCCCCAATTGCCACGGCGTGATCGCGCCGCGGAGCAAACTCAACGCCAGCCTCTCGGCGCAACCGGTGCGGCCGGGCGATCTCGCCGTCATATCGCAATCGGCGGCCGTGCTGGGGGCGATCGCAGCATGGGGACATCAACGACAAGTCGGCTTTTCCGGCATGGCCTCGCTCGGCCACCAAGCGGACATTGATGTCGACGATCTTCTCGATTACTTCGCCCTCGACCCGATGACTCGCGCCATTCTGCTCTATGTCGAGAATATCGAGGACGCCCAGGGTTTCATGTCAGCTGCGCGCGCTGCATCGCGGGTGAAGCCGGTAATCGTCGTGCGCTCCGGGCGGCACGAGGCGTCGCGGCGCGCAGCGACACATGCCGGCAATCTGGCCACGACAGACGATGTCTATGACGCCGCCTTTCGTCGCGCCGGTCTTCTGCGCGTTGCGTCAATTGGCGCGTTGTTCGAGGCTGCAGAAGCGCTGGCGCGGATCAAGCCATTCAACGGCGATCGTCTCGCCATCGTCACCAATGGCCGCGGCGTTGGCTATCTCGCGATCGATCGGCTGCTCGATCTCGGCGGCAAGCTCGCCGAAATTTCTCCAGCCACGAGCGAGGCCTTGCGGCCCCTGCTGCTCAAAAGCTGGAGCGGCGCGCCGCCGGTCGAGCTTCCAGGCGACGCCAGCCCCGCTGGTTTCGCCCAGGCCTTGTCGATGGTGTTGCAGGATCGCGCCAATGACGCGGTTTTGGCGATGCACTCTCCCAATGTCCTGATCGACAGCGCGGAGGTCGCCACGGCGACGGTCGAAGCGGTCAAGCGTTACCGCCGCGCTTCTATGAACGCCAAGCCGGTTTTCGCGGTTTGGTACGGCGCCGATGACGCGATCAGCCACATTTTCGAAGAAGCGCGCATTCCGCGCTACGAGGGCGGCGCGGTCGCCGGCTTCATGCACATGGTGAAATGGCAAAAGGCCCGCGAGGCGCTGATGGTGGCGCCGCCGTCGCTGCCGGTCGATTTTGCGCCCAATACCGCCAAGGCGCGCGCCATCGTCCAGCAGGCGATCGCGCGCGGCCATAATTGGCTGGCGCCGGTCGAAATCAGCACTTTGCTCGAAGCTTACGATATTCCCATCGCTCCGGCGCGACTGGCCCGGTCGCCCGAGGAGGCCGCCGAGGTGGCGCGTCTGGTGCTCGGCCGCTATGGCGGTTGCGTGGTCAAGATCATGTCGCGCGACATCGTCCATAAATCGGATCTCGGCGGTGTCGTGCTCGATCTGCGCTCGGTCGAGCAGGTGGTCGATGCGACGAGAAAAATGCTCGATCGCGTCGCAATCGAGGCGCCTGATGCAAAGGTCGACGGCGTCACCATTCATCCCATGGTGCGCCGGCCCAATGCGCGCGAACTGATGATGGGTGTCACCGATGACCCCACTTTTGGCCCGGTCATCGTGTTCGGGCGCGGCGGCAAGGCTGTCGAGGTCATCAACGACAAGGCCCTGGCTTTGCCGCCGCTCGATCTGTCGCTGGCGCGCGGCCTGATCGAACAGACGCGCGTGGTGCGGGCCTTGCGCGATTACCGTGACGTCCCGGCAGCCGACATCGACGGCATCGCGTTGCTGCTCGTGAAAATATCGCAGCTTTCGGCCGACATCCCCGAAATGCGTGAACTGGAGCTCAATCCGGTGCTGGCGGATGCTGACGGCGTGGTGGTGGTCGACGCCCGCGTCCACGTGGCGCCGTTTACCGGCCGCACGGTGTCGGGCGGCAATCCGCGTTTCGCCATCGCGCCTTATCCCAAGACGCAGGAGCGGCACACCACGCTCAAGAACGGCACGCCGGTGCAATTGCGTCCGGTGCGGCCGGAAGACGAGGAAATGTACAAGGTATTCTTCACCCATGTGCTGCCGGAAGACATCCGCTTGCGTTTTTTCGCGCCAGTCAAAGAGTTTACGCACGCCTTCATCGCAAGGCTGATCCAGATCGATTATGCGCGCTCCTTCGTCTGCGTCGCGGTCGAGGAGCAGACCGGCCTGATGCTCGGGGTGGTTCGGCTCATGCTCGACGCCGATCGCGAGCAAGGCGAATATGCGATTTTGCTGCGTTCCGATCTGAAAGGACAGGGGCTGGGCTGGAAACTCATGAAATACATGATCGAATTCGCCCGCCAGGAGGGGATCAAGGAGGTCGAGGGCCAGGTCATGAACGAAAATGGCCCGATGTTGTCGATGTGCCAGGCGCTCGGTTTCCGCATTGTCGACGATCCGCAGGAGCACGGGGTCAAGAAGGTGATTCTCGACCTGTCTCACGCGCCGACCGAGGCCGAACTCAAGCCCTGATTGTTCGCGCGACCGGCCCATTATCGCGGAAACGACATTGGCCGGTCAGATAAGCCCCTTCGGACAAAATTCAGGAGATCATCAGCCGCCGACCGTGTCGACATTATAGACGTCGTCGCGGAAATGCACGGTGCCGTCGGCCGAGGCCCAGCCCGTCATATAGACCCAGATCACTGGCACGGGTTTGGTCAGTTTGACATCCTCGCGCGCGCCGGCGGCGATCCGGTTCTGGATGGCGTCGCGCGTCCATTCGCCGGTGGGCGAACCGGGAACGCCGCGCAGCAGCCAGGCGGCGAGGTCGTAAACCCCTTCGACGCGCACGCAGCCGTGCGACAGGAAGCGGTAATCGTTGGCGAACAGATTGCGCGACGGCGTGTCGTGCATATAGACCGCGTCCGGATTGGGCATGGCGATGCGGATCAGGCCGAGCGAATTTCCGGCGCCCGAATCCTGCCGCAAGGTGTAATTGACCGCTTTTTCCGAATTCCAGTCGATCGAGCCCGGGTTGACCTCCTTGCCGCGTCCATCGAGAATTTTGATTCGGGCGCGCGACAGATAGTTCGGTTGCGTGCGCATTTTTGGAATGATCTCGTTCTTGATGATCGATTCCGGCACGGTCCAGGTCGGATTGAGATTGACGGCGACGATTTTCGCGGAAATCTGCGGCGACTGATGGTCGGGGCCGCCGACGATGGCGACGTAACGATGGGCGACGACGCCGTTTTCGATGGCGTCCACTGCGGTCGAGGGAAGGTTCACCACGACGTATTTGTCGCCGAAGGTGAAATTCATCCCCGCCAGCCTCTGCGCGCTGGACGCCAATTGCTTGAAACGGACGTTGGCCGGAATGTTGAGAGCGCGCAAAGTCGCGCCGGCGACGATTCCGGTTTGCTTCAGGCCGTTGCGGAACTGGAAATGCTTCACAGCCGCCGTGAGCGCCGGGCTCCAGGTGGAACCGGATCCCTCCGCGCCGACGAGATCGCCCTCGACCGCGAGCCTGCGGCGCAAGGCGACGACGCCTGGTCCCTTGGCGCCGGGCGAAAGCCCGCCGGGAACGTAAGGCCAGCCGCCGGCGTCGACGATATTGGCGTAGCGCTCCGACGCCTTGGCGGTGGCGAAGAAGGTTTCCGGCTGAAGAACCGGCGTCGGATCGTCGGATAGCGCCATTTCACGGGGAGGCGCGACCGGCTTGGGCTTCGGCTTGGGCTTGGGTTTTTCTATCGCGCCCGCGGTCGAGGGCGCTGTCGCGGACGGCGGCGCCGGCTCGGTGGCGGCGGGGGCCGGCGCAGCGGCGGCGGGCGCGGCGACTGCCGGAGCTGCAGGGGCGGTGGCTGCGGGAGCAGCAGGAGCGGTGGCTGCGGGAGCAGCCGGCGTTGCGGACGCTGGCGGGAGCAGAGGCTGGCTTTCGATCGGCGCCGGCGACAGCGGGCTCTGTGCTGCGGCGACGAAAGGTCCGGCGCAAAGGGCCGCAGCGGCCAGAAATCCGATCCAGTTTTTCGCGCGCGTCATAATGAAGGCTTCCCCTAACCGTAGCCCCTCGCCTCAGAGAGACCGAATAACACTTAATCGCCGCCGCTTGCCAAGGTTTTTGCCCAGGTTTTTGCCTGGCTCAGGTTGATTATGTTCTTGTGTGGCCTTTTTACGGCGGTCGTCCCAGAGCATTGGAGAGCCGGAAAACACAAGCGCTGGCATAGCGCCTAATTAATAGGCAAATTGCCCAGTAGTTTTCGCGCAATACCGTCGCGACTTGGCGCCACAAAATTAGCCATATTTCTTGATGTTATTATATCACATTGATCTGAAATGATATTATGGACCAAGGCGGTCATTTCGCTTGCCTGCTGCGCCTATGGCATGTTTCTGGCAAACATGCCACCCAAGCAGGCAATCCCACCGGATCGGCCGCCTTTTCGTGCGTCCGGCATTCCACAAATCCGCCGTCACGCTGTCCAACGCAACTCGTCGAAGGCGATGAATTGCGAAGGATGGCTTTTGGGCGTTGAAAAAGTAAAGGCTCCGTTACTCGAATGCCACAGATCTAAATAAACCGTAACCTGTAACGCTAATCCTTATTGCTTCTTTATAGCGAGCCATGAGAGTCGCGTCCCAGAGCTTTGAAAAAAACGAGTCAGAATCCGGCCCTTGGCGCGGGCGCCTTATCCTGGCGCTGCCCATCGGGCCCCACTAGCGCAGGTCCC
>NZ_JBKQOU010000089.1:0-11199 GCF_052145335.1 Rhodoblastus sp.
ACCCCCGCTGGCAGAAACTGATGCATCTGGGCGTGCAGAAAGCCGAGATCGCCGCGATCGGCATTCTCGATGAAAAGACCGTGATGCTCGGCGAAATTTCTCAATGGCGCGTCGGCGACATCCTCCCCGTCAACGCCTCCGCCCTTTCGAAAGTGCGGCTCGATTGCAAGAACCAGCCGTTGTTCTGGTGCGACCTCGGACAGTCGAGAGGCCACTACACGTTGAAAGTCTCCGACCGCGTCGACGTCGACGAAATGCCGCTCGCGCAATTCCTTGCGCTCGCAGGCGCAACTGAGGCCAAATAGGCTTCTCCATCCCCGAGGACAAAAATGTCAGACGCCGTCGAACTCCCGAAAACCGCTGACGCCCCGGAACCCGGTCTCGCCGCGCCGGAATTCGAAAACTCCGGGCATGACGCCATCCTGCGCATCCCCGTCACCGTGCAGGTTGTGCTGGGTTCGGCAAAAATGCCGGTGTCCCATCTGATGAAACTTGGGCGCGGAGCCGTCGTAGCTCTCGACCAGCGTGTCGGCGAACCAGTCAATGTCGTCGTCAACGGACGCATTGTAGCGCGCGGCGAAGTCGTTGTCGTCGATGAAGACAATTCGCGCTTTGGCGTCTCCCTGACCGAAATCGTGGGATCCGCCGATGTCGACGCCTTTGCCTGACGAAGTCGCGAAAATCGTGTCGCAGCAGGCGGGACGCGCCTATAGTCTGGCGCGCCCGCTGTTCGGCGCCGAAAAGGTGGCCGCGCTTCTGCTCGCGCTGGACAAGCCAATCGCCGGCCGGCTGCTCAAGCGATTCGATTCGCTCGAATTGCGGCAGGTCACGCGCGCCGCGTCTGAGCTGGGCTCGGTCAATCCCGCGACCATTGAAAAACTGATCGAGGATTTCGCCGAGCAGTTTTCCGCGGGCGCGGAATTGCTCGGGTCGGCCGGCGAAGCCGAAAATCTGCTCGCGGGCGCGCTCGAGCCGGAGGAGGCCGCCGAAATTCTTTCCGATGTGCTCGGCAATTCCAACAAGGCCATGTGGGACCGCCTTTCCGCCGCGCCGGAAAGCGTCCTCGCCTCCTATCTGTTGAAAGAGCATCCCCAGACTTTCGCTTTGGTTCTTTCAAAACTTTCCTCCGGGACCGCCGCCAAGATCATGGCGCAAACGCCGCGCGACCTGCGCAACGGCCTGATGCGCCGGATGCTGTCGCCCCGCCCGGTGATGGACCCGATGATGCGGATATTGGAGCGGACGCTGCACGAGGATCTTCTCTTGAACGTCGCGCGAAACACCGGCGCCGACACCCACTCGAAGATCGCCGACATCATCAACAAAATGGAGCGTGACCAGATCGAGGACGTGCTGACCAGCCTCGCCGAAGACCGGCCAAAAGACGCCGAGACCCTACGGGGGCTGCTGTTCACTTTCGAAGACATCGCCAAGCTTTCGCAAAAGGCGCGCACCACGGTGTTCGACCGCCTCCCGGCGGATCGCGTCGTGCTGGCGCTGAAAGGCACCGACGGCGCTTTCCGCGAGCTCATTCTTTCCTCGATGGGCGCGCGCGCCCACCGCATGGTGGAAAGCGAACTGAACACCGGCGGCCCGGCGCAGCAGCGCGACGTGTTGAAGGCGCGTCGCGCCATCGCCGACGCCGTGCTTGAAATGGCCGAACGCAACGAGATCGAAATCAATTCCGGCGGCCAAAGCGACGCCATCTTCGAATGAGTCGCCTTGACCGGCGCGTCCGGCAGAAAAGCAGGCCGGCATGAGCGACAAGCCCGACAAGGAAAGCCAGACCGAAGAGGCGACCGAGAAGCGGTTGCACGATTCGATCGAAAGGGGCGACACGCCGACTTCCCGCGAGACGGCGCTGTTCGCCAGCCTGCTCGCATCGTTGCTGTTTTTCGCCTTCTTCCTGCGTTCCGGCGGTTCTCGCCTGGTTGGCGGCTTGCAGCAAATGCTCGACCAGTGCGGCCAGTTCCGCCTCGGCGAGGGACGCAACGCGAGCGCCCTTTTCGCCGCCGTCACCGAAGCCGGAGTGGCTTTCGTGCTTCCTGCCTTCGTGCTTTTCGTCGCCAGCGCCCTGGTCGCCTCGTTCGCGCAAAATCCGCCGCGTCTTGTGACGGAACGGATCGCGCCGAAATGGGAGCGCGTCTCTCCGGCGACCGGATGGTCGCGGCTGGTCAGTCCGCGCGGCGCCGCCGAATTCGCCAAAAGCGTGCTGAAACTTTTCGCCGTCAGCTTCATCGCGGCGTTGATCCTGAAAAGCGAAATCGCCTCCGCCGTCGCGACGCTTTATTCCGATCCAAGCGGCTTGGCCGACCACCTGCTCTCCATGGTCACGCGCCTGCTCGCCGGTATCGCCGCCGCCGTTTTCGCTCTCGCCGCCGCCGATCTGGTGTGGTCCCGGCTGCACTGGAAGCGTGATCTGCGGATGAGCCGCCAAGACGTCAAGGACGAGATGAAGCAGATCCAGGGCGACCCGATGGTCAAGGCCCGGCTGCGCTCGGTGGCGCTGGACCGTTCACGCAAGAGAATGATGAGCGCCGTGCCGAACGCCACGCTAGTCATCGCCAATCCGACCCATTACGCCATCGCCTTGCGCTATGTGCGCTCGGAAGGCGGCGCGCCGAAAGTCGTGGCCAAGGGCCAGGATCTGATCGCCCTGAAAATTCGCGAAATCGCCGAGGAGCACGGCATTCCGGTGATCGAAGACAAGGCTCTGGCAAGGTCCATGTACGACCGTGTCGAAGTCGATATGATGATCCCCGCGGAATTCTATCGCGTGATCGCCGAACTCATCCATTTCCTCAACAAGAGCGGTGCAGGACCGCGCAGCCAGTGAAAGCGACTTCCATGGAAAACGCCGAATTTGCGGCTGACTTCACGCTGTCCTGCGAAAAACTCCTCGCCGAGAGCCTGGCCGACGTTGCAACGGAACTGCGTCTGATCAACGTCGTCGACCTGATCGTTTATGTTCATGCACAGCGTTGCGCCAATCTCGAGGATCTGGTCAATTCGTCCGCCGAACTCTATTTCAAACACGGCGCCTTGCGCTACGCATGGTCGGCCGATCTCGAAGTTCTCTGGGACGCTCTCCCGACGATTTCTCTGAACATGGAGTTCTGCTGGCATGGCGTCACCGCCTTTTTCAATCTCTGCCTGAATGCGGCGCGCGCCGGCGTCGACATCCAGCATCTCGCTTTCGACGGCTCCTGTGGCGTGGCTGCCGAACGGTTGCGGCTTTTTTCCCTGGCGGTCGCGGATTCGCGACTGACCCCGCCGCGCCGCGCTCCGGCGGGCGTGATTTGCAAAAGCGCCGATTTCTGAGAAATCGGCGCCGACGGCGTCTCGATGCCCGGGCGGCCCTCAGGAAATCTTGGCGCCCATGCGCAGGCCGCCCCAGTGCCGCCCACGGACATGGATCGGCGCGGAAATATCTTTGATCAGCTCCACCCGTCCGCCGCCAAGATCGCGCGGATAAGTCTGACTGAGGATTTGCTGGATGTTGCGCCCGGCCATCAACCCGGTCATGTCGTCGAATATCCGGCGGTTGCGCGAATTGGCGTTGTTCCACATGGGATCCTCGCCCTGCGGCGCGGAATATTTCTTGTTGTGCACCGGCAGATAGCCATTGCGATCGACGGCGGCGGAAAACACGATCGCCTGATCGAGGTCGAGAATCGGCTCCTGAATCGCGGGCAGCCGACGATCGAGAAAATCGAGCGCGCGATTGCGATATTGTTTCGGATCGGAGTTCTGGATCGGCACGTAATTGACGTCGAAAAGATCGGCTTCGGAAATCTCGCCCTTGGCGATCGCCTCCTCAAAAAGGCGGGAGATCATTCCAGCTCGGGCGATAACGATTTCGCGGAAAACCTCCTCCTTGCCGAATAGACGCTGCATCAACGTTTTCAGCTCCGAAGCGGTCGCATCGGGGACTTCGACGAACTGCAGGCGTTGACCGAATTCCGAAACGCCTGCCGCGCGCGCCCGAAGCGGGCCGATATCCTTGAGCCTGGCTTCGACGACCGTTCCCAATTCCAGCTTTTCAGCCAGCCCGACAATCAAGGCGCCACCTTCCGAAATCTCGACGATATCGGCATTGACGCTGCGCCCCCCTATGGTCATTTCGACCGGAACTTTGGCCGGCGAACGGGGATTGCGGCGCTGATCGGCGTCGGCGAAATTGCGTAGAGTCATCATCAGCCGCGTCGACAGGCGCTCGAACAGCGTGCTGACCTGGCGCGACTGCGTCGTAACTTTTTCCGCCACCCGGTCCGCGTCGGCGACCGCGCCGGTGAACACGTCCACGCTGGCGCCCAGACGCCCCGCGCCGCTCGCGGCCGAATTTGCGCTCTGGCCGATTTCCTGGATCGCCTCGACCTGCTGCCCGGAGCTGAGCGCCACCGATGCTGCTATTTCGGAAATGCGCCCAATGATTTCACGCATGTCCTTCATCGTACCGACCGCAGCCGTGGTGGCGCTTTCGATTTCGGAAATCTGACTGGCGATATCGCGTGTCGCGGCATTGGTTCGCTGGGAAAGCGACTTGACCTCATTGGCGACGACGGCGAAACCGCGTCCGTTTCTCCGGCGCGCGCCGCTTCGATAGTCGCGTTGAGCGCGAGCAGGCTGGTCTGATTGGAAATGCCCCCGATGAGGCCGACGATTTCGGTCACCCGCGCCGCCGAAGCGGCCAGCAAAACGAAGCGCCGCGTCGCTTCGTCGGCCCGCTCCACCGCATCGCCGACCAAAGCGTTGGCCTCCCTGGCCTGTCGCCCGACTTCCCGGCTGGAGTCGTGCAATTCCGAGACCGCAGCGGCGACTGAGGCGATGGAATCGGACGCCGTGGAGGCTCCGTCCTTGACCAGCGAGACGCCGCCGCGTAATTCCATCAACACTTTTTCGAGATCGGCGACAATGGCGCCCAACGAGACCGACTGCGTCTCCGCTATCGCGTTCGACGCCTCCATTTCCGAGTTTACACTTTGCACCAGATCCAGCGCTTCACGCTCACGCGCCACCGATTCGATTCCGGCGAAATAGGCTGTCAGGGCTCCGCTCATGTCGGCGAAAAGCACTTCGGCCATCGCGTCGAGCAAGAGGGACTGGCGCGGCGTCGCGGCGAGAATGATGCGGGCCAGTTGCTTGAAGAATAGCGCATAGGAGTCGATGTAATCGGCCGGCCGCAATCCGATCCGCGCATGGGCCCCGCCTACGCGGCGCGCGCGCTTGGCGGTCTCCGCGTCCGGCGTGCGCGACAGGACAAATTGCCAATGCTGCTTGAGACTTTTCTTGAGGCCATCGACCTTTCCCGATTTGGCGAGGATTCCGCCTTTGGAGGGGTCCGCCTGCAAGCCCGAATAAAATTCGTCGATGATCCCGTCGAGCCGAGGACCAAGCAAGGCCGCCAACGCCGCGTAAACATCCGTCGGCGCCGAACGTGCCGCACGCGTCATTCCGTGACGAAAAAATTCCATGCCTGACGCACCATGAGTTGGGGGCCGCAAGAAGCGCCAGTTGGCGCGCGCGCTATTCCGGATTGTTCTCCACCCTTCAGAATTTACGGCCAGGCGCTTGCGCGGAACTGTCTTTCGTGCGAGCCGCCGCGACTGCCTTCAACGCGGCGCCTGATCCTTCGGCATGTAGGAGAAGTCCTGGATCAGGATTTCCTGGATCAATCCATTGCCCAGTTTTTCATTGACCATATTCTTGAGTTGGATCGTCAAACCGGTGATGTCATATTTGTCGAGACGCCGGAAATCGAGGCTGGGATCGCCGTAGAGTGTCCGGAATGCGTAATCCATGATGAAGACCTCAGGCGTGACATTGAGCTTCTCCGCCACCTTGACATTGACGCCATAGAGAAACTGCACGATCACATAGCCTAGCAAGGCGCCGTCGGCGATGATCGGCACATTGATCACCCGCGTCTTGCGATATTCGTAGAGCGGCGGCGCGCTGTCAGCGGCCGGCGCCATGAACGGCAGGCCCAGCCAATGCGATGCGGCGGCGCTGGTAAAAGCGGTGATCCCGCTCACCCAAATCGCAAGGACCAGCATCTTGATCATCGGTCCCTCCAGCAGGCCCCATTGCAGCACTCCCGAATCAAACTCAAGCCCCGCCGCGATCGTAGGTCCCGTCGGATTCCGCTTCTTGCATGGCCCGCGAAACAAGGCTGGAGATTTCATCCATCGCCCGCAAATGGTGCGCGAGAATCTGGCGATTGGCTTCGAGCTTGCGCACCAGTCGGCGAATGCACTCCCGGTCCACCAGCTGAATGTCGAAATGGCTGAAATTACGCAGGATTCGATTGAGTTCCAACAGGCCCTGCTGCTTGCGATGGTTGAAATCGGTCAATTCCACTGCGCGATTTTCGCGCAGCAGCGCCGTTTCCTGATCGACAAGGGTTTCCATGCGGCCAATCGCCTCGTAAAACGCGGTCTGTGCGCTGGCTTGTTGACGCGGCGACGCGCCCGATTTTTGGACCATGCGCGCCTCGTCAAACTTTACCAGCCGTCGGCGGCGCCGACGGGAACTGACCGAACTTCTGCTGCCGCGCCGAATGCAGCAGATCCTGATGGGTTGCGAACAGCCGGGTCCCGAGTTTCAGCGCCCCGGATTTCGCCACTTGATCGGCGATTTTATCCGACAGCATGGACCTCCATACGTCACCCGCAACGCCTCCGCCGAAAACATCCACGGCGTCCTTTGGCAACATCTGGTCGATGAAGCTTTTCAACAGCACGCTTTCCAGGCCCATCGCGGCCTTTTGCGCCGCCGACCCTTGCCCGCCGAGCGTCGAAGCGATCGGGTTCCGGTAGGAAAAATCCGGGTGCGACGGAGCGACGACGAGGCCATCCAGCGCCCGCGAAAACTGACTCGTCGCGTCGCCGCCCGCCCCTGCGTCGAGCGCGCGTGTCGTCGCCATGGCCTTTTGCGGATCGGCCGCGCGGGCGACGTCGAGGATGATATCGGAAGCCGGAGAAATCGCCATTGGGGAACCGCGTATGTCTTGGGGAATGATAGAACGTCAAGCTTACGGGAGGCTGGTCCGCGATTGCCCGGCGAGCCTTTCAGCGATGTCGAGCAAGGCGCGCCTTTCCGCGTCGCGCTCCATCGCTCGGATCGTCTCCCTCAGGGTCTTCTCCAACGCCTTTTTTTGCGCGCTGCGCCGCAGCAGCGCCTGCTTTTGCTCCTGTTCGGCAATGTCGAGATCGCGTTCGCTCCTGTCGGTTCGCGATATATGCCGGCAGGCCAGACCGAGGATCAAACTATCGGTCTTTTCCTCGTCGCCGAGGAGCGCGAACATGGCGCGCCTTTCTTCCCCCATCTCCTGCCGGCGCCGCCGGGTTTCGTTCAGCCGCGCTTCTTCGAGCTTGTGCAACTGGGTCTTCACCTGGAGCAATCGGGCCAGCGATTTATGTCGATCGCGCATCAGTTCCCCTTGACCGCCCAATCGGCGAATTGCGAAATGAACTCTGAGACCATCGGCCCGGAAACGAAGTAGAACAAAGCCAATCCGAGACCGATCGCCAGCGGACCGGAAATGAAGAAAACCGGAATTTGCGGGGTCAGGCGGTTTACCAGGCCAATCGCCATATTGACGACGACGGCGAAAACGATGAACGGGCTGACGATCCTGAGCGCTATGACAAAAGTCCGCGCCAGACTGTCGGCGACCGAGGTCAGTGCGACCGCGGGCGACAGGGCGAAGCCGACCGGCATGATCGCATAGGAGGCGACAATGCCACGGATCAGCTCCCAGTGCAGACCGGAAGCAAAGATCAGGCAGGTCGCGGTCAAGGTGACGAGCGTGGCGATGGGCGGCAGCAATTCGTTTTCGTCGATCGGCGCGCCGAACGCATTGCTCATGCCGATATTCATCGACGCCGCCATCATCATGGTCTCAAGCGCCAGGAAATAGAGTCGCCCCAGCAGCCCGATCATTCCGCCGATAAATAACTCGCCGAAGATATTGCCGGCCAATGCGGCGAAATGAGCGATGACGATAGGCTTGCCGCCGGTCAGGACAGGCGCCAGCGCCAGGGTCAGCGCCAGGGCGATGAACAGTCGCGCGCGAACCGGCAGGCGAGGGCTGGAAAAGCCCGGCGCCAGCATCAGGCAGGCGCCGATGCGGCAGAACAGGATCAGCGCGGAAGTGACCATTTCCCCCGAAATCGCATTCACGAAATCGTGCCCAGCGATTTGATCTCGACGCCGCGCGCCAGTTCGAGATGTGACAGGACGGGAAGGGTTGCGAACAGGCGTTCGACGATCATGCGCACATAGGGGCGCGATTCCGGCGCCGCGATGATGACGAAATGCTCGCCGGCGTCCATATGGCGGCGGATCGCGCCGGAGGCTTCCTCGCCGAACTCCTCGACCAGCCGAGGATCGATGTCGAATTCCGCCACGTCGCCCTTGGCGTCGCGCTTGAGGCTCTGGTGAAACACCATGTCCCAGCGATTGCCCAGTCGCAAAATCTTCAACGCGCCGCCCTGGGCGAGGTCGCCGCAGATTTGCTGGGCCATGCGAATGCGCACATGTTCGACGATCTGTTCGGCGCGACGCGCATGAGGCGCGATTTCGGCGATGGCTTCGAGAATGAGCTGGAGGTTGCGGATCGAAATCCGCTCGGCGAGCAGCAGTTTCAGCACCGCCTGCAAGCCGGAATAGGAGATTTGCGAGGGGCTGATTTCATCGAGCAGGCGCTTGTATTCGGGCCCCAGCCGGTCGAACAGGGCGCGCATGTCCTTGTAGGAAAGCAGTTGCGCCAGATTGTTGCGGATCACTTCCGACAGATGGGTCAGCAGCACCGACATGTTGTCGACCGGATTAAACCCGCGGCGTTTCGCCTCGGCGACGAAAGCATCGGAAATGCTGTAGGCCTTCATGCCGAAGGCCGGTTCGCGCGTTTCCTCGCCGGGCGTATCGGGCCGCCGGCCGTCGCCGTTGATGATGAGATATTCGCCGATGCGCACTTCCTGGGTGGCGACGATGGCGCCGTGAATCTTGATCTGATAGCTTTTCGGCGGCGCGGTGAGACTGTCGGAAACCTTGATCTCCGGCACGACAAAGCCATATTGCACGGCGAATTTCCGTCGCATCCGGGCGACGCGCGTTGAAAGCTCGTTCTGCGACTGCAACAGCCGCGCCGCAAGCTGCTTGCCGATCACCAGTTCGATTTCACTGGTGCGCAAAGATTCCTTGACCGAATTCTTCGCCTCGGCGCGCTCCTGCTCTTCGCGCGCGCGCTGCGCCGCCTCCACGATTTCGCGCTCCTGCGCCAGTTTTTTCGGAATGGAGTGGCCGAGAAAAGCCAAGAGACCGCTGAACAAGGCGAAGGGAAAAAACGGCAGCATCGGCGTCAGGCCGAGGAAGAACAGCAACCCGCTGGCGACGTAGAGCGCGCGCGGATAATTGCCGAGCTGCCCTAGCACCGCCTTGTTGGCCGCGCCGCGCGTGCCGCCCTTGGAGACCAGCAGGCCGGCGGCCAATGAGACGATCAGCGCCGGAATTTGCGAGACCAGGCCATCGCCGACCGATAATTTGGTATAGACGTCGGCGGCGGCGGCGAGGTCGAGCGAATGACGGGTGACGCCAATGACGATGCCGCCGAAAACATTGACCGCGAGGATGATCAGACCGGCGATGGCGTCGCCGCGCACGAATTTCGAGGCGCCGTCCATCGAGCCGAAGAACGAGCTTTCCTCCTCCAGTTCGCGGCGGCGCTGCTGGGCTTCCTTGTCGTTGATCAGACCGGCGGAAAGATCGGCGTCGATCGCCATCTGCTTGCCGGGAATGGCGTCCAGGGTGAAGCGCGCGCCGACTTCCGCGATGCGGCTCGCGCCCTTGGTGATGACCAGGAAATTGACGGTGATCAGGATGATGAAGACCACCAGGCCGATGACGAAGTCGCCGCCCATCACCAGCCGCGCGAAGCCGCCGATGATGTAACCCGCCGCCGTCACGCCCTGCGCGCCATGGGTGAGAATGAGGCGCGTCGTGGCTATGTTCAGCGCCAGCCGCAACATGGTGGAAACGAGCAGGATAGTGGGGAAGGCGGAAAATTCCAGCGGCTTTTCGATCCAAAGCGAAACCATCAGAATCAGCACGGACAAGGCGATCGAAAAGGCCAGCCCCAGGTCGATGATGAAAGCCGGAACCGGCAGGAAAAAGATGCAAAGGATGCCGATGATGCCAAGGGCGAAGGCGATGTCGCGCCCGCCCTTGGCCGCGGGTTGCAGGGAAGTGATCGCCGCTGCTTGCGCCATGTTTCACCTTATCGTTTCGATAAGGCAGGATGGTCGCCAAAGCTTGCCTCAAACTGCCGCTCAATAGCCCTTTTCCACGCGGCTATAGACCTGTTCGGTGAAGGAATGAATCTGCGCGCCGATGAACGAGCCGCTCAGCGCCAGCACCACCAGGACGGCGATGATTTTCGGAACGAAAGTGAGCGTCGCTTCCTGGATCTGGGTCAGCGCCTGAAACAGGGCGATGGCTATGCCGACCGCCATGGCGGCGGTGACCGCCGGTCCTGCGCCAAGCAGAATCGTCCAGATCGACGAGTGCAGGAGATCGAGCGCGTCGGCTTCATTCATCGGCGTGATTCACCGCATCATGCCTCACGAGATGGTGACGCCGGAGACCAGCGTCACCGTCTGGCCATTGGTGAGGTTGGCGGTCGCGCCGCTCGAATTGATGGTCACCGAAGAAATCGTGCCGCTGACCGAACCGTCAGCGGAGGTGACGGTGTGGCCCACCGCCGATTCGGCCTGCGACAGCGTGTTGGTGTTCAACAGCGAGGTCAAGGTTGTGTTGGTCTGCACCTGCTGCTCGACCGCCGAGAATGAAGCGAGCTGCGACAATTGCGCGACCGGATCCATCGGTTGGGTCGGATCCTGATTCTGCATTTCGGTCATCAGCAATTGCAGGAACTGGTTGTAATTGAGTGTCGCGGAAGCCGCGGTCGTGCTGGCTGCCGAGGCGGCGGCGGTGGAGGAAGCAGCGGCGGGGGCGCTGACGGTAGCAACGGGAGAGACGGTCATGGCCTTTTTTCCTCTAACATCACGCGGCGGCTGAGGCCGGCTTTTTTTCCATCATTTCGGCTTCGAGGGCGAACAGCCCTCGAAGGGTCTTCAGCGCCTCGAAGGGGCGATCGGCCGCGACGAAAGCCTCGGCGGCGCGCAAGCCTGCTGTTAC
>NZ_JBKQOU010000090.1:0-5856 GCF_052145335.1 Rhodoblastus sp.
GTGCTGCCCTGGGCCTGGGATACGCGACCGAAAGAGCGGGGCGGCCAGCGCTGGTTCCACGTCTATGGCGACCAGCCGATTCCGGCGGGCGATATATTGCATTGGACGGGCCGCCAGCAGAACTGGAACTACATGTGCGCCGAATGCCATTCGACCGCGCTTCACAAGAACTATGACGCGGCCTCCAACTCCTACCATACGACTTTTTCCGAAATCAGCATCGGCTGCGAAAGCTGCCACGGCGCCGGCGCCGGCCATCTGGCCTGGGCGAAAGACCCGGCGCGGAAGGCGGACAAGCTGAAAGGCTTCTCCGACGCCGTCCCGCAGCGCCCGCTGGCCGACTGGACGTCGGACCCCGCCACCGGCAGCCCGGCCAAGGGCGTCGCTCGGCCGCAAGGAGACGTGGTCGAGCTTTGCGCCCGATGCCATGCCCGGCGCGGAACGATCTCGGAGGACTGGAAGCCGGGCCGCGAACTCGCGCAGACCCATATGTCGTCGCTGCTGCAGCGAGGCCTGTTCGAGGCCGACGGCCAGATGCGCGACGAAGTGTTCAACGATCAGGCCTTCAAGCAAAGCCTGATGTACGCCAAGGGCGTGACCTGCGTTGACTGTCACGACCCGCATTCCGGAAAGCTCAAGGCCGAGGGCGGCGAAATCTGCTCGCAGTGCCACGACAAGCAGAAATTCGCCGATGTGAAGCATGCCGGCCACGTCGCCACGGCGAGCAGCCCGGACTGCGTTTCCTGCCATATGCCGGTGCGCACCTACATGGTCGTCGATCCGCGCCACGATCATTCCTTCCGCATTCCCCGGCCGGACCTGACGCAAAAAATCGGAACGCCCAACGCCTGCAACGATTGCCACAAGGACAAATCGGCGCAATGGGCCGCAGACGCGGTTGAAAAATGGCACGGCCCCGTGCGCAAGGGGCTGCAGATCTATGGCGAGGCGTTCAAACTGGCGCGCGAAGGCGATCCCGACGCGCGCGACCGCCTCATCGCCTTCGCCAATAACCTTGATACGCCCGCCGTTGCCCGCGGCACGGCGGTGCTGGAATTGTCGGCTTTCCCCTCGGCGGCGGTCACCGAGGCCGTTCGCCAGCGCCTGAAAGACCCCGATCCGATGGTCAGGGTCGCCGCCGTGCGCAATATCGCGATGCAGCCTCCTGAAGAAAGGCTGACACGGCTGGACGGGCTGATCGCTGATCCGGTTCTCGCCGTTCGGCTGGAGGTCGGCCGCGCCCTGTCGGGGCTGCAACTCGATCGACTTCCCCCGGCGCAGGCTGCTGCTCTGGAAAAACTCTTCGCTGAGTCCGAAAAAACCATGCGTCTGGAGGAGGACCGGCCCGAAGGCCGCGCCAATCTCGCGACTTTCTTTATGGGCCGCCAATTATATGAACAGGCGGAGGTGGAACTCCTCGCCGGATTGCGGCTCGACCCCAAGGCGTCCGAACTGTCGGTTAATCTCGCCGATCTTTATCGTGGCACGGGCCGCGACGCGCTGGCGGTCGAGACTTTGCAGAAGTCCCTCGCGCTGGCGCCCGACAACGCCGCAGCACATCACGCTCTGGGCCTCGCCCTGGTGCGGCAGAAGAAGTACACGGAGGCGCTGGACCAATTCTCCCAGGCGACAAAGCTCGCGCCGGACGACGCCCGTTTCGCCTATGTCTATGGCGTCGCCCTCAAATCGCTGAAGAAAAGCGAGGAGAGCCGAAAGGTGTTCCTCGAGGCTCTGGCGCTCCATCCCTACGACCCGTCGCTGCTCAACGCGCTGCTGAGCGACGCGCTCGCGGCCGGCGATGTCGACGCCGCCGCGCCCTTGGCCAAACGGCTGGCGGCGGTTCGTCCGGACGATGAGCAGATCGCGCGGCTCGCCGCCAAACTTTCGGGACATTGAGCGCCAAAAACGGCCGGGCCCTAGGCTTCGGGCGCGCGACATGGTAGGGAAAACCGCTTTCCAAAAGGGGTCTCCCATTTGTTTCGTGCGAAACCGGGCCTGACGGCCGTTTGCCTAGCCTCGATAATGGCGCTGACCGCTTGCAGCGGACGGTCGTCGGGTGGACTGATTCCGGTCAAGGAAACGGCGCCGGGCGCCAGTGCGGTCAACGTATTGGTGGCGACCACACGCAAGCCGTCGGACCTGCCGGGGCAGCTCTATTCCGGCGAACGCGACGACGAAGTCAATTTCGCCAACATTACCGTGTCGATCCCGCCCGACGCCAATCGCAAGATCGGCGACGTCCAGGTCTCCTCGTCGGAGGTCGGCGACCCGTCCAGGGATTTCGTCGCGCTTCGGACCGAGCGGATCGACGAAGCCCAGGCGCTGAAGGTCTTGCACCAAAGCTTGCGCCATGCCCGCAAGAAAGAAGTGCTGGTTTTCGTCCACGGATTCAACACGCGCTTCGGCGAGGCTGTGTTCCGCATGGCTCAGATCGCCCATGATTCTAATCTGGTCGCCGTGCCCATCCTGTTCACGTGGCCTTCGCGCGGCGATCTGTTTTCCTATACTTACGATCGGGAAAGCGCCAATTATTCGCGCGACGCGCTGGAGAAGCTGTTGCAAGCTCTGCAACGCGATCCGGACGTGGGAGAGATCGATATTCTCGCCCATTCCATGGGCAATTGGGTGACGCTCGAAGCCCTGAGGCAGATGGCGATCCGCGACAAGCGGCTGGCGCCGAAGATCAAGAACGTCATGCTGGCCGCGCCGGATGTCGATATGTATGTGTTCCGCAGGCAGATTGCCGAAATGGGCCAGCCGCGACCGCCTTTCACGCTGTTCGTGTCGCGTGACGACGAGGCCTTGAGGATATCGCGCAAGGTATGGGGTGGCGTGCCGCGCATCGGCGCCGTGGACCCGAATGCCGAGCCTTTCCGTTCCCAGTTCAGCGAGGAAAACATCACGGTCATCGATTTGACCGATGTGACTACCGACGACAAGCTGAACCATTCGAAATTCGCCGAAAGTCCCGAAGTAGTCAAACTGATCGGCAGCCGCCTTTCCAGTGGCCAGAGTTTCGCCGGCAAGACGGGGATCGGCGAGAAGGTTGTTCAGGTGACCTCGGGCGCCGCCTCGACCGTCGGTTCGGTGGCTGGCATCGCCGCTTCGGCGCCGATCGCCATTATCGATCCCGAGACGAGAGACCATATGGGGTCGCAATTCGATCATCTTGGCGACAACGTCGGCGACACGGTCCGCGGCGCTACGCCTTATTGAGTTTGCGACCCGAGCGCAGACGCTTTGATTCAAAAAATGAGAGCCCCGCTCCGATTCGATCGGAGCGGGGCTCTGGCGAATTTCCTTCCGGCGCATGGCAAGGCGCCATCGCGCGCCAGCGCCGATCAGAATTTGTAGGTGATCGTCGCCTGGGGGCCTAACAAGCTCTGATGAATGCGGAAGCTGCCGCCTAAGTCGTTATACTGCTGATCGTAGGCATAGAGCGCACGGAAGCCCACGGTCGATGCAATGGACGGCGTCCAATTGTATCCGAGGGCGCCGAAGAACTGCCACGTCGCGCTTCCGCCGACGCCGCCGATATCCATCTCACCATCCGCGAACCATTTGTCGTCGAATCGATTGCGCATGACCAACCCGACGATCGGGTCCGCCCAATCCTTGGTCACCTTCGTATTCAGGCCATAACCGAAGGCGGGCACGCCCAGTCCAATCGCTTCGTTCAAATTGAAAAAGCGGCCGCCGAGGATCGCGTAGAGGTTGAAATCAGGCGAGCCGAACGGAAGCCTCACGCCGCCGAAACCCGTCAGGATCGTCTCGCCGAGCGTCAAGCTGGGGTTCACGCCGCCGAAAGGGCCAGCCGGCAGCACATCGACGTGCGCGTTCACCCCGAGGCGGACCCAGTAGAGGTCCAGGCCGGTAATGAAATTGTCGTTATGGGCGACGAAGCTCACCGGGACATTGCCATAGAGATGATCGAGAAGCTTAAAGAAGCCATAATTGCCGGAGACGGACGGACGGTTGGCGAAGCCCGTATTGACGAGCAGGCTCGGCGCCCAGCCATTGATCGTCGCCTCGAAATGCCAGTCGTTCGGCGCCGGCGCCAATATCGGCTCTTCCTTTTGCGACGGAAGGTCGGCGGCTGTCGCCTGGCCGGCGAGCGCGAAGAGGGCGGTGGCGGCGAGCGCGAATTTGCGCATGTAAAATCCCCTAGGATGAAAACGAGCCTCAGCTTCAATCGCAACTTGTCATACCCAAATCCGGGATACAATTTCGCCCTGGAAAATGGATGCGATTATTCGGCCTTGTTGTAGAATTGCGACATTCGAAAGTGCAGAAGCGCGGACGGAAAGGCGACACTTGGGTTGTCACGGGATCGGATCGAGTTAAGGGCAGGTTATGTTGGGCGTCGGGCACCGCGATACTCAGCGAGGCGGCGACCGCATCGCTTTCCGCGCTCATTTGTTTTCCCCGCCTGTTAAACCGCATTCGCCGGATCAAATATGATGTTACTTTCCGCGGGCGGGTTTGATTTCAGCTGAGCCATTGGCCAAACCGCAGGGACGGCTAAGGAGTGTATTCATGAATAAGAACGAGCGCCTATGGGCGCAATGGTGACAGCCTCCTCCGATCCGGTCCGCTCGAACTCTTTGCCAAATCTCGGCTGGTCTGATTTTTTCGAGGACCAGCGGCAGCTTGATGATATCGCCTTTGATCCTTGCCGTATCACCTGCGTCCACCGTGCGCGCCTGACGGCGATATCTCCTTCCGGCCCCATCCGGCTGACCCTTCCCGTTCATGCCAACACCGGCGACTTTGCCGTTGGCGACTGGGTGCTTGTCGATTCTCAAACCTTGGTGCTGCAGCGTCGGTTGAGTCGCAAAACCCTGTTGGAACGGCATACGGAAGGAGCGAAAACCCCGCAGCTTGCCGCCGCCAATGTCGATACTTTGTTCATCGTCACTTCGTGTAACGCTGATTTCAACCCGGCCCGACTGGAGCGCTATCTGGCGCTGGCAAACCAATCGGGCGCCAATCCCGTGATCCTGCTGACCAAGGTCGACGCCACCGATGATGCGAAGTCCTACCAGCAGCAGGCCGCAATCCTGCAACGCGGCTTGGCCGTCGTGACCTTGTCTCCCCATTCCCGGAACGCTGCGACGGCGTTAGCCCCTTGGTGCGGGGTCGGGCAGACGGTGGCGTTGGTCGGCTCCTCTGGCGTCGGCAAATCGACACTGGTCAATATTCTTGTGGGAACGACGCAGGAGTCGCCGCAGCAAACCGGAGCGATTCGGGAAAACGACGCGAAAGGACGCCACACTACGACCTCGCGCTCGATTCACGCCATTGCGGGCGGCGGCTGGGTGATTGATACGCCGGGAATGCGCACGCTCCATATCAGCAATGCGGCCGATGGGGTCAGTACCCTGTTCGCCGAAATTACGGAGCTTGCCCCGCTTTGCAGGTTTCGCGATTGCGCTCATGCCCATGAACCGGGCTGCGCAGTGCAGGCGGCGGTTGCCAACGGCGCATTGGAGCCCGCGCGACTGGCTAGATGGCGCAAACTTGTCGACGAAAACGACCACAACACGCCGACCAAAGCAGCTCCATACGTTGGCGGAGGCGCGGCCGCTCGCAGCAGAAAACGCTGAGCCAGAGAATTCGCGCAAGGACTTCCTACAAAACGCGTCAATGCGCTCCCGCCGGAGCGCCGAATCTGCCGGGCTTACGCAGTAGCGTGATCGCGCCGAGGCTGAGCACAAGGCCGAAGCCAACGAGATAAAAGCCGTCCGCATAGGCCATGATCGTGGCCTCTTGCCTGCCCGGCGAGCATGGCGATCGCCTGTGACTTCGCCAGGATCGGGTCGGAGACATGCGCATGCAGGCCGGCCGCAAGCGCCG
>NZ_JBKQOU010000091.1:0-113539 GCF_052145335.1 Rhodoblastus sp.
CCGACCCTGATCGGCAAGCGCCTGGCCCAACGCCTCGATCAAGGGTTTGAGACCATCGCCAAAGCTTTGGGCGAAATCGAGACCTTTCGGGAGAACCCTGTCGGCGAACTTCGCATCAACATTCCCCGCGACGCGGGGCGCCTGCTAATCGGACCGATCTTGCGCGCGTTCGTCGCCGCCTATCCCCAGGTTGAGCTGATTATCACCGCCGAAGACAGGCCCGTCGATATCATCGCGGAAGGCTTCGATCTGGGAGTGCGGTATGGTGGCACGGCGCCGGAAGACATGGTCGCGGTCGCGCTGACGCCTCCGCTGAGCTGGGTCGTGATCGGGTCACCGGAATATCTCCAGCAACGCGGATACCCGCAAACTCCAGCCGATCTGCTAAATCACGATTGCATCAGGATGCGTCTGGGCGACAATTCCGTTTTCAAATGGGAACTGGGCGACGGCGACGACATGGTTCGCCTCGAAGTGCAAGGCCCGCTGGCGGCGAACGACACTGAAACAACAGTCGACGCCGCGCGGCAAGGCGTCGGCCTGGGCTATGTTCTCGAACGGCGTGCGCAACAGGAAGTGTCCTCAGGCGCCCTGGAAATCGTGCTTCCCGATTGGGCGTCCACCGGTCCCGCCTTTTTCGCCTATTATGCGAGCCGCAAGCAGACCGAGCCGGGACTGAGGCAAATCAGGCGTTTTCACCTCGTCATTTTCACTTTTTGCCATTTTCATTTTTTGCTATTTCACCCGAAATTCGGGGAAAAGCAGTTCGTCCGGCCAGCAATCGGTAAAGCAGCGCTGCGCCGGCGCCGGATAGGGCCTCCATTCCAAAGCCCAATTCCGTCTCGCCGAAGCCGAGTTGTTCGGTGACGAAGGGCACGCCGACGCCCAGCGCCGCGCCGGTCAGGGCGAAGGCCGGCAAGCCGGGACGTCGGGCCCAGGCGCAGAATTTTTGCGTCAGCCAGAGATTGGCGGAGAGATTGGAGCCGGTGGCGAAAATCGAACTGGCGAGCGCGACCGGCTCCTGCGGGCCGCTCACCAGAAGGGAAACGACGACGAGGCCGGTGACCGCGAAACCGGCGGCGAAGGCGGCGAGACCCGACCAAGGCGCAATTTCTCCGGTCGATACAGGTTTTTTAGACGAGAGCGCCTCACGGCCATCGAACAGCAAGGCGCGCTGTTCCGGGCGCAGCGCCGGTTCTAACGAGACGGCGGACGCGGCGGGAATCTTGGTGTTACGGCTTCGACGGCCGAAGGTGGCTTTTGGATTCATGGCTGCATACTGCCAGCGAGAGGTTTAGAAATTCTGCCGCAGTGTTTTTCAGCTCGATTCGTTCATGCCGCTTTCAGACAGGCGGTGCTTTATTGGTCCGACAAGCTGGAACGAAAGAGCGCCATGGCCGTGAGAGATGAAAGACAGGGATTTATCGCCCTGACGCGCTTCGGTTTCGGCGCTTGCGGCGACGGCGACCTCGCCGCCGCCAGCCTGGATCCGCGCGGATTCCTGCACGCCGAACTCGAATCGCCGGGAGCGGCCCTGCTCGCCGGCCCGGGCCTGCCCAGCGGCGACGCCGCGCTGCAAACTTTTTTCGCCGAAGAAGACGCGAAAAAGGCCGAGCGTGAAAAACTCGCGCAAAATCTCGCCATGGAAAATGATATCGCCGCGCAAAAAACCATGCCCGAAGCGGTCGCGCCGCCGAGCGCCAACCCGCCCGGCGCCATGGCGGCCAAGCCGCCAAAGCCGCCCTCGGCAGACCATATGTTCTTTCGCGCCGACGCCCGCGCCCGCATCAACCGCGCCTTCATCGCCCGAGTTGGCCTGGTCGAACGGCTAGTCGCCTTCTGGTCGAATCATTTTGCCATTTCCGTCGCCAAGGGCGGCCCGACCCGCGCCGCCGCTGGAGCCTTCGAGCGCGAAGCGATCCGGCCAAATGTGCTTGGCCGTTTCTCCGACATGCTGCTGGCGGTCGAAAGCCATCCGGCCATGCTGTTCTATCTCGACAACCAGCAGAGCATCGGACCGGACTCCCCCGCCGGCCAGAAGCAGCATCGCGGCCGCAACGAAAATCTCGGCCGCGAAATCCTCGAATTGCACACGCTCGGGGTCAACGGCGGCTACAGCCAGGCCGATGTGATCGCTTTGTCCAACATGCTCACCGGCTGGCGTTTCGTCGGACGCGAGGGAAAGCTGGGGACGCCCGGCTCTTTTGTCTTCCAACCCCATATTCATGAGCCGGGGGCGCAAAAACTGCTCGGCGCCGACTATCTGCAGGCCGGGCAGGACCAGGCGCAGGCCGCCCTGCTCGCCCTTGCCCGCCGGCCGGAAACCGCGCGCCATCTGGCGACAAAACTAACTAAGCATTTCATCGCCGACGCGCCGCCGCAGGCTCTGGTCGATCGTCTCGCACAGGTCTTCGTCAAAACCGACGGCGACCTTCGCGCCGTATCGCTGGCTTTGGTCGATTCGCCGGAAGCCTTCGCCGCGCCGCCGACTAAAATGCGCACGCCCTGGGAATATTGCCTCGCCAGCGCCCGGCTGTTCGGGCGCGCGCCCGACGATCCCGGACCCGTTCTCTCCAGCCTCGCCATGCTCGGCCAGCCATTGTGGCGGCCGCCCGGCCCCAACGGCTTTCCTGACGATTCCGCCGCCTGGACCTCGCCGGAAGGCATGAAATTGCGGCTCGATCTGGCGTCGCAATGGGCCAATCGCCTGCGCGATCCACCGGACCCCCGCGAATTGCTCGACGCCGCTTTCGGGGCAGGCGCTTCCGACGAAACGCGGAAAACCGTCGCCCGCGCCGAAACCAGGGCGCAGGGCCTCGCCCTTCTGCTGATGGCGCCGGAGGCGCAAAGAAGATGACCCATTCCGTCAATCGCCGTCAGGCCCTGATCGGCTCGGCCAGCCTGTTCGTCGCCGCCACCCTCCCGAACTGGGCGAGCGCCGCGACGCGCGATCCTCGCCTGATCGTCATCATTTTACGCGGCGCGCTCGATGGGCTGGGCGCCGTGGCCCCGGTCGGCGATCCAGATTATCTCCGCCAGCGCGGCGGCCTGGCGTTGCAGACTTCCGGCGACAAGGCTGCCCTGCCGCTCGACGCGCTGTTCGCGCTCAACCCCGCGCTGCCGACGTTCAAGAAGCTCTATGACGCGAGACAGGCGCTTTTCGTCCAGGCGGTCGCCACGCCCTATCGCGAACGTTCGCATTTCGACGGTCAGGACGTGCTGGAGAGCGGCCAGCCTATTCCCGGCCTCGTCCGCGACGGCTGGCTCAACCGTTTCATCGCCGCTTTGCCCGCGCGCGGCGTTCGCGCTTCCGGCGAAGGGCTGGGCGTCGGCGCCACCGCGCCGCTGATATTGCGCGGCGCAGCGCCGGCGCTCGGCTGGGCGCCGCAGAATATCGCTCCGGCCTCCGACGATCTCGCCAGCCGCCTGCTCGACCTCTATGGCCAGCGCGATCCCGTCCTGCAAAAGGCGCTCGCCGAGGGATTGCATGTCGAGGTTCTGGCGCGCGATTCCGGCATGGGCGGCGATCAGCGCCCGCGGGGCGGCCTGGATTCCGTCGCCGGCATGAGACAGGCGGCGCAGGGCGCGGCGCGGCTGATGCGTGCGCCGGACGGACCGCGCATCGCCACCCTGTCCTTCGAGGGCTGGGACACCCATGTCAACGAAGGCCCGGTCGGCGGCCGGCTGGCGCAGCTTCTCACCGGCCTCGACGGCGCTTTCGACGAATTGCAAGGCGGCCTCGGCGATATATGGGGTGCGACCATTATCGTCGCGGTGACCGAATTCGGCCGCACCGTGCGCATCAACGGCACGGCGGGAGCCGATCACGGCGTCGGAACCCTCGCCTTGCTGGCCGGCGGCGCGGTCAAAGGCGGACGCGGCGTCTACGACTGGCCGGGCCTCGCCGATTCCAAACTCTACCAAACCCGCGACCTCACGCCGACGACCGACCTTCGCGCTGTGCTCAAGGGCGTGCTGGCCGAACATTTCGAGGCGCCTGCGGGGATATTGGCAACGAATGTGTTTCCCGACAGTGCGGCGGTGAAACCACTGGCGGGACTGGTTGCCTGAGGCCCTTCCCCTTTCTCCGCCTGCGCAAAGCAGGGGGCGCCAGCGAACAGCGCCGACACGGCTGTAAAAGATTCCGGCTTCCCTTTTTTCCTCCCGGCAGTAAGGTCGCGCACAATTTTGCACCCCCAGGGCAAACAATGGCCTTCCTCGCGGACGCCCTTTCCCGTGTGAAACCTTCCGCCACCATTGCGGTGACGCAGAAGGCGCGGGAATTGAGAGCGCAGGGGCGCGAAATCATCAGCCTTTCCGTTGGCGAGCCGGATTTCGACACGCCGGACAATATCAAGGCGGCGGCCGTCGACGCGATCCGGCGCGGCGAGACCAAATATGGTCCGGTCGCCGGCATTCTCCCGCTGCGCGAGGCCATCGTCAAAAAATTCAAACGCGAGAACGGGCTTGATTACGCGCCGTCGCAGTGCATCGTCGGCGCGGGCGGCAAGCAGATATTGTTTAACGCCTTGATGGCCAGCCTTAATCCGGGCGATGAAGTGATCGTATCGGCGCCCTATTGGGTGTCCTATCCGGAAATCGTCGCTCTTTGCGGCGGGACCGCGGTCATCGTCGAAACGCAGGCGGAACAATCCTACAAACTGCTGCCGGAAGCGCTGGAACAGGCGATTACGTCGCGCACGAAATGGGCGATCCTGAATTCGCCTTCCAACCCTTCCGGGGCCGCCTATAGCGAGACCGAACTGAAGGCGCTGACCGATGTTCTGCTGCGCCATCCGCAGGTGTGGATCCTTACCGACGACATCTACGAACATCTCGTCTATGGCGATTTCGTTTATAAAACGCCGGCGCAGGTCGAGCCGGCGCTTTACGACCGCACTTTGACGATGAACGGCGTATCCAAAGCCTATGCCATGACCGGCTGGCGCATCGGCTATGCCGGCGGCCCGGAAAAGCTGATCAAGGCGATGGACCTGATCCAGGGGCAGCAGACTTCGGGCGCCTGCTCCATCGCGCAATGGGCGGCGGTGGAGGCGTTGAACGGGCCGCAGGATTTCATCGCCGAAAGCCGCAAGATTTTCGAAATCCGGCGTGATCTCGTCGTCTCCATGCTCAATCAGGCGAAGCATCTTTCCGCCCACTGCCCGGAAGGCGCCTTTTACGTCTATCCTTCCTGCGCGCAAGCCATCGGCCGGACTTCCGCCGGAGGAAGAATAATCAACAGCGACGTGGATTTCGTTACGGCGCTGCTGGAAGAACAGGGCGTCGCGGTGGTACAGGGCTCAGCCTTCGGCATGGGGCCGAATTTCCGCGTCAGCTACGCCACCTCCAACGAGGCGTTGGAAAAAGCCTGCGCGAAGATCCAGGATTTTTGTGCTTCATTGAGATAAACTCGAACAGGAGACGGCATGAAGACGAATCGGCGAAATGTTGCGGCCCTTGTCGGCGGCCTCGTTCTGGTGCTGGCCGCACTCCCCGGCTCGGCGCAGGACATTCATTCGGGACAAAGCTACCGCGAATTGCGCGAGACCCTGTTGGCGCATGGCTGGAAGCCCGACGCCAATTACGGCTTGAAAATGATCAATTCCGGCAGGCCGCTCTATCGTTTTCCCGAAGTCCTGTGCGGGCCGCAGCTTTGCAAGGCGAAATGGCGCGACCACTCAGGCGCTGAACACGCGATCATGATCCAGCGCGGTTATAACGACGAAGAATATCGCGTCCTGTCGCAGCAATAGTTCTGTACAGATCCAGCCGCTTGCGAATCCGGCCCTGCGAAGTGCGCGACATAATCGGGTTTGGCCTCATCTGCGCGTGGAGATGAAAAAGTGAAAGTGAAAATGGGGAGTGAAAAGCGCAATTAACCGCCGTGAGCTTTGTTCTCGTTTTGTTTCACGTGAAACTTTGCCTGTTCCCGGCCGGCTCCCGCCGCTTTTCCGCTTTGAAATAAAACGATTTTCTGTTGGCAAACCTTCAGTCCGCGCCTCCTGGGCCACAAAGCGCAACCTTGCGGTTGAGTCGGCTAAACAGGGCTAAAACGAACGAAAAAGGAGAGAAATTGACGCGTTTTATCGCAGATTAATCGTAAAATCGCGCGTTTTTTAACTTTTTTCGACCTTCGCCACGTCCGCAAATTTTTGCAACCAGAGCGCGATTTTCCGCGCCGCAGATGCGCGCCGGGACTCGCGGACAGGTTTGTTGGGGCGGCAGGTGAAGGCCCCGCTCCAGTTTCTCCTTCGATTTCGCAATGTTTTCAGCCAACACCGCAGTGTTGCACAAAATTTTTGCTGCGCTGCAGCAAAACCCCTTGACATATTGTGCGACGCAGCATAGATTTCGAATTGTGGAACGGGCCTTGCCTGTTCCGCATGCCCTCCTTGGGCGTTTCCTCCCTAGACTTGGGCCGCTGGATCTTCCGGCGGCCTCTTTTTTATGCGTCGAGCAAAGCCGCCAAACTGGCGGCGATCAGCGTCGGCGGCAGGTCCAGATATTCATCCGGAGCGCCGGATCGATTGATCCAGACCGTGCGAAAGCCGAACTTCGCCGCCCCCGCCACATCCCAGCGATTGGAAGACTGGAAGGAAATCTGTTCCGGCCGGAACCCATAGCGATCGCAGACCATCTGGTAGACGGCGGGCGCGGTCTTGAAGACGCGCAGCGCGTCAGCCGAGAGCGATGGGTCGAGCAAATCCGCCAGTCCGGCCGAATGGACGGCGCGTTCGAGCCCCGCCGTCGTTCCATTGGACAGAATCACGGTCTTGGCCCCTTGCGCCCGCAACGCCGCCAGCACCGGGGCGGCGTCGGCATAGGGGTCGAGCGTCTCGTAGGCTTCAAGCAGTTTTTCCCGCGCCTCGGCGGAAATGCCGCCGCAGCGGGCGGCGGCGAAATCCAGCGCGTCGCGGGTCAGGGCGTCGAAGTCGCGATAGGCGCCCATCAAAGAGCGCGTCCAGGCATATTCGAGCTGTTTCGTGCGCCAGAGTTCCGACAGGCGCTCGGCCTGCGAACCGACCAGCACCCTGTGGCGCGCGACGGCGGAATGCACGTCGAACAAAGTGCCGTAGGCGTCGAAAACATAAAGAGGAAATACCATTTCACCTCTTGCAACGCCGAGGCTGGAGCGGGTGCTCCTAAAAACAAGCAGAAACCACGTCTTGTTCAAATGCGGCGGAAAGAATTCGGCGGGGCGAACCCCGCCGCAAAGATTTACAGCGCGACGACAAAAGTCGCTTCGGTGTTGGCCTTGATTTCGTCCACCGTCACGCCTTCGGCCAGTTCGATCAGTTTCGCGCCGCCGTTTCCATGCTTGTCGATGGAGAAGACGCCCAGATCGGTGATCAGCAGATCGACGACCTTCGCGCCGGTCAGCGGCAGGTTGCAGGCGTGCAGAAATTTCGGGCCGTCCTTGGCGACATGCTCCATCACCACCACGACCTTCTTGACGCCGGCGACCAGATCCATCGCGCCGCCCATGCCCTTGACCATCTTGCCGGGGATCATCCAGTTGGCGAGATCGCCGTTCTCCGCCACCTGCATCGCGCCGAGAATCGACAGGTCGATATGGCCGCCGCGAATCATCGCGAAACTGTCGGCGGACGAGAAATAGCTGGTTGTCGGCAGTTCGGTGATGGTCTGCTTGCCTGCGTTGATCAGATCGGCGTCCTCCTGCCCCTCATAGGGGAAGGGACCCATGCCGAGCATGCCGTTTTCGCTCTGCAACTGCACATTCATCCCCTCGGGGATGAAGTTGGAGACCAGCGTCGGAATGCCGATGCCGAGATTGACGTAGAAACCGTCGCGCAGCTCTTTCGCCGCGCGGGCGGCCATTTGATCGCGTGTCCAGGCCATCAGATGTCTCCTCCAGCAGCGGCCGCCGGGCTGGTATGCTTGCGCGTGGTGCGCTGTTCGATATGCTTGGTCGGGTGGGGCACGTGCACGATCCGCTTCACGTAAATGCCTGGCGTGTGAATGGTGTCCGGATCGAGCTGGCCGGCCTCGAACAAATGTTCGACCTCGGCCACCGTGATCTTGCCTGCCGTGGCCATCATCGGATTGAAATTACGCGCGGTCTTGCGGAAGATTAGATTGCCTTCGGTGTCGCCCTTCCAGGCGTGGACGATTGAAACATCGGCGACCAGACCCGTCTCCATGACGTAATTTTCGCCGTTGAATGCCCGGGTTTCCTTGCCCTCGGCGATAATCGTGCCATAGCCGGTCTTGGTGAAGAAAGCGGGAATGCCGGCGCCGCCGGCGCGGATGCGCTCGGCCAGGGTGCCTTGCGGGTTGAATTCGATCTCCAGTTCGCCGCCGAGGAATTGCTGGGCGAACAGCTTGTTCTCGCCGACATAGGACGAGATCATTTTCTTGACCTGCCTGGTCGCGAGCAGGACGCCGAGGCCGATCCCGTCCACCCCGGCGTTATTGGAGATGAAGGTGAGGTTTTTCGCGCCCGATTCCTTGACCGCCTCGATCAAGGTTTCGGGAATGCCGCAGAGGCCGAACCCCCCGGCCATCAACGTCATTCCGTCCTTGACCAGGCCGTCCATGGCGGACCTGGCGTCTGGAAAAACTTTCTTCATGTTTCCATCCCGATTCTAGGAAATTCTTGCGGCGCCACCTTAAAGCCGCGATTCGTTCCGGTCCATAGCGTTTACGGGCGAAGCGACCATCCCTGGACCTGAAGAAAAGGCGTAAAACAAAAGACTAGACTGAGCGATCCGATGTAGTCGCACGTCGGTCTAGATCCGACGAAGGACTGCGACCCATCCTGGCGTGTCGACGCCGCGATCCTTGCGCGTCGAGGCGGCGGAAATTTCCAAGACGGTGAACCGGCTTTGCCCGGCGCAGGCCGCCAGATAGGGTTCACCGTGGGAAAAGCGCCGGTCCGCACCAACGCGAAATCCATCTTCGCCGCTATCCTGCGCGGTGAAGGCGAAAAGGCCGCCCGGCGCGAGGACACGCGAAACGGCGGAAAAAACCGGGGCGAGATCGCCGATGTAGACGAAGACATCGGCGGCGGCGACGAAACCGGCGCTCGCCTCGGGCTCGGCCTGCAAAAACTCGACCAGATCGGCTACGGCCAGCCGGTCGTAAAGCCCTTTTCCCTGCGCCTGAAAAATCATCGCCGGCGACAGGTCCACCCCGGTCAGGAATCGCGCCTTTTGCCGGAACGTCGCGCCAAAAAGGCCGGCGCCGCAGCCGAGGTCGAGCGCATGGGCGAAAGTCTGGCCCGGCGCCGCCCTCTCCACCGCCTCGGCGAGGATTTGCGGACCGCGATAGGCCAGCGACTCGACCAGATGACGGTCGAAACGCGGCGCATATTGGTCGAACAGGGTTTTCACATAGGCGCGCGGCGCGGTTTTCGGCGCGGCGCGGGCGCCGAGATTGGCCAGGCACAAAGCGGAGCCGAACGCGTCTTCCGCGTCAAGGGCCAGCGTTTTTGCATAGGCCTCGATGGCCTCATCAAAGCGGCCGAGCGATTCCAGCGCCTGCGCCAAGGCAAACCAGCCGGGGGCCCAGGACGGCGCGAGTTCGAGCGTCTGGACGAAAAGATCGCGCGCGGCGTCGAAATCGCCGCGTTCATTGGCGCCCAGGCCCCATTGATAACGGCGGTCGGCGGCGAGGTCGCCGGAGGAATTTTCGTGTGTCATGTATCAATCTGAGATATTTGCCTAAAAAGGACAAATTTGCGATGCAATCCGTTCAGCCCATGTTCAGGCGGATCGCGGCATGTTGCGCATCAAGCGGGTTTTGCGCCGGGGGGCAAGTGATTCGAAGGAGAGATAAATGAGCGTTGCAATGAACGTTTCCTGGAAAAAAGTCACCGTCGGCGCGCTCGCCGCCCTGACTCTCGGCCTGTCGCTCGCGACGCCGGCTTCCGCGCAATATTATTATCGCGGCGGCGGTTGGGGCTGGGGCCCAGGCCCCGCCGTAGCGGCCGGCGTCCTCGGCGGCATGGCCCTGGGCGCCGCCGCGGCCAGCGCCGCTCACCCCGTTTATGGCCCCGGCCCCGCCTGCTGGGTCGAGCGCCGGCCGGTCTACGACGAATACGGCAATTTCATCGGCCGCCGCCGGATGCGCGTCTGCCAGTGATCCCAAGTCAGTCTCGATAAGCCAAGTCAGTCTCGATAGCAAAGCCCCGCCCGCGGGGCTTTGCTTTGCCGATAAAGGGCGGCGCCCGCGACCCGTCGCGGCCCTCGAAAACAAATCAGTGCGAGAACAATACCGGCAAGGTCATATGCTTGAGCATATAGCGCGAGCCGCTGCCGCGCGAAAACAGCGGATAGCCGCCGCCGCCGAAGGCGCCGATCGCCAGCAGATCGGCGCTGTGGTCGGCCGCGAGGTTGAGCAGGGCGTCCATCAGGCCGATTTCGCTTAGCGACAATTGCTCGGGCTTCGCGGTGATTTGATGCGCGGCGAGGTGGGCGACGGCGAGACGCAAGGATTCCTTCTGATAGGCCATCACCTGGGTGTCGCCCGGCTTGGAAAGACCGACGACCACGGCCTCCGCCCCATCCGCCGCCAGCATCATGCCATCGTAAAAGCCGCGCGCCGAGGAACGCGAATCCGACCAGCCGAACACCGGCCTGGCCCCCACGCGCTCGAATTGGCCGGCGAAGGGCAGGACCAAAACCGGCCGGCCCGACTGAACGATCACCTGTTCGGCTAGATCGGGTGGCGTCAACGGATCTTCGCCACGCGGCTGGTCGAGCACGATCAGGTCGAAATGGCGACAAAAATCGACGAATTGCGGTATCAGCTCCCCTTCCGCGCCGCGGTTGAGATCCTGCCAGTCGGCGTCGATTCCCTGGGTGGCTGCGTCAAAAGCGGCCCGGCAGGCGGTGGCCGCCTCGAGATAATCAGCCGGCGGCCAGTCGCTCACAACGCCGACCTCGCGCGCTGGCGCGATGCGGGCGAACAACCCGGTAAGCCGCGCGCCACGGCTTCGCGCCAGTTCGGCCGCGAAGCGCAGCCGCTTTTCCGTTTTGTCGTCGCCGGTCAGATGGATCAGGAGATTGCAAAGGGGCATGGCTGGAACAGGCTTTCTCCAAGCCGCGCTGTCATGCGCGGTCAGGCTTGTCGCTGAAGAAACGGATTATGCGCCTTTTCGGCGCCGATGGTGCTCAGGGGGCCGTGACCACTGATAAAAGTCATCTTATCATTCAGCGTCAACAGCTTATTCTCGATCGACCGGATCAGGGCCGCGTGATCGCCGCCCGGCAGGTCGGTGCGGCCGATCGACCCCTCGAACAGCACGTCGCCGACCAGGCAGAATTGCATGGGCTCGTTGATGAAAACCACGCTTCCCGGCGTATGGCCGGGACAGTGACGCACGTCGAGTTTCGCCTCGCCAAAACTCACCTGGTCGCCCTCGGCGAGCCAGCGGTCCGGCACGACGTTCCGGCACGCAAAGCCGAACCTTGCGGAAGCGGCCTCCAGGCTATCGAGCAGGAACTTGTCGGCGATGTGCGGCCCTTCGATCGGCGCGCCGAAAATCTCGCGCATTTCCGCGGCGCCGCCGGCGTGGTCCGCATGGCCGTGGGTGAGAAAGATTTTTTCGACTTTCGCGCCGGTCTGTTCGATGGCGCGACGGATCAGCGGCACGTCTCCGCCTGGATCGACCACTGCCGCCAAATTCGTGGACTGACAGATCAGGATGGCGCAGTTTTGCTGGAAGGGCGTAACCGGAACAATGGCCACCTTTATCTGCGACATGGCGCTCTCCTTCGCCGCCATGATAGCGGGAGCCGTGCGCGCCTGCCAGAAAATAAGGACGTTCCTGTGAACGCCAGCTTGGCTTTGCACAAAAGCAAGCTCACGTTCTCCTCTCTACGACCAAATTCCACCTGGTTCCTAGCGCGCGAAGCAAAGCTTTATTTGCCCGAAGAAATGTTCTCCTCTAGCATGCTGACCCCTCCCTCCAGAGATGGAGCCGTGGGTTATGAGGTCGCACAATGAACCGTTACGCGTATCATTTCTTTGAGATGGCTCAATTGGCGATGGCGCCGGCGCGGGCGTTTTCCGATTTCACCCGGCTGACGTTCAAGAATCCGGTCAATCCCATCACTTACACCGCCGTGGGCCGCAATCTCGCCGCGTCGGCGGAATTGTTCGAGCGCATGACGCGCCGCTACGGCAAGCCGGCCTTTGGTGTGGACAAGGCTATGGTCGAGGGCCAGGAAGTCGAGATCGAAGAGGAAATCGTCTGGCTGCGGCCCTTTTGCCAATTGCTGCATTTCAAGCGGCGTTTCCTGCCCGAGACGGCGGTTGGGCAGCCGCGCCTGCTGATCGTCGCGCCCATGTCCGGTCATTACGCGACGTTGTTGCGCGGGACGGTTGAAACTTTTCTGCAGACCCATGACGTCCATATCACCGACTGGGTAGACGCCCGGCTCGTCCCGTTGAGCTTTGGCAAGTTCGATCTCGATGACTATATCGATTACGTCGCCGACATGTGCCAGCACTTGAACGAAGCCGGCGGGCCGCCCTTCCACATTCTCGCGGTCTGCCAGCCTTCGGTGCCGGTTCTGGCGGCGGTGGCGCGCATGGAGTCCGAGAACAGCCCGCATGTTCCCGCCTCGATGACGCTCGAAGGCGGCCCGATCGACACGCGCCGCAACCCCACAGGGGTCAACAAGCTGGCGGAAAAGCGCGGGCCGCAATGGTTCCGCCAGAATTGCATCCATACGGTGCCCTTCCCTTATCCCGGCGTCGGCCGCAAGGTCTATCCGGGCTTCCTCCAGCTTTCCGGCTTCATGGCGATGAATTTCGATCGCCACGTCAACGCCCATCTCGAAATGTTCAATCATCTGGTGGAGGGCGATGGCGATTCGGCGGAAAAGCACCGTGACTTTTACGACGAATATCTGGCGGTGATGGATCTGACCGCCGAATTTTACCTTCAGACCATCGATACGGTCTTCGTGCATCACTTGCTGCCGAAGGGCGAAATGAAGCATCGCGGCGCGTTCGTCGACCTCAAGGCTATCCGCCGCGTCGGTCTGATGACGGTGGAAGGCGAAAAGGACGATATTTCCGGCGTCGGCCAGACCGAGGCGGCGCAGGACCTCTGCGCCAACATTCCGCCGGAGCTGCGCCTGCATTACCTGCAGAAGGACGTCGGCCATTACGGCGTATTCAACGGCTCACGCTTCCGCAAGGAAATCGCGCCGCGCGTCTGCGCCTTCCATGCCAAGGTCGACGCCAACAAACCGCATTGAGCGGCGGCCCGCTCTCAGGGCTCAGGCCACGGTCGCCGCCCGCCATTGCGCCAACAGCGCCCGCAAGCTCGCCGGTTTCACCGGCTTGTTGAGCACAATCACATCCTTTTCGCAGGCGCGCAGCCGCATGTCGTCGGAGCGGTCGGCGGTGATCAGCGCCGCCGGCACTTGCGGCCCGAATTTCCAGCGCAGGGCGACGATGGCGTCGACGCCATCGCCCTCGTCCAGATGATAATCGGCGAGAATGACGTCAGGGACGCGTTTCTGCCGCGCCAGTTCCGCCAGGGCCTCTCGCTGGCTTGCCGCGACGATCGGCGCGCAGCCCCAGGCCGCCAGCAGGGTTCTCATGCCCTCGATGATGCGCGGGTCGTTGTCGATCGCCACCACCACCATGTCGGCGAGAGGCGACAGGCGCGGCGCCGGCGCCGGCGCAACTTCGCGATGGGGCGCCATCGGCTCGGGCGCGGCCATCGGCGCGGCCACCGCGAAAACCGAGCCTTTTTTTGGCGTCGACCGCACCGAAATGGCGTGACCAAGCACCCGCGCCATGCGCTCGACGATCGACAGGCCCAGACCGAGGCCGGGCGCCACGCCGATGCCCGAGTCCAGCCGCTCGAATTCTCGGAACACCGCCCTCTGCTTGTCGGCTGGAATGCCCATCCCGGTGTCCCAGACTTCCAGCCTCACCTTGCCGCGCTTGCGTCTCACGCCCACCAGCACCCGGCCTTTCGGCGTGTATTTGAGAGCGTTGGAAATCAGATTCTGCAACAGCCGCCGCAACAACCGCCGGTCTGAGCGCACGGCGAGCGAACATGGCGCGAAGGTCAGTTTCAACCCTTTCTTTTCGGCCAAAGGCGCGAATTCGATTTTCAGCTGCCGGAACAATTCGTCGATGCGGAAATTGGAGAACTCTACTTTCATCGCGCCGGCGTCGAGTCGCGACATTTCGAGCAAAGCGGAAAAAATATCCTCGACGGCTTCGAGCGCGGAATCGACATTGCGCGCCAGCGAGCCGGTTTCCTCCTTCGGCGCCCCAGCCTCGGCGCGTTGCAGCAGCGAGGCCGTATAAAGCCGCGCCGCGTTCAGCGGCTGCAATATGTCGTGGCCAGCCGCCGCGAGAAAGCGCGTCTTGGAAATATTGGCCTCCTCGGCTTCGCTCTTGGCGCGGGCGAGTTCGTCGTTGAGCCGGGTCAATTGCTCGGTGCGTTCGCGCACCCGTCGCTCCAGCGTCTCGTTCGCCGCCTCCAGCGCCTGTTCTGCGGCATATTGTTCGGTGACGTCGGTATAGGTGACGACCAGGCCGCCGTCCGGCATGCGCGCGGCGCGCGTTTCAATCACCTTGCCGGATGAGGCCAGCGGAATGCGGAAAGGCTCGCTGTTGGTCAGGCGCTCCAGCCTGCCGGCCACCAGTTCGTCGGCCGGACCCAGGCCGTAAAGGCCGCGCTCGGCGTTGAACCGCAGGATATCGTCAAGCGCGACCCCGACACGCGTAAAACTCGCCGGCAGGTCGAACATGTCGTGGAATTCGCGATTCCAGCAAGTCAGCCGCAGGTCGGCGTCGAAAACCGAAATGCCCTGCCGAGCGAAATCCAGCGCATGTTGCAGCATGTCGCGGTTGTAGAGGAGCGCGGCGGAAGCGTCGTCGACCAGCCGCAAGGCCGCCGCGCTGGAAACATTGCGCCGGCGCAGGAGCAGCGACAGCACCAGGCGCGAGGAGGCCGCGCCGATCGCCGAGGCGAGCAGATGTTCGGCGATGCGCAGGAGATGGATGTCGGCTTCGGCGCGCGGATCGTAAACCAGGCCGCGGCCGAGATAAAAGGTCGCGAAAGCCTCGTGGGTGCGCCGTTCGCCGAGGTAACGGGCGACGGTGGCCTCGACTTCCGAAGCCGCCACGGTAGTGCGCCAGAGCCGGAAAGCCTGCGCCATCGGCGCCGCGTTCTTGCCGACGAAAATATCGGCTTGCAGCCTTTCGATCGGCGTCGGACGGCGCACCAGCGAAAACACCACATAGGCGAGCGAATTGCCCAAAAGGCTCCAGAACACGCCATGGGTCAGCGTCGCCATCTGCAGATTGAAAATGTCCGGCGCCGGGAGGTCGGGACGCGGCGGGAATTGCGCGGCGGCGATGACGGAGCGCATCATTCCCGCGTCGAGCGAGGGCGCGAGCAGGGCGAAGGCCCAGATGGCGACGCCTGTCAACAGTCCGGCGATGGCGCCCAACGCCGTGCCGCGCCGCCACGTCAGCGCCCCGATGAAGGCCGGACCCAATTGCGCGACGCAGGCGAAGGACAGGATGCCGATCGAGGCGAGCAGGGTTTCACCCGACAGCCGGTAATAGCCGTAAGCGAGCAGCAACACGACCAATATGGCCAGACGGCGCACGATCAGGATGCGCATGCCCGCCGCGCCCGACGCCGCGCCATTGCGCCAGCGGCCAAGGCGCAGCAGCAGCGGAATGACCAGATCGTTCGACACCATGATCGACAGGGCGATGGATTCGACAATGACCATGGCGGTCGCAGCCGACAGGCCGCCGAGCATGGCGGCCAGCGTGATTACACCGTTTTCGGCGTAGATCGGCAGGGCCATGACGCTGATGTCGCGGTCCATCGCTTCAGGAAACAGCAGGAGGCCGGCTACCGCCAGGGGCGCGACGAAGAAAATCGCCGCCAGCAGATAGAGCGGAAAGGCCAGCGAGGCCGAGCGTATGTCGTTTTCGTCACGATTTTCCACCACCGCGACATGGAACTGGCGAGGCAGGAAAAGCATGGCGCCGCTGGAAAGCACCGTCAAAGTGATCCAGACGGAAAGATCCGGCGGCGAGGCGAAAACGGCGCGGATGCGAGGACTGCCAGCCGCGCGATGGAAGAGATCGCCCAGGCCGTCGAACATGCCCCAGACCACGAAGGCGCCCACCGCGAGAATGGCGAAGAGCTTCATCGTGGATTCGGCGGCGATCGTCAGCATCAGCCCGTTCTGGTGCTCGCCGGCGTCGACGCGGCGCGTGCCGAAAGCCATGGCGAAACCGGCGAGCAGGATGGCGACGCCGAGCGCCAGGCGGTCCAGGCCTTCCAGCGGGGCCGCGCCGAGGTCGAAGCCTGTGGTCAGGGTCGCGGCGATCGCCTTGAGCTGCAAGGCGATATAGGGCACGAGACCGATCACTGAAATCATCGCCGTCACGGCGGCCACCGCTTCCGACTTGCCATAGCGGGCGGCGAGGAAATCGGCGATGGAGGTCGAATTCTGCGCATGGGCCAGCCGCGCCACCCGCGCCACCACGGGCCAGCCGAAGCCAAACACCAGCATCGGGCCGATGTAGATCGGCAGGAAATCCAGGCCGTTGGACGAGGCCATGCCGACGGAGCCGAAGAAAGTCCAGGACGTGCAATAGACGCAGAGGCCGAGGGCGTAGATGAATTTGCGCGCAGGGCCGTTCTGGAAACGCGCCGCATGTCGGTCGCCATAGAAGGCGAGCGCCAGCAGGCCCAGGAAATAACCCGCCGTCACCGCAATGCTGATCCAACTCGCCAGCATAAGACTCCTTTGACGCTTCGCGCCGGAACGACCGCCGCCTTTCGACCGATGGAACTGCCGGCCAATTGACTTAGCGGGCCAATTGACCTTGCGGAGCAATTGACCTGGCGAAGCAATTGACCTGGCGGTCGACAGCGGCTTAACCTCCGCCGATCCTTGCGCTTTTCGCCCGAAAGCGGGAAGGATCCGAATTTTCTGAACATGCGGCGTTTTTGGTGAAAAAAGCCATAGCTTTTTCGCCCGCCGCCCCAAGGGACGTGTCACATGTTAGAAGAATTTAAAAAATTCGCCATGCGCGGCAATGTGCTCGATCTCGCGATCGGCGTGATCATCGGCGCCGCCTTCGGCAAGATCGTCGATTCGATCGTCAGCGACCTGATCATGCCGGTGATCGGCGCCATATTCGGCGGCCTCGACTTCTCGAACTATTATCTCCCGCTCACCGCCCATCTCGAAGGCCATCCGGCCTATGCCGACGCCAAGAAGATGGGCGCGGTTTTCGGCTATGGCTCGTTCCTGACCGCCGCTCTCAATTTCCTGATCGTCGCCTTCGCCTTGTTCCTGCTGATCCGCGGCGTCAACAGACTGACGGCCAAGCCCGCCGCGCCGGCCGCACCGCCGCCGCCGCCGCGCGAAGAAGTCCTGCTGGAGGAAATCCGCGACATTCTCGCCAAGCGCTGAGTCCCAAGCGTACTGATCGGAGGTCGCCGATGATTCGCGAAGCGGCGCCTTAAGCGCCGCTCTTCACCTTGAGAGGCGGTGGCGCCTCACGCCAGCGAGGCGACAAGCGCCTGGTAGGCGTCCTCGTCGAGCAGTCCGTCAAGATCGGTCGGATCGGCAATTTTGATCTTGAAGAACCAGCCTTTGCCCAAAGCCTGTTCATTGACGATAGCCGGATTGTCCTCCAGCTCGGCGTTGACTTCGACCACTTCGCCGGCGACCGGCGAATAAACCTCGCTCGCCGCCTTGACGCTTTCGACTACGGCGGCCTGCTCGCCTTTTTTCGGCGTGGCGCCGATTGCCGGCAATTCGACGAAGACCACGTCGCCGAGCTGGCCTTGCGCGAAATCGGTAATGCCGACCGCGCCGATGTCGCCATCGACGTGGATATATTCATGATCCTTACTGTAGAAGGTCTTGGTCATCGCAGGCTCCGGAGCTATTTCGGGGAACGGTGATAGCGGGTCGGGACGAAGGGCAGCGCGACGACATGGGCGGCCAATGGCCTTCCGCGCACCATCAGGGACAAGGCGGTCCCCGGCGCGGAAAAAGCCGGCGGCACATAGCCCATGGCGATGGGGCGGCCGAGCGACGGCGAAAAGCCGCCAGAGGTGACGATCCCGATTGTTGCGCCTTGCGCATCGACGATTTCCGCTCCTTCCCGCGCCGGCGCCCTGCCGTCCAGCAGCAGGCCGACGCGCCGGCGCGTCACGCCCTCGGCCAATTCGCGCTGGATTCGCGCGGCGCCAGGAAAACCGCCCTCCTCGCGGCGGCGGCGGGAAATCGACCAGACCAGGCCCGCCTCGATCGGGCTGGTGGCCAAGTCGATGTCATGGCCGTAAAGGCAAAGCCCGGCTTCGAGCCGCAAAGAATCGCGGGCGCCAAGGCCAATGGCCCTCACCTTCTCGTCGGCCAGCAAGGCGTCGGCTAGTTCCTCGGCCTTTTCCGCCGGAACCGAAATCTCGTAGCCGTCCTCGCCGGTATAGCCGGAGCGGGTGATGAACAGTTCGGCGCCGTTCCAGGAGAAATTCTGCAGCGACATGAACTCCATGTCGGCGACGCCGGGCGCATGGCGCTCCAGCGCGGCGGCGGCCAGCGGTCCCTGCAGCGCCAGAAGCGCGCGGCTGTCGAGAATTTCCAGATTCAGTTCGGGCAATTTTTCGTGCAGCCGAGCGAAGTCGTCGGATTTGCAGGCGGCGTTGACGACCAGGAACAGGCGTTCGCCGCGGGCGTCCGCCGGGAGTTTGGTCACCATCAGATCGTCGTAAATGCCGCCCTGATCGTTGGTGAACTGGGTGTAGCGGATGCGCCCAATCGCCAGCGCCAGAATATCGCCGGGAACGAGGCTCTCGAATCTTCGCGCGGCGTCCGGACCGCAGAGAATCGCCTGGCCCATATGGGAAACGTCGAACAGGCCGGCGCTTTCCCGGGTGAAAAGATGTTCTCCGAGTATGCCGCCGCTGTAATTGACCGGCAATTCATAGCCGGCGAAAGGCGTCATGCGCCCCCCCAGGGCGATATGGCGGGCGTAAAGCGGCGTGCGCGCAGGGGGCGAATCATCTTGGCTGGTCATGCGCTCTCCAGAATTAAGCGATTCGCCGCCGGGAAAGCCGGCGGAGCGATTCGCCCCATCTGTCCTGAAACCGGAAAGAGCGCCGCGTGGGGCGCCGGCTCAGGGCAGTTTGTCGAAACCGTCCTTGAAACCGTTGAGCGCCAGCGGAATGCCGATGCCCTCTTCCGGCGTCTGGAAAATGATGAAAGTGGCGTTGGTCCCGGCGCGCAACTGGTCGAGCAATTTGTCTTCCATCACCACTTCGGCGACGCAGCCGGAGGGCAGGCAGCGGACGAAACCGGCCCGGCCGATATCGGCCTGATCGACCTTCAGGCCCAGGCCCGACGGCAATAATACGCCAAGCGGCGCGATAACGCGCAACAGACGGCTCTTGCCATCGGCGGTCTTCAGCACGATCACCACCAGATTGACGTTGGGCTTGTCCTCGGCGGCGACGCTCTGCATCAGGGCGCATTGGTCCTTCGCGGCGCCGGGCGGCGTCTCGCAGCGCATTTCCCAGTCGCCATATTTGCCCTTGACCACGCCCTGAGCTTCCGCAGGAACGGCGGCAAAACCGAAAATCAGACCCATGACGAGCAAAGTCGCATAAAAAAGCCTGCCGGCCCATCCCGGACCGTTGCGATCGAACGCCATGATTCCTCCGATTTTCCGCGGCGGCCGGACCAATTCTTTGAACAAGCCGCCGCGAGACACGCGTATCAAAAGAGCCGCTCCTGTCAAGCGCCGAGCGACGACGGGCGAGCTTCGGTGACGAAAGCGCGACCTTAATCCCCAAGGCATATTGATCTAAGTCAAACTTTGTGGTTGGGTTCGACAAAATCAGAAGTCCGCCAGCAGGCGGCGGGAAATTGCGGCCATAGCGGTTCGCGCCAGGAGAGCGGAAAATCGAAATGCGCATTACACGTCCGGATTCCGGCGAACGGTCGGTTTTGTCTGCGCTCAGGCGCTTTTTCCTGGTCGCCGGCCTAAGCCTGCTCGGCCTTGCGCCGTTGGCCCTTTGGGTCCCCTTGGCCGCCATGGCGGAACAAGCGAATATCCAGCCTCCCGGCGACGGCAAGCCCGCGCCGGGCGAAATCGGCATGCAGCTGGCCAATTCGCCGATCGCCGAAGAAATCCATTTCTTCCATAACGACGTTTTGCTGCCGATCATCACCCTCATCAGCCTGTTCGTGCTGGCGCTGCTGATCTATGTCGTGTGGCGCTTCAACGAAAAGGCCAATCCGGTTGCCTCGCGCACCACCCATCACACTTTGCTGGAAGTGGCGTGGACCATAATTCCGGTGATGATCCTGGTGGTGATCGCCATTCCCTCCTTCCGCCTGCTCACCCACCAACTGGTGAATCCGCAGCCCGACGTGACGGTCAAGGTCACCGCCAATCAATGGTATTGGTCCTATGCCTATCCCAAGGACCAGGGCGGCGGCTTCAGCTTCGATTCGCTGCTCAAGCCGGAGGACCAGATCGACCCAGCGAAGGGCGACATCTGGCTGTTGTCGGTGGACAACGAGGCCGTCGTGCCGGTCGGTAAAAATGTGCTCATCGAGGTCACCGCTTCCGATGTGATCCATTCCTTTACTGTTCCGGCCTTCGGCGTGCGCATCGACGCGGTGCCCGGACGGCTGAACACGGCCTGGTTCCGCGCCGAGCGGGTCGGCGTCTATTACGGCCAATGCTCGAAAATCTGCGGCAAGGACCATGCCTTCATGCCGATCGCCGTTCGCGTGGTCAGCGAGAAGGACTATGCCGACTGGCTGGCGCAGGCGCAGAAGAAATTCGCCTCCGTCCCCGCCGCCGGGCAATTCGCCGAAGCCTCGCCAGTCCGGAATTGAATTGGCCAACAGTGAATGGGCCGGCGCCGAGGCGCCCGCCATTTAAGACCTGATTTCGAGGAAATCCACCATGTCGGCCCAATTCGAAACCCTGCACGACGCCGCGACCTTGCACCAGCCCGCCTCCCACGACCATCCGACCGGCTGGCGGCGTTACCTGTTTTCGACCAATCACAAGGACATCGGCACGCTCTACCTGATCTTCGCGGTGATCGCCGGCGTGATCGGCGGCCTGATGTCGATGGCCATCCGCGCCGAGCTTCTGAACCCTGGCATCCAGATCTTCCCCGCTCTCGCCCATTTGCTGCAGGGCGCCGACCCGGCGCTCGGCCTCGACGCGGGCAAGAATCTCTACAATGTCTTCATCACCGCCCATGGCGTGATCATGATCTTCTTCATGGTCATGCCCGCCCTGATCGGCGGTTTCGGCAACTGGTTCGTGCCGATCATGATCGGCGCTCCGGACATGGCCTTCCCGCGCATGAACAATGTGTCGTTCTGGCTGTTGCCCGCCTCCTTCATGCTTCTCTGCATGTCGCTGTTCTTCGAGGGCTCGCCGGGCATGAAGGGCTTTGGCGGCGGCTGGGTGATCTATCCGCCGTTCTCCTCCAATACCGGCTCACCCGGCCCGGCGATGGATTTCGTCATCCTGTCGCTGCATCTCGCCGGCGCCTCGTCAATCCTCGGCGCGATCAATTTCATCACCACCATTTTCAACATGCGCGCGCCGGGCATGACCCTGCATAAAATGCCGCTGTTCGCCTGGTCGGTGCTGGTCACCGCCTTCCTGCTGGTGCTGTCGCTTCCGGTGCTCGCCGGCGCCATCACCATGCTGCTCACCGACCGTAATTTCGGCACCACCTTTTTCGACCCGGCCGGCGGCGGCGACCCGATCCTGTTCCAGCATCTGTTCTGGTTCTTCGGCCACCCGGAAGTCTATATCCTGATCCTGCCCGGCTTCGGCATCATCTCCCACATCATCTCGACCTTCTCGCGCAAGCCGATTTTCGGTTACCTGGGCATGGCTTACGCCATGGTGGCGATCGGCGTCGTCGGCTTCGTCGTCTGGGCGCATCACATGTATACGGTGGGCCTGTCGCTCAACACCCAGCGCTACTTCGTCTTCGCCACCATGGTCATCGCGGTGCCGACCGGCGTGAAGATCTTTTCGTGGATCGCCACCATGTGGGGCGGCTCGATCTCGCTGCGCGCCCCGATGTATTGGGCGATCGGCTTCATCTTCCTGTTCACCATCGGCGGCGTCACCGGCGTGGTGCTGTCCAACGCCGGCGTCGACCGCGCGCTGCATGAAACCTATTACGTCGTGGCGCATTTCCACTACACGATGTCGCTCGGCGCGGTCTTCGCCATTTTCGCCGGTTTCTACTACTGGTTCCCGAAGATGACAGGCTACATGTACAATGAGACGGTGGCTAAACTGCACTTCTGGGTGCTGTTCATCGGCATCAACCTGACCTTTTTCCCGCAGCATTTCCTCGGTCTGGCCGGCATGCCGCGCCGCTATATCGACTATCCCGTGGCCTTCCACCTGTGGAACGAGGTCTCGTCGATCGGCTCCTTCATCGCCGGCGGCTCCATGCTGATCTTCTTCTATTGCGTCTATGACGCCTTCAAACAGAAGGTCGTCGCGGGCGACAATCCCTGGGGTCCCGGCGCGACGACGCTGGAGTGGACGCTGTCTTCGCCGCCGCCCTTCCACCAGTTCAACGAACTGCCGCGCATCGCGGAAGAAGCCGGCCACTGATTTAGCCTGGGGAGCGGCGCCGTCGCTCCCTATTCGCCCGCCAATGGAGCGAAACGCCTATGAGTCTCGTTAGCGAAAGCGAAGTCGGCCTTGCCGCCTCCGGCGCCAGCCCCTCCGATTATGTCGCGCTGCTGAAGCCGCGCGTCATGTCGCTGGTGGTGTTCACCGCCGTCGCCGGCATCCTGCTCGCGCCGCATCCGGTCCATCCGGTGCTAGGCCTTATTTCGCTGCTGGCGATCGCGGTCGGAGCCGGCGCCTCCGGCGCGCTCAACATGTGGTACGACGCCGACATCGACCGGTTGATGGCGCGCACCGCCGGCCGCCCGATTCCCGCCGGGCGGATGAGCGGCGGCGAGGCTCTGGCCTTCGGACTGGTCCTGTCCTGTTTCTCGGTGCTGACGCTGGGCCTTGCCGCCAACTGGCTGGCCGCCGGCCTGCTCGCCTTCACCATTTTCTACTATGTTGTCGTTTATACGATGTGGCTCAAGCGCTCGACGCCGCAGAACATCGTCGTCGGCGGGGCCGCCGGCGCCTTGCCGCCGATGGTCGGCTATGCGGCGGCGACCGGTTCGCTCAGCCTGTCCAGCCTCGTGCTTTTCGCCATCATCTTCGTGTGGACGCCGCCGCATTTCTGGTCGCTGGCCCTGGTCAAATCGCGCGATTACGGCCGCGCCGGGATTCCGATGGCGCCCAATGTCTGGGGCCCGGATGCGACGCGGACGCAGATCCTGGCTTATTCGCTGGTCCTCGCTCCGGTCGGCCTGCTGCCGTGGATTCTCGGCTTTGCCGGACCGGCCTATGGCGTCGTCGCCGCGCTCGGGGGCGCCGGCATGATCTTCGGCTGCCTCGCGGTTTTCCGCATCCGGGAAGGCGATCGGGCGAAAAGGATCGCCATGCGCAATTTCGGCTTCTCGATCCTCTATCTTTTCGCGCTTTTCGCCGTGCTGGTCGTTGAACGGCTGATCGCGATCTGGACGGGAGCCCTGCTTTGACGCCAACGCCTTTCATCGTGAAACCGCTGACCCCCGAGCAGGAAAAGCGCCGCCGCCAGCGCAATGTCGCCATTGCCTTGGCCATCGCCGCACTGATCGCGATCTTCTACGCCATGACGCTGGTCAAGCTCGGCTCCAACGTCTTCATCCGTCCGGATTGACCATGCAACGCGAGCCGGACCGCAAAAACTCCACCGACGCGCAGCGGAAAACCGCCGCCGCGATCGGCCTGCTCGCGGTGGCGATGCTCGGCGCCTCTTTCGCCGCCGTGCCGCTTTATCGGCTGTACTGCTCCGTCACCGGCTACGGTGGAACCACGCAAACCGCGGAGCGCGCGCCCGAATCGCGGGGCCTGCGCAAGATTTCCGTGCGTTTCGACGCCAATGTCGCGCCCGGCCTCGACTGGCGCTTTGCGCCGGAGGTCGCGGAAATCCAGGTGCGCCCCGGCGAGACGACGACAGTGTTCTTCAAGGCGGAGAATTTGTCTGACCACGCCAGCGAAGGCGCGGCGCGTTTCAATGTCACGCCCGATCAGGCGGGCGCGTGGTTCGACAAGATATCTTGTTTCTGCTTCAGCGAGCAGAAGCTCGGGCCGCATGAAAAGGCGGAATGGCCGGTGGTGTTCTTCCTCGATCCAAAACTGGAGCAGGACGAATCCATGGCCAGGATCGAAGCCATCACCCTGTCCTACACTTTTTTTGCGCCGCCCAAGGCGGCGAAATCCGGCGCGGCGGAGGGTTTGCTCCGCCAGGCGGGCAAGAGTTGAGCGCGAATACAGTCCGAAAATTGTTAGCTACGCGCCGGCAAAACCGGGCGTAAGGGGAGAATGAAAATGGCCGACGGTCACGCCAAGCCGAGTCACGATTATCACCTGGTGCCGCCCAGCCCCTGGCCTATTCTCGCCTCGCTGTTCGCCTTCACCACCGCCGTCGGCGCCATCTTCTGGATGAAACATCTCGATGTGGGCGGCCTGAAACTGGGCGGCCTGATATTTGGCGCCGGCTTCATCGGCCTGCTCGCCATTTTCGCCTTCTGGTGGATCGACGTGGTGAACGAGGCGCAGGAAGGCGACCACACGCCGGTGGTCCAGATCAGCCTGCGTTACGGCATGATCCTGTTCATCGCTTCGGAAGTGATGTTCTTCGTCGCCTGGTTCTGGGCCTTTTTCGACGCCAGCCTTTTTGCCGGCGAGGCGCAGCAATATGCCCGCGTCGCCTTCACCGGCGGCCACTGGCCGCCCAAGGGCATCGAGGTGATTGATCCGTGGCATTTTCCGCTGATCAACACCCTTATACTCTTGACCTCCGGCACCACCGTCACCTGGGCGCATCACGCACTGCTGGAAAACGACCGCGAGGGCCTGAAAAAGGGCCTGCTGATGACCATCCTGCTCGGCATGCTGTTCACCAGCATCCAAGCCTATGAATATATTCACGCGCCCTTCCCCTTCAAAGATTCGATCTATGGCGCGACCTTCTTCATGGCCACCGGCTTCCACGGTTTTCATGTGATCGTCGGCACCATCTTCCTGCTGGTCTGCCTGTTTCGCGCCAATGCCGGGCAATTCACCCCCAAGCAGCATCTCGGCTTTGAATTCGCCGCCTGGTACTGGCATTTCGTCGACGTGGTCTGGCTGTTCCTGTTCTCGGCGATCTATGTCTGGGGATCCTGGGGCGCGACCATGGCCATGGAATAAAAGCTTTGGAATAAGCTTGGAATTGGTTCTTCCGAGCCACTGGATTGCGACCGGCCCGAACCATTTTCGGGCCGGTTTGTTTTCCCGCCAGGGCGCCAAGCTGTTATGTTGCGTCCGAATTCACTGAAACGACCGGAAGCAAATGTCCCAGCCTTTCCCCACCCGCGCCGCCTTGTTCGGCAAATGTCCGCAGTGCGGCGAAGGGAAGCTGTTCGAGGGCTTTCTCAAACTCGCCCCGGCTTGCGACCAATGCGGGCTCGACTATGGTTTTGCTGATTCCGGCGACGGGCCGGCGGTGTTCGTCATCCTGCTGGCCGGATGCGTTGTGCTCGGCCTCGCCCTCTGGGTGGAGCTGGCTTTCGAGCCGCCGTATTGGGTCCATCTGGTCATCTTCCTTCCCCTGACCGTCATCGTCTGCCTTGGCATGTTGCGGCCGCTGAAAAGCTTCATGGTGGCGATGCAATATCACCACAAGGCTGAAGAGGGCCGGCTGGAAAAATGAGTTTTCGGGGCCTGTTGCGCCGCCACTGGCTGCTGCTGGTGTCGACCCTGATCGGCGCCGGCCTGCTGTCAGGGCTCGGATTCTGGCAATTGCAGCGGCTGCACTGGAAGGAGGCGCTGCTCGCGCAAATCTCCAGCCGCATCGACGCGCCCGCTGTGCCCCTGCCGCCGCGCGAGGCCTGGGCTTCCCTCAACCCCGACGATTACGATTACCGCCACGTCGTTCTGCGCGGAATCTTCGATCACGCCAAAGAGTCTTATCTCTTCCGCGCCTCCGCCACCGGCGCGGCCGGCGACGGGCCGGGCTATGAAGTCCTCACCCCGCTGGAACTCAGAGACGGCGGCGTGGTCATTGTCAATCGCGGTTTCGTTCCCGCGGAATTGAAGGATCCGGCGCGCCGCGCGGCCGGCCAGATCGCCGGCGAGACGACCCTCACCGGCCTGATGCGCCGCCCGGAAACGCGCAATTCCTTCACCCCCGCCGACGAACCGCAAGAAAACCTGTGGTTCACCCGCGACCCCTCGGCTTTGGCCGCCCATTGGGGCCTCGACGGGGTCGCGCCCTTTTCCATTGACGCCGACGCGGCGGAAAACCCGGGCGGCTGGCCGAAAGGCGGCGCGACGGTGCTGAAAATCCCTAACAATCATCTGTCCTATGCCCTGACCTGGTTCGCGCTGGCCGCGACTTTGGCCGCGGTGTCGCTGGTTTTCATGGCTCGCGGCGGCAAAAACGCGCCCGCACATGACAGCGGCGCGGCAAGGCGCTAGAAGACGCGCTGATCCCAAGCCGGAAACCCAAAATCGTGGCCTATATTTCGACCCGCGGCGAAGCGCCCGCGCTTTCCTTCACCGAAGCTTTGCTCGCCGGCCTTGCGCCTGACGGCGGCCTCTATGTGCCGGAAACCACGCCGTCGCTGTCGCGGAAAACCCTGCTCGGCTTCGCTGGCGCGCCTTACGTCGACGTGGCGCAGGCCGTCATTTCGCCCTTTCTCGATGACACGCTTCCCGCCGGCGATTTCCGTAAAATGCTGGCTTCGGCTTACGCCACTTTCCGCCATAAGGCGGTGACGCCGCTCGCCCAGATCGACGACAATCTTTTCGTGCTCGAACTTTTTCACGGGCCCACGCTCGCCTTCAAGGATGTGGCGATGCAACTGCTCGGCCGCCTGATGGACCGCGCCCTGAAAGCCCACGGCCAGCGCGCCACCATCGTCGGAGCGACTTCCGGCGACACCGGCGCCGCCGCCATCGAAGCCTTTCGCGGGCTTGAACAGGTCGATGTGTTCATTCTCTATCCGCACGGCCGCGTCTCGGACGTGCAGCGCCGGCAGATGACCACGGTGGATGCCGACAACATCCACGCCATCGCCCTCGAAGGAACCTTCGACGACGCCCAGGCCATGCTCAAAAGCTTTTTCCGCGACAAGTCCTTGCGCGAAAAGCTTGGCCTTTCCGGCGTCAATTCGATCAATTTCGCCCGCGTCGCGGCGCAGACGGTCTATTATTTCACCGCCGCCGCCGTTCTTGGCGGACCCTGGCGGCCGGTGTCCTTCACCGTGCCGACGGGTAATTTCGGCGATATTCTCGCCGGCTACATGGCCAGGCAGATGGGCCTGCCCGTTGAAAGGCTGATCGTCGCCACCAATTCCAACGACATTCTCGCCCGCGCGCTCGACACGGGGCGCTATGAAGTGCGCGGCGTCCACGCCACCCAGTCGCCGTCGATGGACATACAGGTCTCCTCCAATTTCGAACGGCTGCTGTTCGACGCGCTCGACCGCGACCCCCAGGCGATTCGCGGCTTGATGGCCCGTCTCGACCAGTCCGGCGCCTTCGACATTCCCGCTGGAGCGATGCAGAAGATCCGCGAGAATTTTTCCGCCGGCGCCGCCAGCGAGGCCGAAACCTCCGCCGAGATCGCCCGGACCTGGCGCGAGACCGAGACATTGCTCGATCCCCACACCGCCGTCGCCGTCCATGTCGCGCGGAAGAATCTTGCAAAGAATCCGCATGTGCCGATGGTGGCGCTCGGCACCGCCCATCCGGCCAAGTTTCCCGACGCCGTGCGCGCGGCGACGGGAGTTTCGGCGCCCTTGCCGGCGCATCTCGCCGATCTGTTCGAGCGAGCTGAGCGTTTCGACGTTTTGCCCAATGACGCCAAGGCGGTCGAGGCTTTCATCAGCGCCCGCGCCCGCGCCGTGACCCTGGCCGCAAATGGCGGTTGAATTAACGCAATTGCCCTCCGGCCTGCGGGTCGTCACCGACGCCATGGAAGGGCTGGAAACGGCCTCGCTCGGCGTTTTCGTCGCAGCGGGCGCGCGCAGCGAGAGCCAGGCCGAACAGGGCCTGTCGCATCTTCTCGAACATATGGCTTTCAAGGGCACAGCGCGGCGCGACGCCCGCGCCATCGCCGAAGCCATCGAGAGCGCCGGCGGCGACCTCAACGCGGCCACCAGCGTCGAAAGCACCGCCTTTTACGCCCGCGTCTTGCGCGAGGATTCGGGGCTGGCGCTGGATGTGCTCGCCGATATCCTGATCAACAGCCTGTTCGACCCGCGCGAACTGGAGCGGGAAAAAGACGTCATACTCCAGGAAATCGCCGCCTTGCAGGATACGCCGGACGAATTGGTGTTCGACCTGTTCAACGCCGCCGCCTTTCCCGGCCAGCCGGTCGGCCGCGCAATTCTCGGCACACCCGAGAGCGTGCGCCGCTTCGACCGGGACGCTATTCGCACCTACCTGCAACGCCATTATGTCGCTCCCAATATCGTCATCGCCGGCGCCGGCGCGGTCGACCATCGCAAGATCTGCGACGAGGCAGCGGAAAAATTTGGCCTTCTCCCAACCGCCGCGCCAGTCGCTTCCACGCCGGCGCATTACGTCGGCGGCGAAATCAAGGTCGCGAAAAGACTGGAGCAGACCCAGGTCGTCGTCGGATTCGAGGGGCTGGCCTATGCCGATCCGCAGAACTACGCCGCGCATATTTTCGCCAATGCGGTGGGCGGCGGCATGGCCTCGATCCTGTTTCAGGAGGTGCGCGAAAAACGCGGCCTGGCCTATTCCATCGCCGCCTTTCACTGGTCTTATCTCGACGCCGGCCTGTTCGGTTTCGAGGCGGCGACTGGCGGGCGCGAAGTGAAGGAACTGGTCAGCGTCAGCCTCGACGCTCTCGCCGAAGCAGCCCACGGCTTGAGCGAAGCAGACATGTCCCGCGCCAAGGCGCAAACCAAGGTCGCGCTGCTGACGGCGCTGGAAAGTTCGTCCGCGCGGGCCGAGCAGATCGCCCGCCAGATCATGATTTTCGACCGGGTCATCCCGCGCCAGGAAATGATCGAGAAGATCGATCGCCTTAGCCTTGCCGACGTGCGCGCAGCCGGCGCCAGCTTGTTGCGCACGCCTCCGACCGTCGCCATTCTCGGCGCGACAGCCAAGGCGCCGGGCGCTGCCGAAATTTCCGCAAGATTGGCGGGAGTATAAGCGGCTCCGGTCGAAAATCCCGCTGTCCTGTGCTAATCAGGCACATCCATCCAGAGTGCAGCCATGGACCTCTTTCACCTGCCGCGCAAAAAACCGCCTTCCGTCCGTGTCGACGGCGAGGGCGTCTATTTGCGCCCGGCGAAGATCGGCGATTTCGATGAATGGCGGCAATTGCGCTCCGCCAGCCGGAGCTTTCTTACCCCCTGGGAGCCGACCTGGCCGCTCGACGATCTCTCCAAGGGCTCCTTCCAGCGTCGGCTGGCGCGCCAGGACCGCGAACGGCTCGACGACCAGGCCTATGGCTACCTGATTTTCCGCGGAAAAGACGATGCGCTGCTTGGCGGCCTCACCCTTGGCAATGTGCGTCGCGGCGTCGCCCAATGCGCCACTCTCGGCTATTGGATCGGCGAGCGGCACGCCGGCCAGGGTTTCATGAGCCGGGCGGTGCGCGCCGTGCTGCGGCATGCTTTTCTCGAAATGCGCCTGCATCGCGTCGAAGCCGCCTGCGCCCCGAACAACGAACGTTCGCGGCGCCTGCTCGAAGGCGTCGGCTTCCAGCGCGAAGGTTTTGCCCGCGCCTATCTGCTGATCGACGGCGCCTGGCAGGACCATCTGTTGTTCGCCATGCTCGAACGCGAGTTTTTGCACGAAACCGAGACGGTCGACGGCGCGGAACGTCAGTTGTGATCCAGCCCCGACCACGCAGCAGCGCCTTTTCCGCTGGACGCCCCCGCCCCGGCCCAGCTATTGGATTGACCCCAGACAAAGTTTCGACACGAACGAGGCGCACGCGTCCCGCTCCATCCAATCCGCTTCTTGCTCAACCGTCCCTCCTTCAAGGTCACGTGCGCCTGTTTCGTTTCGCTTATCCGATCCTGACGCTGCTTCTGTTGCTGCTCGCCGGAATTTTTCCTGCTGGCGCAGTCGAGTCCGTGCGCGTGCCGGCCGACGCGTCGGCGATCGATCTCACCCGCTGGGTCGAGAATTATTCGTCGCAGGGCGACCGTATCCAGGTTTCGACCGCGCCCGGCTCGGACGGCATCGTCCGCCGCATCGAAGTTCACGCGCGCGAATCCGGCGGCCATCCCGCCTGGATCGTCTTCGCCTTGACCAACGACACCGACGAGCAGATGGAGCGGCTGATCGTCGCGCCGCATTTCCGGCTGGTCGGCTCCGGGGTGATCTGGCCCGATCTCGGCTCGGAGCGCATCGCCGAGATTACCGCCAGCCAGGGCATAGCGCCGGAAAAAGAGGAATCGACCGACGCCGACGTGTTCCGGCTGACCCTCGATCCCGGCGCCACCGTCACCTATGTCGCCGAGCTCAAGACGCCGAAACTGCCGCAGCTCTATCTGTGGGAACCGGAAGCCTACAAGGACAAGAACACCAGCCTGACGCTCTACAAGGGCATCGTCATCGGCATCGCCGGGCTGCTGGCGCTATTCCTCACCATCGTCTTCGTGGTCAAGGGCGCGGTGATCTTTCCCGCCGCCGCCGCGCTGGCCTGGGCGGTGCTGGCCTATATCTGCATTGATTTCGGCTTCTGGGGCAAGGTCTTCGGCAGCGACGTCAACGCCGATCGAATATGGCGCGCCGGCGCGGAAACCGTGCTTTCGGCGACACTCGTGGTCTTCCTTTTCGCCTATCTCAACCTGAGCCGCTGGCATGTGCGCGCGTCGCATGTCGCCGGCATCTGGCTGATGTTCCTGCTGGCGCTGGCCGGGCTCGCCGTCTATGACGCGCCGGTGGCCGCCGGCGTGGCGCGCATTTCGCTGGCGACGATCGCCGCGGTCGGCCTCATTCTCGTGCTTTATCTGGCCACCCATGGGGTCGAGCGCGCCGTCATGCTCATTCCTACCTGGCTGTTGCTGGTGGTGTGGGTCTGCGCCGCCGGATTCGCCGTCAACGGCTCGCTGGCCAATGATCTCGCTTCGCCCGCCTTGCTCGGCGGCCTGGTGCTTTTGGTGATGTTGATCGGCTTCACCATCATGCAGAGCGCCTTCGCTTCCGGCGGCGTGGCGCACGGCGCCATCACCGACGTCGAACGAAAAGCGCTCGCCCTGACCGGGGCCAATGACATCATTTTCGACTGGGACGTCGCCAACGACCAGATCTTCGTCAGCCCGGAAATCGAGGACCAGCTTGGCCTCAAGCGTGGTGAGCTGGAGGGTCCGGCCGCTTCGTGGATGGATCTGCTGCATCCGCTGGAGCGCGACCGCTATCGCGCCTGTCTCGACACCGTGCTGGAGCAAAGGCGCGGCCGCGTCTGCCAGGATTTTCGCCTGCACGCCTCCGATGGGCATTATTTCTGGTTCCGGCTGCGCGCCCGCCCCGTGGTTGGGCAAGACGGCGACGTGGTGCGCCTCGTCGGCACCCTGGCCGATGTGACCGACCAGAAAAACGCGCTGGAGCGTCTGCTGCACGACGCCGTTCACGACAACCTGACGGGCTTGCCCAACCGCGAAATTTTCTTCGACCGGCTCGAACTGGCGCTGGTCCAGGCCGAAAGCCTGGCCGAGCTGCGGCCGACCGTGATCTGTGTCGATATCGACCGCTTCCGCAAGATCAACGAAACGGTCGGCGTTTCCGCCGGCGATTCGATCCTGTTGACCGTGGCGCGCCGGCTGGGACGCCTGCTGCAGCCGCGTGACACGCTGGCGCGCATTTCCGGCGATCTCTTCGCCATCATCCTGGTTTCGGAAAGCCAGACCGAGCAGATCGTCAATTTCGCCGACCGCATCCGTCGCGCGATTTCGACGCCGGTGACCTTCGCCAATCGCGAAATCGCCTTGAGCGTTTCGGTCGGGATCGCCCTGTTCGATCCGCAATGGCATCCCAAGCGTGAGGACATGCTCAAGGACGCCGAAATCGCCATGCGCCACGCCAAGCGCGAAGGCGGCGGCCGTATAGAAGTTTACCGTCCCTCGATGCGCACGCAGGGCTCCAATCGCCAGGCGCTGGAAAACGAATTGCGCCACGCGCTCGAGCGCGACGAAATCAAATTGTTCTTCCAGCCGGTGGTGCGGCTGGAAGACCGCACCGTCGCCGGTTTCGAGGCGCTCCTGCGCTGGCGCCATCCCCGCCTCGGGCGTGTCGAGCCAGCCGAATTCCTGCCCATCGCCGAAGAGACCGGGCTGATCGTCGATCTCGGCCTGTTCGCCTTGCAACGCGCGGCGCGCGAACTTGCGGCCTGGCAGAAGGCGCTCGACGTCCAGCCGCCGATTTTCGTTTGCGTCAACGTCTCGTCGCGGCAATTGCTGCGCCACGACCTGCTGACCGACGTGAAAAACGTCCTCACCCGCACCAATGTCCTGCCCTATTCGCTGAAGCTGGAACTGAGCGAAAGCCTGGTGATGGAAAATCCCGAGTATTCGGCGCAGATACTCGGCCGGATCAAGGAATTGGGCGCGGGCCTCGCACTCGACGATTTCGGCTCGGGCTATTCATCGCTTGCCTATCTCCAGCGTTTCCCCTTCGACACGATCAAGATCGACCGCTCCTTCGCCCGAAGCCAGGAGGCTTTGGGCCAGAACGACCGCGCCTCCATGCTGCGCTCCGTCGTGGCGTTGGCGCATGATTTCGGCATGGAAGCTGTCGCTGAAGGCGCGGAAAGCGAATCAGATGTCATCGAATTTTCGCAGATCGGCTGCGAATATGCGCAGGGCTTCGCCTTCGGCCATCCCTTGAGCGCAGCCGACGCGCGCAAACTGGTGGGGGCGGCGGCCGAACCGGCGATCTGATCCGCGCGTTGCGCTTTCGCGCGGGCTTTTTTGAGCTTGGCGCGACAGCGAACTGCGACGCGAAAAGGATTCGCCACATGACCGCGAGCCAATCCATCGAAGCACCGCAGAACGGCGCGCGCGCGGGCGTCGCCGCCACGGGGCTTTCAGCTCTGGGCGTGGTGTTCGGCGACATCGGCACCAGTCCGCTCTATACGCTGAAGACCGTGCTCAACCTGACCGGAAGCGCGCCATCGGCGGATATCGTGCTCGGCCTGTTATCGCTGCTGTTGTGGACGCTGATCGTCATCACCTCGATCAAATATGTCATTTTCGCCATGAGCATCGACAATGACGGCGAAGGCGGCATTCTCGCGCTCATGGCTCTGCTCGGGATCAAGAAGCAGCAGCGTCCGGCGATTGTCGCGCTCGGCCTGTTCGGCGCGGCGCTGATTTATGGCGACGGCGCCATCACCCCCGCGATTTCCGTGCTCTCCGCGATGGAAGGGCTGGATGTCGCCGCTCCCGCGCTGAAGCCTTTCGTGCTGCCGGCGACGGTTGTCATCCTGATCGGTCTTTTCGCCTTGCAGCCTTTGGGAACCGCCAAAATCGGCAAGGCTTTCGGGCCGATCATGCTGGTCTGGTTCGCGGTCATGGCCGCTCTCGGCGTGCGCGGCCTGCTGTTGCATCCCAGCGTGCTTTTAGCCCTCAACCCGCTATATGGTCTGAGATTTCTCGCCTCGCACGGGATGACGTCTTTTCTGGCGCTCGGCGGCGTCTTTCTCTGCGTTACCGGCGCCGAGGCGCTTTACGCCGACATGGGGCATTTCGGCGCGCGGCCGATCCGGCTGGCCTGGTCCTTCATCGTCTTTCCCAGCCTTTTGCTCAATTACGCCGGCCAGTGCGCCATCGTGCTCGACGGGGCGTCGACCGAAAGCAATATATTCTACCAGCTTTGCCCCGCGCCCTTGCTTCTGCCCTTCATCCTGCTGGCGACCGTCGCCACCATCATCGCCAGCCAGTCGATCATCACCGGCGCCTTTTCCATGACGCGGCAGGCGATCCAGCTTGGCTGGCTGCCGCGCCTGCGCATCGCCCAGACCTCGCAGGAAGGCTATGGCCAGATCTATGTCGGCGTCGTCAACTGGCTTCTGATGGCGGTCACCGTCGGCCTGGCGCTGATCTTCAAGAAATCCGATAACCTCGCCTCCGCCTATGGCATCGCGGTTTCGGCTACGATGCTGATGACTTCGGCGCTGCTCTATATCGCCATGCGCGAAATCTGGAACTGGAGTTTTCTCCGCAGCGCCGCCATTGCCGGCGCCTTTCTCGTGGTTGATGCCGCTTTTTTCCTCGCCAATTTGGCCAAGATCGCCGATGGCGGCTATGTGCCGCTGATCCTTGCCGCTTCAGTCTATACGATCATGCTGGTCTGGCATCGCGGCATGAACGCGGTGACGCAGGCGGCCCAGCAAAAGGGTGTCGCTGTTGGCCCGTTCCTCGCGGAGGTCGCGGCGAAAAAAATCGCTCGCGTTCCGGGCGGCGCCGTCTTCCTGACCCGCACCAACGCCGATGTTCCGCCGATCATGCTCTGGCACATCAGGCACAACCGGGCGCTGCATGAAAAACTCATCGTGCTGACGGTGAACACGCTGTCGGTTCCCTGGACCAAGCCGGACGAACGCCTGACGATCACCACCCTGGCTCCGAATTTCTGGCGCGGGACGGCGCGCTATGGCTTCATGGAGCGGCCGGACATTCCAGGCTTGCTCAAACAGGCCGACGCGGCCGGCTGCACCCTGCCGCTCGACGACATCACCTATTTTGTCGGGCACGAAACGGTGATTTCGCGCGAGGATGGCAAGGGCCTGTTCGGACAGGAGACCGCTTTGTTCGCCCTGATGGAGCGAAACGCCGCGCATGTTTCGGATTTCTTCCGCCTGCCCGAAGACGGCGTGGTGGAGATCGGCCGCCAGGTGGCGATCTGAATTTCCTTACCTCAAGCGTGTCCCGCGTCGTCCGACAGAAATCCCAGATCGACGCCGATCGTCCCCAGAGCCCGCTCATATTTCGATTCGTAATCCTGATCGAACAGCAAAAGCGAATCGGCCGGGCAGATCATCCAGCTATTGGCCAGGATTTCCTGTTCGAGCTGGCCGGGCGACCAGCCGGCGTAACCCAGCGCCAGAACCGCCTGTTTCGGTCCCTCTCCTTGAGCAATGGCGCGTAAAACGTCGAGCGTGGCGGTCATCGACACGGCGGAGTCGATCGCCATGGTGGCGTCGTCGGCGCGGTAGTCGGGCGAATGCAGCACGAAGCCGCGACTGGCGTCCACCGGTCCGCCGGCCAGAACGCGGGTCTCGCCCGCCGATTCCATGACGCGCGATTTTTCCTCTTCCTCGATCACCTTGAGCTGGAGCAGGAGATCGACGAAATTGACGCCTTCGGCGGGATGGTTGAGGATGATTCCCATCGCCCCGTCCTCGGAATGGGCGCAGATATAGACCACCGACCGCACGAAAGAGCCGTCCTGCAGGCCGGGCATGGCGACAAGACATTTGCCTTCAAGATAGGGACCGGGTCCAGCTTTGCTCACGTTTGAGACTTCCCTATGTTGGGCTTCGACCCGGCATTCCAGCCAAATCGCCGCGGCAGGAGACATGCTAAAGGATGCGCGCGCAAAGTGAAGCAGCAACACCCGTTAATTTTCGTAACGCGCTCGCCGGCGCTTTGGTCGCCTTGGCCGCCTTGTCCGCGCCGGCGGCCCGCGCGGAATGGGTTTCTTCCGCCAAATCGCAGGCGCGGCTGATCGACGGCGGCGTGATCGACGGCCTTCGCTATGCCGGGGTGCAGATCCGCCTGGACGGCGCGGCGGTCACCTATTGGCGCGATCCCGGCGAGGCCGGCGCCGCCCCGACTTTCGATTTCGCAGGCTCGGAAAATCTTGGCGAGGCCAAAGTGCTTTTCCCGCAGCCGGCGCGCATCGACGAGGATGGCGTCGTGGCATTCGGCTACCAGCATGAGGTTTTGTTTCCCGTCCGCATCGCGTGGCGCCAAAAAGGCCAGCCGGTCGTGCTGGACCTGAGCCTCGATTACGCCGTCTGCGAGGCGATCTGCCTGCCGGTTCACGCCCGGATGCGGCTCGACATGCCGCCCGAACCGCAAACCGGCGCCGAGGCGCCCGCTTTGCTCGCTAGAGCGCTGCGACAAATTCCTCGGCCGCTCGACGCGGAGCAAACCAAGCTTTTCGCAAGGGTTTCCCCTGTCGCAGGCGAAAACGACAAGCCGCAATGGCTGCTTCGACTGCTGCAGGGCGAGGCGGAAAATATTTTCGTCGAGCCCCCCCCGGGATTTTATGTCGAAACCCGCGCGGCCGGCGAAAAAAACGCTTTTGTGCTGACTTTGGCTGAACATCCGGCCAAAAAGCCGACGCTCGACGCGCCTATTCGCGTCACCGTCGCCGGTTCGGCGCCGATCGAATTCGACCTAGCCTTGCCGCAGGGCCGGCCCTGAGATCAGGAAAAGCAATGTCCAGGCTGGATTTCACGAGCCATCGCCTTTGCGTCGAGGCGCCGCTGGCGTCCGGCGCAAGAGTCGAGCTGACGCGCGAACAGACCAATTATCTGGTCAATGTGCTGCGGCTTGGCGAGGGCGCGCGGCTGTTGGTGTTCAACGGGCGCGACGGCGAATGGCGGGCCTCGCTCGCGCCCGCGGGGAAGAAGGCCGCCGCCCTGCGGATCGAGGAACAGGCGCGGGCGCAGGATTTCCTGCCCGATCTCGACTACCTGTTCGCGCCGCTGAAACATGCGCGGCTCGATTACATGGCGCAAAAGGCGGTGGAAATGGGGGCGCGGCGGCTGCGCCCGGTGCTGACCCGCCGCACCCAGTCGAGCCGCGTCAATCTGGAGCGGATGCGCGCCAATGTTGTCGAGGCGGCGGAGCAATGCGGCATATTGTCGCTCGCGGAAGTGCTGGCCGAAGAGCGGCTGGAGAGAGTCCTGTCGAACTGGCCGGAAGACCGCCTGCTGATCTTCTGCGACGAAGCGGCGGATACCGCCGACCCCGTCGCCGCCTTGCGCGCCGCCGGGGTGAATTTCGGCAAATTCGCGGTGCTGATCGGTCCCGAAGGCGGCTTTGACGAGGCCGAGCGCGAGATGCTCAACGACCTCAAGACCACGGCGCGCATTTCGCTCGGGCCCCGTGTCTTGCGCGCCGACACCGCGGCTGTGGCGGCCTTGGCCCTGGTCCAGACGGCGCTGGGCGACTGGCGCGGATAAGCAAAACCACTCAAGGTCATGATGTCGCCATCATGTTGCGGTCAAAAAAGGCGCCTTAATTCGGAGCGATTCTTTCATGGCGCCAACAAAGCGAGGGAATTTGCGTCATTTATGCGTAATCGCCGTCCTGTCGCCTTGTCTGCCGCCATTGATGCTGGTTTCTTCCGCCGCCGCGCAAGAAAGCGGGCATCTCCGCGTAGAGTTCAGTGGCGGCTCCGACTGGAGCGAGATCGAGCCGCACAAGGGTTCCCATGCGCCACTGCCCACTGGGCCGGCCCACGCCAATTACGGCCATATGCAGAACGCCCAGGCGGCTGCGCCGCAGGACCGGCTGCGGCTGAAACCGATGAATTTCGACGGGATGTGAGCTGCTAAAACACGCATTCGGCGAAAACCGGCGCGATGTTTTCCTTCCATCTGCCATGGAATAGCGCCAGCCGGCGCTCGGCGAGATTGATCCCGCTTTCGGCGATTTCCTCCAAAGCCAGCAGATGGCGCCCTTCGTCCTCGCCCGCTGCATCGAGGCGACCGCGGCGCGAAAGACCGCCTCGCGCCAGAGGCAGGATTTTTCGCGCCAGATCGAGCAGGCCGATTCCCCCCGCCGTCGCCCGAAGACCGAGTTTCGGCGCGTCGTCGCGAAGCTTCTGGCGGTCTTCGGCGGAAAGACCCTTCACCAGCTCCCACGCGGCCGCGCTGGCCTGATCGTCGTAGAACAGACCGGCGCAGAGCGCGGCCAGGCCCACAATGTTTTCGCGCGGGCCGACATCGGCGCCGCGCATTTCCATGTAGCGCTTCAGCCGAACTTCCGGAAACAAGGTCGACAGATGGTTGGCCCAGTCGGAAAGCGTGGCGCGGACGCCGGGCAGCTCGTGCAGCCGTCCTTCCAGCAGATCGCGGAAGGAGGCCCCGGCCACATCGTGATAGACGTCGCCGCGCTTGACGAAATAGAGCGGCACATCGAGCGCATAATCGACGTAAGCCTCGAACCCCATGCCTGGCTCGAACACGAAGGGCAGCATGCCCGTGCGCGCCGGATCGGTGTCGGTCCAGATATGCGAGCGCAGCGAAAGAAAACCGTTGGGCTTGCCGCCGGTAAAAGGCGAATTGGCGAAAAGCGCGGTGATCATCGGTTGAACGGCCAGAGCAAGCCGCATTTTCGCGACCATGTCGGCTTCCGAGGCGAAATCTATATTGGTTTGCACCGTCGAGGTGCGAAACATCATGTCGAGGCCGAGCCCGCCGACTTTCCGCATATAGCGGGCCATGATCGCATAGCGCTGTTTCGGCATGACCGGGGTTTCCTCGCGCGTCCACAGCGGGGAAACGCCAAGATCGAGGAAGCCAACTCCGAGTTTTTCGCACAGGGGCGCGAGGGCGGCGAAATGCGCCTGCAATTCAGCAGCTGTTTCATGGACCGAATCGAGCGGCGCGCCGGATAGTTCGAACTGGCCCCCCGGCTCCAGCGAAATGGCGCCGCCGCCGCGCGGGTCGTAGAGGCCGATGACGGCGCCGCCGTCCTCGATCGCCTCCCAGTCCTGCGACTGGCGAAGGCCTTCGAGCAGCGCTCTTATTCCTGCTTGGCCAAACTCGGGACGCCCCTCGTAGGGCACGGGTCGGAGATCGGCGCGATAAAACGGGATTTTTTCGTGTTCCGTCCCAACCAGGAACGGGCCCTGCGGCTTGCATCCCGCCTCGAGCCAGCTGACCAGTTCGTCGCGCGACGAGATAGGGGTTTCATCGACAACGTCGCGGGCCATCGGCTGCTTTCAAACGAAATTACTGGCGGCGAAAAAAGGGCGTCGCAATGACGCCCTTTCCTCTCGCCCACTTCGCCCTATTTAGGGCGAAGCGAGGCCGGCCGCAATCGTGCCGCGAAGCAAGCAGGTTTTGCGCCAGTTCAGGCTCAGCTCATTCAGCGCTTGACGAGAATCTGACCCAACACGTTCTGCAGGCCGGGAGAGGCCGAGGCGGACTGGAACAGGCCGCCGAGCGCATTCATCGCCGCCTGCGCCAAAGCCGGGTCGATGCCGCCGGCAGCAGGAGCCGCGCCAGATTGCGGCGCCGCGGAAGCGCCCGCCTCCGGAGTGGACTGGCCGAAAATCGCGCCTACGACCGCGCCGAAAATGCCGCCGAGCCCGCCAGCCTGCGCCTGACCCGCAGCCTGACCCGCCTGGGCCTGGGCGTTCTGGGCGCTCTGGCCAAGCGCGGAAGCCAGCTGGCCGAAAATGCCGCCGAGGACGCCGTTCTGACCAGCCGCGCCGCCAAACTGCTGCAGAAGTCCGCCGAGCCCGCCTTCCTGCAAGGACTTGGCGACGCCGCCCATGGTCATCGAGGCGACGACCGGCATGAGCTTGTTGAGCAGGTCGGGGCTGAGACCGGTTTCCTGGCCGATATGCTGGACGATCTGTTCGACATTGGCCGAACCGCCGAAAATCTGGCCGAGCAGGTCGCCGCCGGCATTGGCGGCGGCGGGCGCATCGACGCCGGCGACGTCGCCATAAGCCGCCTGGTGCGCCGGGTCGTTCAAATGGCCGAGAATCTGACTGAACCCTTCCGGGTTCTGCAGGTGATTCTGCACGCCCTGCGCGAGAGCGGGCGACAGCGCGGCGAGCGCCGCTTTGGCCTGTTCCTGCGAAATTCCATATTTTTGCGCGAGCGCGGTGACGGCGTCGCCGCCATGGGCGGCCTGCAAGAGTTCGGAAAGGTCGACCATTTTGTCCTCATTTCAATAACGCGGCGAATCGGAAAAACGGAGACCCGTCGAAATCCAAGCCATACCTAGCGCAAGGCGCGCTCCTGTGCGAGCGCGCCGCGTCGCCGGCCGAGCTTAGGGGCGCTTGATTGCACTTTTCCGACAATAGCGCGGGGGTGGGGCTGTATCGGAGGACTTGTGGCGCCATGTTAACGGTTGCAGTCCGCACAGCAGAGAGGCTGACCATGGCCGCATCCCCACGAACCGAAAGCGGCGAGCAGGGCGTGCTCGCGGCGCGACTGGCGATCCCGGAAGCGCAACATCCGCGCGTGCCCGAACCCACCGGGAAAACGGCGCTGGCGCGTTCGGGTCCATTGAATGTCGCCACAGTCGGCGAGGAAGCGACCGTGCTCGATGCGCTTAAGGTCATGGCCGAGCGCGATACCGCCGCGGTCGCCGTGGTGTCGCCGGCCGGTATCGTCGGAATTTTTTCCGAGCGTGACCATGCGCGCAATTGTCTGCCGGCGAACCGCACAGCGAAAGACACGCCGGTCGTCGACATCATGACCCCATTCGTGGCGGGTGTCGCCCCGGCGGACACCCTGCGGCGCTGCCAGAGCCTGATGAACGAGCGGCATGTCACGCATTTGGCCGTTCTCGACCAGGGCCGGCTGGTCGGTCTGCTGTCGGAAGCCGATCTGTTGGCCGCGAGGATCGCCTATTTCGAACGCATTTTCCAGGAGACCGAGATGGATCAGAAGTTGCTGTTCCTTCGCGGAACCTATAGCTGCTGAGCGAGCGCGCCTGCCGATCCGCAGAACTTCTTGCCGAACAAGCGCCCAAACCGTCGCCGCTTGACAGGAAACCGGACCGCGCCCACAAGATCGAGCCAAAATCAGCCCTTCTGGCCCCTCGCGTCGCGGTTGAACCGGGTTCCATGAATTGAGGATGAGATGAGCGCCAAACCCACCCTGAAAGTTTTTCTCTGCGCGCCGAGGGGTTTCTGCGCCGGCGTCGTGCGCGCCATCGACATTGTCGAGCACGCCCTGCACAAGTTCGGCGCCCCGGTCTATGTGCGCCACGAAATCGTGCATAACCGCTATGTGGTCGAGGGTTTGAAGCGCAAGGGCGCGATCTTCGTCGAGGAACTCGACGAAGTGCCCGACAATGGCGCGCCGGTGGTGTTTTCGGCGCATGGCGTGCCGAAAGCCGTGCCCGCCGAAGCGGAACAGCGAAACCTGCTCGCCATAGACGCCACCTGCCCGCTGGTGACCAAGGTCCATCGCGAGGCGGAAATTCATTTCCGGCGCGACCGCAAGGTCATCCTGGTCGGCCACAAGGGCCATCCGGAAGTGATCGGCACGATGGGGCAATTGCCGGAAGGCGCCGTGACTTTGGTGGAAAGCGCCGAAGATGTCGCGGCCTTGCCCTTCACGGCCGAGGACGCCCTCGCCTTCGTCACCCAGACCACCCTTTCGGTCGACGACATGGCCGCGGTGGTCAACGCTTTGAAGGCCCGGTTTCCGCAGATCGTCGGCCCGCACAGGCAGGACATCTGCTACGCCACCACCAACCGCCAGGAGGCGGTGAAGGAGATCGCCCACAAGGTCGACGCTTTCATCGTCGTCGGTTCGCCCAATTCCTCCAATTCGCAGCGGCTGAAGGAAGTGGCGGAGCGCAATGGCTGCCGCTCCGCGCAACTGGTTCTCCGCGCTTCCGACATCGACTGGAGCCAGTTGCAGGACATTCGGTCGCTGGGCGTGACGGCGGGCGCTTCCGCGCCGGAAATCCTGGTCGAGGAAATCCTTGCGGCGGTTGGCGAGAAATACGAACTGGTCATCGATACGGTGACCACGGCGACGGAGGACGTCTCCTTTCCGCTGCCGCGAAACCTGCGCGAAAAAGTAGCGTGAGAAAAACCCGCCGGATTTTCTCGGCGGGTTTTTCAAATTCGGTTCCAGACTTCACCAGCGGCGCCAGGGACGGCGATAGCCCCAGCCGGGACCATATCCCCAGCGCGGACCGCCCCAGCCGCCATAAGCGTAGTAATTGGGCCGCCAGAAGCAGCGATAAGGGCCGCAGACCCAGCGAACCTGGTCGATCTGCACGGTCTGGCCGTCACGCACGACGGCCGGGTCGAGGCTGGCGAGCGGAAGCGCGGCGGCGGAAGTTGTCGAGGCCGGGAGGGCCAGTGCGGTCGCGCCCAGAACGAGCGCAGCCGAGAGGGCGTTTCTGACGTTCAGCATGCTAAGCTCCTGTTTCGGTCTTTTTGCCGACAAAAAGGAGGATGCGCCAAGCGGCCTGAACATCGGCTGAGCGCCCCGTTCAGCCAATATTCACCCGCCGCCAGCTCGGCTGTTCAAAAACCGGTTTCCCCTTTGCGCGATCCTGTTCTAAGACCGTCGCCTTATCCGGCCGCCTGAGCCGTCCCAATCTCGCGGGCAAGAAAATGCAACCCAAACTCGCCGCCGAACATCCTTTCGACGCCTTTCGCGCCCTGCTGGCGCAACTGCCGCCGGCTTCCGCCAGCGCCGTCGCCGCGGTCCGCGCGCGCGACGCGCAATTGACCAAGCCGCCCGGCGCGTTGGGGCGGCTGGAGGAACTGGTCGAATGGCTCGCCGCCTGGCAGGACAAGGCCGAGCCGACGCTCGATCGTCCGACCGTGGTCGTTTTCGCCGCGAATCATGGCGTCGTCGCGCAGGGCGTTTCGCCCTATCCAGCCAGCGTCACCGCGCAGATGCTGAAAAATTTTTCCTCCGGCGGCGGCGCCGTCAACCAGATCTGCGCCATCCACGGCGCCGGCCTGAAAGTGTTCGAACTGGCGCTCGACCTGCCGACCCGCGACATTACCGAGGCGCCGGCCATGGAAGCGCGCGAATGCGCGGCGACCATCGCCTTCGGCATGGAGGCCATCGCCGGGGGCGCCGATCTGCTGGCGCTCGGCGAAATGGGCATTGGCAACACCACCATCGCCGCCGCCGTCTATCACGCGCTCTATGGCGGCGAGGCCGCCGACTGGGTCGGGCGCGGAACCGGCGTCGACGACGAGGGCCTGCGCCGCAAGACCGACGCGGTTTTTCGCGCGGTCGCCTTGCACAAGGAACATCTCGACGATCCGTTCGAGGTCTTGCGCCGGCTCGGCGGGCGCGAAATCGCCGCGATGGCGGGCGCGATCCTGGCGGCGCGGATGGAGCGGACCCCGGTTCTGCTCGACGGCTACGTGGTCTGCGCCGCGGCGGCGATCCTCCACGCCATCGATCCAGCCAGCATCGATCATTGCCTCGCCGGCCATGTCTCGGCGGAGGGCGCCCACGCCGAGATCTTGCGGAAACTGGGCAAGAAGCCGCTGCTCGATCTCGGCATGAGGCTCGGCGAAGGCTCCGGCGCCGCTCTGGCGATCGGCCTCGTGAGGGCGGCCCTGGCCTGCCACAACGACATGGCGACCTTTGCCGCCGCCGGGGTGGACAACAAGGCGGATTGATGCGCCCGGTTCAGCTCACGTGTGGACCGCGCATCAGCTTGATGGCCGCCTCTATCCGCCGCCAGGTCTCAGCTTCCTCTTTGTCGCCCTTCTCTTCGAGCGAACGAGCCTTCTGGGCGGCTTCCACCAGGGCCTTGTCGCCGTGGGCGTCGAACAATTGGCGCGCGTAATCCTGGATTTCGGTTTCCTGCATGGCGATCCTCGCCGTTTTTTCCACGATGACAAACATCGGGCGATGCGAAATGGAAACGCTTTTGAAGCCGAATCTGTTGCTGTGCGACGAGCATTTCAATCCCGACCTGCACCGCTCCCTTTATCAAGCCGCGCTGCGGGCCATCCGGCGACGGCGGACGACGCGTTCGGGTTCCGGCGCGTCGGGATCGAGTTGCGAAAGGGCGTTCATCACCCTTTCCGGCGGCAAGACCACGATCACTTCCGTGCCTTCGCGCAATTTGGAACGCAGATTGAATACGCCGCCGTGCAACTCGACCAGCGCCTTGACGATGGGCAGGCCCAGGCCGGCGCCTTCGTCGGCGTTTTTCTGCGCCATCGAGCCGCGCCCGAATGATCCCATGATCACCGGAATTTCCTCCTCGGGAATCCCCGGTCCATTGTCCCTGATCGCGAAATACTGGCCGCCGGCCAGCGTCCAGCCGACCTTGATCTGCACCCCGCCGCCCTGCGGGGTGAATTTGATGGCGTTGGTCAGCAGATTGAGCGCGATCTGGCGCAGGGCCCGCTCATCCGCCCAGATGCGCGGCATGTCCGGCTCGACGACTTCCTCCAGGCTGACGCCGCGCTTGCCGGCGCGCAAGGCCAGCAGGCGCCGGCAGTCCTCGACGATTTCCGAAAGGAGGACCGCCTCCTCCCTGAGTTCGTAACGTCCGGCCTCGACTCGCGACAGGTCCAGTATTTCATTGATGAGCATCAAGAGATGTTCGCCGCTCGAATGGATGTCCTGGGAATAGTCGCGATAGGCGGCGACGGCGTGCCGGCCGAACAATTCGGACTTCATCACTTCCGAAAAGCCGAGAATGGCGTTCAGCGGCGTGCGCAGTTCATGCGACATGGTGGCGAGGAAACGCGATTTGGCGAGGCTGGCCTCTTCGGCGCGCCGCCGCGCCTCGTCGGATATCGCCTTGGACTGCTCCAGTTCGACGATCGCCAGATCCTTGTCCGCCTGGAAGGCCAGGGAGTCGAGCTGGCTGGCGTAGGTGCGCCGCGCCAGAGCCACGAAACAGAGCAAGGCGCCAAGCGCCAGCAGGGTCATCGGCGCGATCGGGCCGTAAAAGCTCGACGGCCGCATATAGATGAGCTCCCCCAAAGCCATGGGCGTAAGGGCGGCATAGACCGCCGCCGGAACAAAGGCGGTGACCACGGTGTGGACGGCCGCCGCCAGCATGAACACCACCATGACGTAGGTCGTCGCCCAGGGGTCGGCGACGCCGATCATCAGCACGGCGAAAAGGCCCCAGCCAAGCCCGTTGGCGCCCTCGGCGAAAACGAAGCGGGCGCGCCAGTTGCGCGGCCGGATCGTCGTCCTGTCCTGTCCAAGCAGGCGGATCGCCAGCATATGCGCCATGCCCACCGCGCTCAATTGCACGGCGAACCAAACCGCGACCACCATCGGCGGAAGCCATAGCGTGGTCATCGTCGCAATGGCGAAACACAGCAGAAGTTGCGGCAGGATCGCCGCCCGGCGCCCGTCAGCGTAAAGACGCAGCAGCTCCAGGTCGAAAACGCGGGAACCGGCGCCGGAGGTGGTCAGCCGCTCCCGCGCCTCCCGCAGGCGATTGGCCCGCCGGCGCCGATCCGGGGCGCCGGCGTCGGCGAAACGCCCGCGCGCGATCATTTCTGCGGTGACTTCGGACATTCCGATGAAAGGCCAGATTTTGCGTGACGGGACGACCTCACCCTGACGTAAAAACCTTAATGGGCGACTGACGCAAAATGGACAATTGTCGAGGTTTCCGGCGATTGACAGCGGCCTTGCGTCCCTGTCTGCTGGTCTTCGTCTTCCCCCCGACCGAGGCGCGCGGCATGAAGCTTTACGACTCCCCGGTGGCGCCCAACCCGCGCCGTGTCCGCATCTTTCTTGCCGAAAAGGGGATCATCGTCCCCACCGAGACGGTAGACCTCGCGAAATTGCAGCAGAAGGAGCCGGAATACGCCGCCATCAATCCGCTTCAGCGCATCCCGGCGCTCGTGCTCGATTCCGGCGAAATTCTTTGCGAATCGGTGGCGATCTGCCGCTATTTCGAGGAAACCCAGCCGCAGCCGCCGTTGTTCGGGACCGGCGCGCTGGAAAAAGCCCGCGTGGAAATGTGGCAGCGACGCGCGGAACTGGAGTTTTTTCTTCCCGTCGCCCAGGCTTTCCGCCACAGCCACCCCGCGATGCGCGAGATGGAGAAGCCGCAGATCGCCGAACTGGCCGAAACCGCCCGGCCGCGCGCCGTGGCCTTCGCGAAATTTCTTGACGGCAAACTGGCGAACCGCCGTTTCCTCGCCGGCGACGCCTTCACCATCGCCGACATCACCGCATTCATCGCCGCCGATTTCGCCAAATTCGCCCGCATCGCCTTTCCCGAAGACCTCGTCCATTTCGCCCGCTGGCGGGCGGAGGTCGCCGCCCGCCCCAGCGCCGCTGCTTGACGTTGGTTCGATGGACGCGCTGACAGCCTATGCGGAAAAAATCCGCGCCTGCCGCCTCTGCGTCGAGGCGCCTAACGGGCAGCCGCTGCCGCACCAGCCTCGACCGGTGCTGCGAGTCTCGGCGACGGCGCGGCTGTTGATCGCCGGCCAGGCGCCCGGCGTGCGCGTCCATGCCTCCGGCTTGCCGTTCGACGACCCCTCCGGGGACCGGCTGCGCCTGTGGATGGGAATCGACCGCGCGCAATTCTATGATGAAGCGAAGATCGCCATCGCGCCGATGGGCTTCTGCTTTCCCGGCAACGACGCCAAGGGCGGCGACCTGCCGCCGCGCCGCGAATGCCGCGAGCGCTGGCACGACGGGCTTTTCGCCCTCATGCCGCAAATCCGAATCATTCTGGCGGTCGGCCGCCCCGCGCAGAATTATCATTGCGCCCGACTGGGACGGCCGCTGCCGAAAAAGCTGCCGCTGGACGAAATCGTTCGCCTTCTTGCCACGCCTGACGCTTCAACGCCGCGAATCCTCGCCTTGCCGCACCCTTCATGGCGCAACAGCGGCTGGCTGAAGCGCCATCCCTGGTTCGAGGACGAAATCGTGCCGATGCTGCGCGCCCTCGTCGCGGAGACTCTGGGGGATGAACGAATTGGTAAAAAGTATCAAGATTGAAAGAAATGACGATTTTCTCTTGCCATGCTGCACTGCGGAAATAGAATGATTATAATCAAGCATTCGATTGCGGCATCCAGCCGCGAAACATGGGCTGCAGCCCCTCAGGGAGGCCGTCATGCAAACCGGACAGAAAGTACGCTTCAAGGCGGCTTCGCCCCTCAGCCTGCAACTGAATATTCCGCGCGACGCGCAAGGCGCGGTGCTCTGCCGTTACCGCCTGCTGCGCGGCGAAAACCAGGCCCATCGGCTCGACGTGCGTTTTGGCCCGCAACTGGTGGTCTGGGGCGCGCCCGACGATCAATTTGAGACCATCGAAGACGAGACGGACAAAGAAGAGACCAGCGCCAACTGATCCTGTCCTGACGCGCCTTTATATGCGAAAATAATTCCGCTTCGCTTGAACACGCCTCAACAGCCGGCGCGAAATGTATTATTCCCACACCCATTATTTTCCCATCGCGCTACCTTTTTTCGCCGCTTTCGCTTTCGCGCTGGCGCTGCTGATCGTGCTGGTGCAGGTTCGCGTGCTGCGCTTCGCCTATATGCGGCTCGGCGTCAGTTCCGGCGCCGCCATGTTCCTGCTTTTCGGCTCGCTGATCGGCAGCGCGATCAACATTCCCATCGCCCAGCTCGCTCCCGAACCCATGGCGGAGAGCGGCGAAGTGATGTTCTACGGCATGCCCTATGTCGTGCCGGAGCCGACCGGCGCGGAGGGCGTCATTCTCGCGGTAAATGTCGGGGGCGCGGTGATCCCGACGCTATTGTCGCTCCATCTTCTGGCGCGGCGCCGCATCTGGGGCGAGGGACTGATCGCCACCGCGATCATGGCTTTTATCTGCCATGCCCTGGCGCGCCCGGTCGCCGGCGTCGGCATCGCCCTGCCGACCTTCGCGCCGCCGCTCGCCGCCGCCCTGGTCGCGGCTTTGGTGTCTTGGCGAGAACTGGCGCCGCTGGCCTATGTCGGCGGCAGCCTCGGAGTGTTGATCGGCGCCGACCTCACCAACCTCGACAAGATACAGGGACTCGGCGCGCCGGTCGCATCGATCGGCGGCGCCGGCACTTTTGACGGCATTTTCGTCACCGGCCTGTTAGCCGTGCTGCTGGCCAGCATCGCCAGCCGCGATGAAACGCAAGTATCGAAGAATAGCTGATTACGGCTTGTTCGGCGTGCAGACGACGTAGTTCGTGGTGGGAATGGTTCCGCCGGGCGTCCACAGGATCGGCGTGTTGGCGCCATTGCGCGGCGACATATAGGTCGTCTGGGCGATCACATAGCCGGTTGCGCCGGTCGTGGTGGTCTGGCTCCAGTTATTGTTCTGGATGCCGAAGCCGGGATTATAGCCATAGGTCACGTCGGCGACGATCAGATAAGTGTCGACGGCGTTGCCGCTGGCGACATTGGGCGGATAGGCGCCTGCCGGCATCAGTGACGCGCCGTTCACCCCATTGGCCGATTGGCTCAGGGTCGGGCACCGGCGCAAGGCCGGACCGGGACCGGAGCCGACGCTCCAAAGCACCTTGGCGACGCAGCATTGGCTGTTGCTGGCGGAGACATTGTCGAAGACGATCTCCGAAATCGTCATGTTGGTCGCGCCGGCAAAGGGATAGAGCACGGCGGAGGCGGCGGCGAAAATGTTGAGAATGTCGGCGTCGGCCAAAACCGGATTACTCGCGCCGCTCACCGGCAGCGTCTGCGCCGTCACGTCGGCGAGGGTGCGCGACAGCGCCTGCGTTTTGCGCCCGGCTTCGAGGCCTTGGCACAACACGACGCAGCCGAAATAGAGCGCCAGCATCATCGGCAGGATCAGGGCGAATTCGACAGCGGCGACGCCGCTTTTCGCGCGACCGAGGCGGCGCGCCAAGATCGACAGCGCCTTGGGCGGCAAGGGCGCGTTCATGTCGGCTCGTTCCTGAAAACCACGGTCGAGAAGATCGCATGGACGAAACCCGATCCGTTCGGATTGGCGTAAACCGAATTCGACGCGTGAGCGTAAAGATTGGCCGCGCCGCCGCCCTGCGTTCCCGTGGCCACCAGAAGCGAGAGATAGACCGGCATCGGGTAAAAGGCCTGGAACACCACGATATAGCCGGGTTGGCCGAGGTTCACGCTGGTCGCGGGCGAATTGTACCAGCTTTGATTGATCGAACCCGCCACCGACGAAAAATTGCTGGTCGCCGGATTATAGGCCTGAATATTCAGCGTCACATTGGCGCAGTTGATGAAGGAAGGGAGCGTAGGACAGAAGGTGTTGGTGAGAAAGGAAGAGGCCGTCTGAGTCGAATTCGCTGTGTAATTATTGACCAGAACCTGCCGCGCGACGGTGGCGACCGCATTGTCGAACACTTCATGGGTGAAAAAAACGAAGGCGGTTTCAAAAATGGCGCAGAGCAGGCCGAGAAAGGGAATCGCCACCAAGGCGAATTCCACCATCGCCGCGCCCTCGTGGCCCCGGGCGAAACGGCGCAAGATCAGGCGACGCGGCCTCGCCCCTCGCCTTTTTTCGCTTTGACCCATCGATTGATCCATGTTTGGCGCTGCTTATCGGCCGGCGGCGAAGACGGTGTGCTGGGCGGCGGCGGCGGCCCGCTCGGAAGCGATCGTCTTGGCGTCGGCCAGATCGATGGTCGGCAGGCAATTGGGCGAGCAGATATAGCTTTCGCGGTTGAGGCCGTTCTGCACCAGCAGACCGCCCGCATCGGCGCCTACCCGCACCGTCCATTCGCCGAGCAGGTTGCCCTGGGCGTCCAGCGCGACCAGATTGGTTTCGCCAAAGCTTTTCCCTGTGATGACGCCCATCCCGCTGTTCTTGAGCATGGTGACGTCGGCTATGCCAGGCTGGCCGATCACCAGGATCTGGGTATGGTCGGGGATGCGCGCGACCCGCGCCTTGTCGACCGAGACCTGCACCAGATCGACCGAAGCCGCCCAAGCCCCGCCAGGTGCGAAAATGCCCCCGCAGGGCGTTCCGCCTGGCGCAGTCGCTCCGGCGATCGCCAGCCATAGGCCGATGGAAATCCTTGCCGCACGAAGACGCATGAAACCCTCCTGATGCTCCGATGGCGCCACCGCCTATGTTAGACAGCACATTGGTGAAGGATTGCTGAATTTAGAGTAAAATACCTGGATATCAGCGTATATTAAAAAACTAGATTACGTTACGTCATCATAAAACGGCATGATCAAAGCCTATCTAACCAACGTCTCAGTCAGCGATAGCTTGAACGTAACTTACCAACGTAAGGCATACCAAGGAGTTTTTAAATGACAACTTAACTATGCTGTAATAGATGCGATCTATCCTCTTCTTGCTCGACGTGCGCCCCTAGCGCGTGCGGGCGTTGTCCCGCAAGCCCGCGTCCCAGGGAGCCAATGATGAAGTCGCTTTTCCTCCGTTTCACGCAGGACCAGTCCGGCGCCACCGCCATCGAATATGGCCTCATCGCCGCATTGATCGCTGTCGTCTGCATCGGCGTCCTGACCACCGTAGGCAGCAACCTGAACAACAAGTTCACCTCGATTTCCAGCGGCCTGAACTAAATCGTCCGACGCGGCGGCGCCGATAGGCGCCAGCCGCGATCCAATGACCTTCCGTGCGCCGCGCCTCAGCGTTTAGTGAACATATCGGTTAATACTGTCTTAACTGACCAAAATTAGTAATATTACGCGCGTAATGCAAATATAAATAATGTATTTACCTTGCTTTTTTGATCGTAAATTGACGCATTTGCTTTAATAATAACGAAATTATCATCGGATATAGTCACTCCATCGCCGCTGGTTCCGAGCAAATTCCGGCGCCGAGTCAGATCCAACCTGGAGCCAACCATGAAGTCGCTTTTTTTCCGTTTCTTCAACGACCAGTCCGGCGCCACCGCCATTGAATATGGCCTAATCGCCGCGCTCATCTCGGTCGTCGCCATCACCACCCTCACCGCCGTCGGCAGCAAGCTGAACAACAAGTTCACCTCGATCTCCAACGGCCTGAACTGAGGCGTTTTCCGAAAGGCCGCGGCCTTCGCAAAGGCGCCAAAAGCGGGCGTCACATAGCCGAGAGCCCCGGACTTCGTTCGGGGCTTTTTCTCGAACCCTGGGGCGCGCCCGACGTGGGCGCGCCCCGACAACACGGCGGATCAGCCCATGCCCGACGCGCCCATGTTCGATGCGCCCATGCTTTTGGTTTTTCCGTCCCTCATGGCCTATGCCGCCTTTTCCGATCTCTTCACCATGACCATTTCGAACTGGATTTCGATCCTGCTCGTCATCGCCTTCGTCGGCGTTGGGTTGCTGGCGGGAATGCCGGTTTCGACGATCGGACTGCATCTGGCCTGCGGCTTCGGCGTGCTGGTCCTGACTTTCAGCCTGTTCTGCTTCGGCTGGATCGGCGGCGGCGACGCCAAGCTGGCGGCGACCACGGCGGTCTGGATGGGCGTCGAACATCTCGCCGAATATGGCATGGGCTCGGCGCTTGCGGGCGGCGCGCTCACCTTGGCCCTTTTGCAGTTTCGCCGCTGGCCGATGCCCGGCTGGGCGCGCACCCGGCTTTGGATCATGCGGCTGCACGACAAGGATGTTGGTGTGCCCTATGGCATCGCCCTGGCCGCCGCAGGCCTCGCCCTCTATCCCGAAACGGGAGTCTTCGTCCGCGTCCTCGGCGGATGAGCTTCTGAAGAAAAAGCCCAAATAGCCGCTGTTTTTCGATATTTAAGCTTACGCTGCGGAACATCTGCCTCGCTACTTGAAGACAAGATTTAGTAACGCCTTTTTAATTTTGCCGAGCCTTCAAGACTACAGATTTATTATTATCATTTAATACGTACTATAACTGCCGTTACGTCAGCAACTTAAATGTTATATTAACTATAAGTTGACTTTTTACTGCCTAAATCCGGCTACTGCTCCTCCCGGGAGCGTCCTCGCGGATTGTCGAATCGGTCATGAAAAAATCGCGGCTCATTTTCCTGGCCTTTGTCATCGCCTGCGGCGGGGGCGCCACCTACCTCGTGCTCGACAGGCCGGAGCCGACGCCGCCGGCGGCCTTGGCGCCGACGCCCGTGAAGCAGGATCAGGTGCTGGTGGCGGCGCATGAACTGACCTTCGGCGTGGTGACCCAGCCGGGCGACTTCGCCTGGCAGGACTGGCCGAAGGAGTCGACCGTCCGGGGAATGGTCCGCAAATCCGATAATGCCGACGCCATCGAGGAAATGAAGGATTCCGTCGTTCGCGGCGCCTTTCTCGCCGGCGAGCCGATCCGCAAGGAAAAATTGTTCAAGGGCGCCAATTCCGGCTTTCTTTCGGCGATTCTGGCGCCGGGCTATCGCGCCGTCGCCATCAATATCGAAGGCAGCGGCTCGACCACCGCCGGCAATTTCATCCTGCCCAACGACCGCGTCGACGTCATCCGCATCTACCGGGACGAGGACGCCGCCAAGACCGGCGGCGGCGACGCCTATGTCAGCGAGACCCTGATCACCAATGTTCGTGTGCTGGCCATCGGCCAGAACGCTCAGGACAAGGGTGGGCAGGCCTATGTCACCGGCTCGACGGCGACGCTGGAACTCGATCCGCATCAGTCCGAAGCCGTGATTCTGGCGCAGCGCGTCGGGCAATTGTCGCTGGTTCTTCGTTCGATGCAGGACGGCCGGGAGATCGCCCCGCTCAGCCCGGCGCAGGAAAGCCACGATGGCGCCGTCACCGTCGTGCGCGCCGGCGTCGCCACCCAATCGCGCGGCAAATGACCGGCCGCGCGCAGGAGCAAGGCATGATGCACAGGACGCGTCCCAGGCTGCTCGCAGGATTGGTCGCATGGCTCGCCTTTGCGGCGCCGCTGGCGGAAAGCGCGCGCGCCGGCGACGGCGACCTTATCTCGCTGCAGGCCGGCGACGCCTCGCGCCGCATGACGATGGGCGTCGGCAAGTCGATGATCGTCGAACTGCCCACCGACGCCGGCGAGATTTTCGTCGGCAATCCCGCCATCGCCAACGCCGTCGTCCGCTCGGCCCGAAAAATCTACATCATAGGCCAGTCGGCGGGTCAGACGACGATCTACGCCATGGACCGGCAGGGAAGGCGCATCGCCACCCTGGAACTATCGATCGGCCGCGACATCGGGCAATTGCAGAACATTCTCCAGACTGCCCTGCCCCATTCCCGAATTCTCGCGCGGACCGTCAACGATTCGATCATCCTGACCGGAGAAGTCGAGTCGCCGGGCGACATGCAGACCGCCCTCGACATCGCCAAAGGCTTCGCCGAAAGCGGAAAATCCGGCGTCGGCGGCGCCCCCGGGAGCGCTCCCGGCATGGTGGTCAACGCCATCACCATCAGGGGCCGCGACCAGGTGATGATCAAGGTCACCATCGCCGAAATCCAGCGCAGCATTTCCAAGCAGCTCGGCATCAGTTCCTCGACGCTGGCCGGCAACTGGGGCTCGTTCGCCCAGAACAATCCCTATTCGGTCAATGGCGGCCCGATGACCACCGGGGCGCTCAACACGCTGACCAAATTCGGCGGCCCTTCCATGCTCACCCAGACCCTGCAGGCCTTTGAGCGAAACGGCGTCGCGAGAACCCTCGCCGAGCCCACCGTCACCGCGGTTTCCGGCGAAAGCGCGCATTTTACCGTCGGCGGCGAAGTGCCGATATCCGGCGGCATGACCTGCGTCGGCGCCACCGGCTCGACCGGCTCCACCTGCAGCGCCGCCGTCACCTACAAGACCTATGGCGTGACGCTGAACTTCACCCCGGTCGTCCTCGCCTCGGGACGCATTTCGCTGCGGGTCGCCACCGAGGTCGCAGAAATCGATCCGAGCACTTCGGCCAATATCAATGGCGAGACCGTGCCCGGCTTTCGCACCCGGCGGCACGACACCACCGTCGAATTGCCCACCGGCGGCTCGATCGCCACCGCGGGCCTGATCCAGTCCATGTCCAACCAGGCGATCAACGGCACGCCGGGAGCGATGGACCTGCCGATCCTCGGCGCCCTGTTCCGCTCGCGCGACTACCAGCGGCAGGAGACCGAACTGATGATCGTCGTCACGCCCTATATCGCCAAATCGGTTCCAGCCAGCGCGCTGGCGCGGCCCGACGAAAACTTCGCCGACGCCAGCGACCCTCAGGCCTGGCTGCTCGGCCGCGTCAACAAGCTCTATTCGACCGCCGACAATCCCCAAGCCTTCCGGCGTTTCAACGGCCGCGTCGGCTTCATCCATGACTGAACGGAAAGACCGCATGTCGCAGCTTCGATCGGCGCCGAGACGTAACAGCAGCGCGCGAAAATGGCGGGTCATGCTCCTGCTGGCGCTGACCGCGCCCCTGGCCGCATGTGGCGGCGCCGACCGTATCGTCACCAGCTCCGTCGAGCCACGGGATGTGCGCGCTCTCCACCCGATCGAACTGACGCGCGGGCGCGTAAATCTCGATGTCATGGCGGAAACAAGAGGCGGCGAACTCGATCCGAGGACGCGGGCGCAGGTCCGCCAGTTCGCCGGCCAATACCGCGCCAACGGTTCCGGCGACATAGCAATCGCCCTGCCGCAGGGCGGCCCCGGCGAGGCGGAAGCCCGCGCCGCCCTGCCGGGACTGCGCCGGGCTCTCGTGGCGGGCGGCGCGCGCGGCTATGTGCTGGTCTCGACCTATCCGGTGGCCAATCCGTCGCTGGCCTCGCCGATCCGTTTCTCCTACGCCTCCGTCGTCGCCCAGATTCGCTCGCGCTGCGGCCAATGGCCGACAGATCTCGCGTCGGGCTCGTCGGTCGACGGCTGGGAAAACAAGCCCTACTGGAATTTCGGCTGCGCCAGCCAGCAGATGCTCGCCGCCCAGACCGCCGACCCGCGCGACCTCATCGGCCCCGCCGCCGACACGCCGGCGGATTCGCACATGCGCGGCCGCGCCATCGACGCCGTGCGCGCCGGCAAGGATCCCGGCACGGACTGGCTCGTTCAGAACAGCAATATCGGCGGCCTCGGGAACTGACCATGACCAGCCAAGCCAGACCATCGTCCACGGGGACCGCGCAGATCCCTCCTGCTCCGCGGATATCCCTGCAGGCCTTTTGCGAAACGCCGGAAATCGCGGCGCTGATCGGCGACGCGGCAAAGGACCGCCGCATGGAAAAGGCCCATGTCAAGGTCAACATGGGCGGCGCCCCTGCCGCCGTCGAAGCCTATCGCGCCGCGCCGACGCCCAATGTCATCGTCCTTGAATCCTCGGGCGCGCGCCGCGAATTGATGGAACAGCTCGAAACTTTGGCCGAATATTGCGACAGCGGCACCAAGGTGATGGTGATCGGCCGGGTCAACGACATCACGCTCTACCGCGAACTGATTTCCCGCGGCGTCGGCGATTATCTCGTCCAGCCTTTCGCCATGATGGATTTCATCGCGGCCGTGTCGGCGCAATATCATCACGATTCTGCCGTTCCGCTCGGCCGCATCATCGCCGTCGCCGGCTGCAAGGGCGGAGTTGGCGCCTCCTGCGTGGCGCATAATCTCGCCTGGTCGATCGCGCGCGAACTGGACGCCTCGACCGTCATCGCCGATTTTGACCTGCCCTTCGGCACCGCCGGCCTCGACTTCAATCAGGACCCGCCGCAGGGAATAGCGGAAGCGGTGTTCGCGCCCGATCGGCTCGACGCCAATCTGCTTGACCGGCTGCTGTCGAAATGCAGCGACAAGCTGTCGATCCTCGCCGCGCCGGCGACGGTCGATCGCTGTTACGATCTGCACGAAAACGCCTTCGACGGCCTCCTCGACCTGTTGCGCGCCTCCACGCCCTACATCGTTCTCGACCTGCCCCATGTCTGGACCGCCTGGTCGCGGCGGATGCTGGCGGCCGCGGACGAAGCCGTGCTGGTCGCCTCGCCCGAGCTGGCGAGCCTGCGCAACGCCAAGAGCCTGCTCGACGTTCTCCGCGCCGCGCGCAGGAGCGATCCCGCCCCCAGGCTGGTGCTCAACGGCGTCGGCTTGCCGAAACGGCCGGAGATCGCGGCCGCCGATTTCGCCAAGGCGGTCGAGGCCGAGCCGTGCGCCATTATTGCTCACGACGCCCGGCTGTTCGGGACGGCGGCCAACAACGGCCAGATGATCGCCGAAATGGAAGACGGCGCCAAAACAGCGCAGGTTTTCAACGATCTCGCGCGCCTCGTTACCGGACGCGGCGCAGTCAGGCGCGGATCGAAAGGCTTTCTCGAACCGTTGCTGGCGGCGTTCAGAGGATAATCGGGGCATCGGGAATCGGGAGGACGGGAACAACGATGTTTGGAAAGCGCTCCGCCAGCAGCGCCCCCCCGCGCGCGCCGCAGGGACCGTCCGCCTCGCGCGTCGAGGCGATCGCGGCTTCCGTTGCGCCGCAGGCTATCGTCATGCCGGCGGCGCCTTTGGCCGTGGCGGCGGCGCAGTCGGAAAAACGCCGTTCGGACGATTATTACCTCACCAAGAGCATGATTTTCGGCGCGCTGATCGAGGCCATCGACCTGTCGCAATTGTCGCGGCTCGACGCCGACAGCGCGCGCGAGGAAATCCGCGACATCGTCAATGAAATCATCCAGATCAAGAATGTCGTGCTGTCGATCGCCGAACAGGAGGATCTGCTCGACGACATCTGCAACGACGTGCTCGGCTATGGTCCGCTGGAGCCGCTGCTGGCGCGCGACGACATAGCCGACATCATGGTCAACGGCGCGACGCGCACCTTCATCGAAGTCGGCGGCAAGATCCAGCTGACCGGCGTGCGCTTCCGCGACAATACGCAATTGATGAACATCTGCCAGCGCATCGTCAGCCAGGTCGGCCGCCGCGTCGACGACGCCTCGCCGATCTGCGACGCCCGCCTGGCCGATGGCTCGCGCGTAAATGTCATCGCGCCGCCGCTGGCGATCGACGGTCCGGCGCTGACCATCCGCAAGTTCCGGAAAGACAAGCTGACCCTCGACCAGCTGACGCGATTCGGCGCGATTTCGCCGGCGGGCGCGGAGATCCTGAAGGTCATCGGCCGGGTGCGCTGCAATGTGGTGATTTCCGGCGGCACCGGCTCCGGCAAGACCACCTTGCTGAACTGCTTGACCAATTACATCGATCTCGACGAGCGCGTCATCACCTGCGAAGACGCCGCCGAACTGCAATTGCAGCAGCCGCATGTGGTTCGCCTCGAAACGCGGCCGCCCAATCTCGAAGGCCAGGGCGCGATCACCATGCGCGATCTGGTCAGGAACTGCCTGCGCATGCGTCCCGAACGCATCATCGTCGGCGAAGTGCGCGGCGCGGAGGCCTTCGACCTGCTTCAGGCGATGAACACCGGCCACGACGGCTCGATGGGAACCTTGCACGCCAATTCGCCGCGCGAGGCGCTCAGCCGCCTCGAATCGATGATCACCATGGGCGGTTTCACGCTGCCGTCGCGCACCATTCTCGAAATGATCGTTTCCTCGGTGGACGTAATCATTCAGGCGGCGCGCCTGCGCGACGGCTCGCGCCGCATCACCCACATCACCGAGGTGATGGGGCTGGAGGGCGACGTCGCGCTCACCCAGGATCTTTTTCTTTATGACATCACCGGCGAGGACGCCAACGGCAGGCTGCTGGGGCGCCATCGCTCCACCGGAATCGGCCGTCCCCGCTTCTGGGACCGCGCCCGCTATTTCGGCGAGGAGGAACGTCTCGCCGCTGCGCTCGACGCGTCGGATATCGGCGAATGAGGGGAAGGTATTACCATGGACACACGCTCGATTCTGATCGTCCTGCTCGCCGTCGCCGCCTGCGCCGGCGCGTTTTACGTCCTGATTTTTCCCTTCCTGACCGGCGAGGCGAAGGCGGAAAAGCGCCACGCCCATGTCGTCGCCAAGGGAACGGGGCGGCGCGGCGACCATCGCGCCGCCGACGCCGCCACCCGGCGCAAGCAGGTCTCGGAAAGCCTCAAGGAACTGGAGCAGCGCAACGCCGAAAAAAACAGGATCGGCATTGAAACGCGCATCGCCCGGGCGGGCCTGAACCTGACCAGGCTGAATTTTTTCCTTGCCGCCGGTTGCGCCGCGACAGTGACGGCGCTGGCGCTGCTGGGCTTAAGCGGTAGTCCGCTGTTGGCTCTCGGCGGCCTGATCATCGGCGGCCTGGGCCTGCCCAATTTCGCGCTCGGCTTCCTGACGCGGCGTCGACTGAAGAAATTCGCGCAGGAATTTCCCAATTCCATCGACATCATCATTCGCGGCGTCAGGGCCGGCCTTCCGCTCGGAGACTGCCTGCGCGTCATCGCCGCCGAAGCCGGCGAGCCGGTGCGCTCGGAATTTCGCCGGATCGTCGAGGCGCAGACACTCGGCCTGTCGGCCGCCGAGGCGGTCGAGCGGATGCCGCAGCGCATCCCGACCCCGGAAGCCAACTTCTTCGCCATTGTCGTCGCCATTCAGCAGAAGGCGGGCGGCAATCTCGCCGAGGCGCTGGCCAACCTTTCACGCGTGCTGCGCGAGCGCAAGAAGATGCGCGACAAGGTCAAGGCCATTTCCTCGGAGGCCAAGGCCTCGGCGATGATCATCGGCTCGCTGCCGATCGTGGTGGCGGCGCTGGTCTATCTCACCAGCCCCCATTACATCGAGCTTTTGTGGATCACCGACACGGGCCGCATCGTGCTCGGCGTCTGCGCCGTGGTGATGGGGATCGGCATCTTCATCATGCAGAAGATGATCGCCTTCGATATCTGATCTTTTCTCGCGCAAGCTTGGCGACGCTTCGCTCCTGACCATCCCCGTTGTCCATTGCCACGCAAGGCCGAAGCGATGTTTTCACTGCTCCTCGAAAAACTCACCAACGCCAGGTTCCTCGAGGCCCTGCTGGTCGGCTGCTTTACCATCGCCAGCCTGATCTCGATCGGGCTGCCCCTGCTCGAAGGCGACCGCCTTGGCGAGAGAATGAAACTGGTCGCCTCGGAGCGCGAACGCATCCGCGCACGCGAACGCGAAAAGCTGCAGGCCAAGAATGGCGGCGGCAATCTGCGCCAGACGCCCAAGGCCTATATGCGCGATATTGTCGAGCGCTACGGCCTGTCGAAATGGCTCGGCGCCGCGGGCGCCAAGGCGAAACTGGCGATGGCGGGCTATCGCGGCCCGCAAGCGGAAATCGGCTTTTTGTTTTTCCGCCTGGTGACGCCGATCGGGCTGCTGCTGTTCGGCGCGATCTACCTGTTCGTGATTCTCCGGGTCGAGCTGACCTTGCCCGGCCGGCTGGCTTGCGTGATCGCACTCGCTTTCGCCGGCCTGAAGGCCCCGGAAATCTATCTGACCAACACCATCGTCAAGCGCCAGCAAAGCATGAAGCGCGCCTTCCCCGACGCGATGGACCTTTTGCTGATCTGCGTCGAATCCGGCATGTCGATCGAACACGCGTTTCGGCGCGTCAGCCAGGAAATCGGCGTCCGCTCCATTCCGCTGGCCGAGGAATTCACCTTGACCACGGCGGAACTGTCCTATCTGCCCGACCGGCGCGCGGCTTACGACAATTTCCACAAACGCACCGGGCTGGAGGCGGTGAAGGCCATCGCCACATCGCTGGTGCAGGCGGAGAAATACGGCACGCCGCTCGGCTCGGCCTTGCGGGTGGTGTCGCAAGAGGCGCGCGACGCGCGAATGATGGAGGCGGAAAAAAAGGCCGCCTCGCTGCCGCCCAAACTGACGGTGCCGATGATCCTGTTTTTTTTGCCGGTGCTTTTCGCGGTGATCCTGACTCCGGCGATCATCCAGATTTCGGGACAAACTTATTGAAGGCCGACGCGACGAAGCGCGTTGTCACATAAAAGTCGAACAAGATCCGGTAGAATTTTTGTGACGTTAAACGGCTAAAGTACAAGCGTCTTGAAGCAATTAATGGCCGTGTTCAAGCTGAAGTCTCGAGCCGAACGAAACGGGACAGGCCTCCAGGTTGACGATCCATCATCGCCGCAGGTCGGAGACCGAGGCGATTTCCTTCAGTAGTTGTCGTGATGGAATTCCTTGTCGTAATCGCTTATTGACCACCGATCGAAGTTCTCGCCGGAGAGCGTTCATGGAACTGACGGCGTTCTGGAGCAATGAAGCGCGCATTCGCGCGATCCTCGGCGGCGCTTCGGACACGTTCATCGGCCTGGACTTGCAGGGGCGCGTGGCGGCGATCAATGGCGGCGCCGAAAAGATGTTCGCCATTCCTGTATCCGAGTTGTTGGGATGCGTCGCCGCCGAAAGCCGTCTACCGGAGGCATTGCGAACCCGCCTGGCCGAATCCTTGGGTCGGCTCAAAGCCGACGAAGCTTTTCCTCCCGACAGGTTCGAATTTGAATTTTCCCGCGCGGAAGGCCCGACTTTGCATCTTGAGGGCGAGCTTTATGTTGTTGGCGCCGGAAAGGAAGCCCTCCTTGTCGCCCGTCTCTTGGACGCCACCCAACGTTGGCGGACCGAGCGCAAAAATCTGCGGCTTGGACGAATCCTGAGGACATTGGGCGAAGGCAATCAGGCCCTGGTTCGCGCCGACAACGAGCATGACCTCTTCGAGGTCATGTGCCGGGTGATCATCGAGTTTGGCGGCTACCGAATGGCCTTCGTCGGCATGGTCGATCATGATGAGGCAAAGACGATACGGCCTGTCGCGCACGCCGGGCGCGAAGCTGGCTACCTCGCGGCGATCCGGCTGAGCTGGGAGGAGAATGACCCGTTCGGCCGGGGTCCGTCCGGAATGTCCATCCGCACCGGCGTGCCCCAGGTCAATAATGATTTCGTCAACAACGCGGTCATGAGTCCCTGGCGCGCCGCCGCGGCGGAGAGGGGCTATCTGTCGAGCCTCTCCCTGCCGCTCAAGGATGGGGCGGGAGTATTCGGCGCCCTGGTGATATATGCGGGCGAAACCTATGCCTTCGGCCCGGAGGAACTGGCGCTGCTCGTCCAGCTCGCCGACAATCTCGCCTACGGCGTCATCGCTCTGCGCACCCGCCGCGAGCGTGACGAGATCCAGAAATCGCTTTGCCGCGCCCAGAAGATGGAGGCGCTCGGCCAGCTGACCGGCGGCATCGCCCACGATTTCAATAATCACCTCCAGGTCATTCTCTCCAACCTTGACCTCGGCCTGCGCGTTCTGGACGGCGGCGGCCAGGCCTCGCCCTTTCTGCGAAACGCCATGAACGGCGCGCGACAGGGCGCGAAACTGACCAGCCAGCTATTGGCCATCGCCCGCCGCCAGCCCCTGCGTCCGGAACCATCGCGCCTCGACCGCATGGTCGGCGAAATGATGGACCTGCTGCGCCGCTGTCTCGGCGAACGCGTCACGATAGAACTGGTCGCCGCAGCCGGATTATGGACGGCTCTGATCGATCCCGACCAACTGCAGAACGCCTTGCTCAATCTGGCGATCAATGCGCGCGACGCGATGCCTGACGGCGGCAAACTGACGATAAAGCTGAAAAACCGCATCCTCGATGAGGCCTATGCGGCGGCCCATCGCGACGTGACGGCCGGGGAATATGTCCAATTGACGGTGCGCGACAGAGGGATCGGGATGGCCCCGGAGATACTCGATCGCGTCTACGAGCCGTTCTTCACGACGAAGCCGGAGGGCGTCGGCACAGGCCTCGGCCTCGCAATGGTTTATGGATTCATCAGGCAATCGGGCGGGCATATCCGGATCGAGAGCCGTCCAGGCGAAGGGACCGCCATAAAACTCTATCTGCCGCGCAGCCTGGTGGACGAAACAACTCGCGCCGTCGAGGCGCCCGTGATCGAGCGGGGTCGTGGCGAGACCATTCTCGTCGTCGAGGACGAAGCCGATGTCCGCAATTCGGTGACCGCCTTGCTGGCCGAGCTGGGCTATCGCGTCCTAGTCGCGGCCAATGGCGAGGAAGCGTCGCAGATCCTGGCGGCTGGAGGCACGGTCGATTTGCTCTTCACCGACATGGTCATGCCTGGCGCGTGGAACGGTCGGTCCCTGGCCGACGAGGCCCGAAAGATTATCCCAAACCTGCCCGTGCTCTACACTTCCGGATATTCCGAGAACATGATCATGCGCGACGGCCGCCTGCTCGAAGGCGTCGTGCTGTTGAGCAAGCCTTACCGTGAATCGCAACTTGCTCAGACCATCCGTTCGGTGCTTTCGGCCTCGGCCCGGCCGCCCATGGGATCGACGGTGGAGCCCGCACAAAGGCAGTCCGGCGGCAGCCCGCAAGACGCGGAACTTCGCCCGTCCCTCCTCATTGTCGAGGACGACGAAATGGTCCGCTTCCTCATGGTCAGCCTGTGCGAGGAAGCCGGCTACCAGGTAAGGGAGGTAGCGAAGCCTTCCCAGGCGCTGAGCGTCCTCGCCGGCGGCGCGCCAATCGATGTGCTGGTCACCGATTTCATCCTTCCGGAAATGAACGGTATCGAACTGATCCGGAAAGCATTGGTCGAAAAGCCTGACCTCGCGGTCATCCTCGCGTCGGGCGCCAGTTTTAGCTTTGACGAGCTTCCCGACGAGAGAATCACCGTTTTGGCCAAGCCGTTCAGGCCGGAAGATCTTCAGGACGCCATTCGAAAGTCGCTGGCGCCGAATCGGCGGAGCTGAACTTCACCGATCCATCGACAGCGGCGCCGCGACTTCCTCCAGCGACTTGCGTTCGGCAGGGACTGCAAAAAATGCGGCGACCAGCGATGCCGCGAGCATCAGGAAAGCGACAGAAACGTAACCTTCGAACAGAATCGACCTCGAACCGCTTTCGATCAGCTTGCCGAAAATGAACGGCGCGGCGACGCCGCCAATCGCCGTGGCGAAAGCGTAGAACAAAGCGATGGCCAACGCGCGGATCTCGATCGGGAAGGTTTCGCTGACCGTGAGATAGGCGGCGCAGGCGGCCGGCGAGGCAAAGAAGAAGACGGTCATCCAGCCCAGAGTCTGGGTGATCGCCGTCAACATGTCGCGCTCGAACAAAACGCCCCAGCCAAGCAGCAGCAATCCCGACATGGCGTAGGTCAAGGCGATCATCGCACGCCGTCCGACCGTATCGAAAAGCCGCCCGAGAACGACAGGGCCGAGGAAATTGCCGATGGCGAAGGGCAGGATATACCAGCCGACATGGTCGCTCCTGACCTGGTAGAATTTCGTCAGCACCAGCGCATAGGTGAAGAAGATCGCGTTGAAGAAACACGCCTGCGCCGCCATCAGAACCAGGCCGACGAATGTGCGCGAACGATAGGTGACAAACAAGGCGCGAAACGCTTCCGCCAGCGGCGTGTGGTCACGGGCGCGCAGTTTCATGCGCGCCTCGTCGCCGACCTGCGCAAGCTCGATTCCCGAATCGATGAATTGCCGCTCGATCTGCTCGACCACGGCTTTGGCCTCGGCGGCGCGGCCATGAATCACCAGCCAGCGAGGACTTTCCGGAATCCACATGCGCATGAAAAAGACGACGCAGCCGAGACCGGCGCCGGAAAAAAAAGCCAGACGCCAGCCAAGCTCCGGATCGATCAGCGCAGGGTTTAAAAGCGCGACGGCGACCAGCGCGCCGAGCGCAGCGCCGAGCCAGAAGCTGCCGTTGATGACGAGATCGGTGAAGCCGCGATAACGCGCGGGGACAAGTTCCTGGATCGCCGAATTGATCGCGGAATATTCGCCGCCTATCCCCGCGCCGGTCAGAAACCGGAACAGGAAAAAGCTCGTGCGGCTCCATGACAGGCCGGTGAGCGCGGTCGCCAAAAGATAGGTCGCGATGGTGATGAAGAACAGCTTTTTTCGGCCCAGGCGATCGGTCAGCCAGCCAAAAAAAATGGCGCCGGTTACGGCGCCAAGGAGATAGGCGCTGCCGGCAAGGCCGACATCGACATCGGAAAAAGCCAGAGCCGGGCTGGCGCGCAGAGCCCCGGCGACCGAGCCGGCCAAGGTGACTTCGAGCCCGTCGAGTATCCAGGTTATGCCCAGCGCCGCGACCACGAGCCGGTGGAAGCCGGCCCAGGGCAAGCGCTCCAGTCTCGCTGGAATATCCGTCTCGGTGAGGCGGCGGTCCGATGACGAAACGATCGAGGTCAAGCCGAGCTCCGAGGGCCTGCAAAATGTGATGACGCGTTCCCGAACCTAAAGCCGCCGCGCCAAGTTCCTCCAGTTCGAAAGTAACCCCGCATAAAGGAGGGCCCCGATGGACCGTGACCAACTCGTCAACGTCGCGCGCGCGATGGTTGCGCCCGGAAAGGGCATTCTAGCGGCGGACGAAAGCACGCCCACGATCACCCGGCGTTTCGCAGCGAGCGGGATCGAAACCTCCGCCGAGACCCGTCGCGACTACCGCGAAATGCTGTTTCGCTCACAGGAAGCAATCAGCGCGAACATTTCCGGCGTCATTCTGTTCGACGAAACGATCCGCCAGACCGCCACGGACGGAACGCCGCTGGTCAAGTTGATCGAGGAGGCCGGCGCCATTCCCGGGATCAAGGTCGACGACGGGGCCAAGCCGCTTGCCGGCTTTCCCGGCGAGGCCATCACGGAAGGCCTCGACGGTCTGCGGGAGCGACTGCGCGAATATTTTATCCTCGGCGCGCGTTTTGCGAAATGGCGCGCCACCATCGATATCGGCGAAAACATCCCCACCGCTTATGCAGTAGAAGCCAATGCCCATGCGCTGGCGCGATATGCCGCGCTTTGCCAGGAAGCCGACATCGTTCCCATCGTCGAGCCCGAGGTATTGATGGATGGGTCGCACGACATCGAACGCAGCATGGAAGTAACTGAATTCGTGCTGAAGACGGTGTTCATGCGGCTCTATGAAGCCCGCGTGCTGCTGGAAGGGATGGTGCTGAAGCCGAATATGGCGGTTCCCGGTAAAAAATGCGCGCGCCAGGCGTCGCCGGAGCAGGTGGCCAGCGCGACCTTGCGGGTTTTGCGCAACTGCGCGCCGGCGGCCGTTCCCGGAATAGCCTTCCTTTCCGGCGGCCAGTCGGAAGTCGAAGCCACAGCCAATCTCAACGCGATCAATCGCCTCGGGGGACCCTGGCCCTTGACCTTCAGCTATGGCCGCGCGTTGCAGAATACGCCTTTGAAACTCTGGGCGGGCAAGTTCGAAAACCTGCGGGCGGCACAGGCGGCCTTCGCGCACCGAGCCCATATGAACGCCCTCGCCACACAAGGACGATGGTCGAACGAACAGGAAAAAGCCGCGGCCTGAACGACGACGCTCAGCCCGCCGTCGTGTCGAGGTTTATGCGCCTTGGCTTGCGCGCATTGGGCGTCTGGATGTCGCGCCAGGGATTGGACTGCGAAATCATCTGGCGGATGGCGGCGATATTCTCCCTCGCCTGCTGCGGCGGCAGATCGCGCGCCGACACTTGTTCCGCTTCTGCGAACTTGCCTTCGAGCGCCAGCACCAGCGCGAGATTCTGGCGTTCCCGCATGTCGGCCTTCGGGCTCGCCGCCGCCTCGCGCAACACATTTTCCGCCCGGGGAAGATCGCGCGACAGCGCGTAGGACAAGCCGAGATTGGACAGGACCGACGGCTCTCCGGGCGAAATTTTCAACGCCGTGTCGTAATAGGCCTGCGCCGCGGCGTGATCGCCGAGCTGATCGGAAATCGAGCCTCTGGCGGAAACCACCGACCAATTGGGATTATCCGGCGAATCGGCCTGTTCCAGCACGCTTTGCGCCCGCTGCAGCTGGCCGGCGTCCGCCAGCGTCTTGCCATAGGCGGCGAGCACTTCGCGGTCGCGCGAATTTTTGATCGCCAGATTCTGCAACACCGCCGCCGCCTGTTCGTTGAGGTCGCGCGCGCGCAGCGACTTCGCATAGGCCATCGCCGTCGCCTTGTCGTCGGGATGCTGCTCGTAGCGCTGCCGCAATTTTTCGGAAAACTGGCGCAAACCCTCGGGTGACGAGGAGGCCGGCTGCGACGGGGAGCCGATGGAGCCGGTGATCGTGTCCATGTCGACGGGTTTGCAGCCGGAAAGGGCAAGCATGGCGGCGACGCCCAGCATCAGCGGATCGAGAACGCGCGGGCGCCCGCCAAAAATCCTCAACTGACCATCCCTCGCTTTTGGACTTCTATGCCAAGGAATAATTCGTTAACCCTAATGGAGCGTTAACGGCGCGCCCATTGAAGGTCCTCCGATGTTCGAAATGCCCAAACCCAAGTTTGCCGAGGCGAGCGAAAAATGCGTTCCCGTCTGGCTCGCCGGCGCCAAAAAACTCGCGGCGTCGCTGAAGGAGCCGGGGAGTATTTCCGGCCTGCCGGCCGAAGCCCTGCGTTTCGCCGCCGCCATGTCCTTCGACCCGAAACCCGGTCGCCATTTCTGGTTCACGCAACAAGACGGCGCGCCGGGCGTGATCTTCTGTCTCGACGACGATCCCGCCGCCGACCCGTTCCAGCCCGGCGCCTTGGCTACCCTTCTGCCCGCCGGGGCCTATCGATGGATGAATAATCCCGAAAAGCCCGAACTCGCCGCTCTGGCCTTCCTGCTCGGCTCGCATTCCTTCACCCGCTACAAGGCTCCCCGCTCGCGCGCCGCCCTTGTCGCGCCAAAAAACGTCGATGCGGCGGCCATCGAATCGATCGCCTCCTGCGTCGCTTTCGCCCGCGACCTGATCGACACGCCAGCCAATGATCTTGGACCGGACGAACTGGAGGCGGCGGCGCTGGGTCTCGCCGCTGAATTCGGCGCCAAGGCGAAGGTTTTCCGCGGCAAGACCCTCGCGCGCGACTTCCCTTTGATCCATGCCGTCGGCAAGGGCTCGCCGCGCGAGCCGCGCCTGGTCGAATTGCGCTGGAACCCGAAGCGGGCGCGCAAAATGACCCTGGTCGGCAAGGGGGTATGTTTCGATTCGGGCGGCCTCGACATCAAGCCCGACAGCGCCATGGGCTTGATGAAAAAGGACATGGGCGGCGCGGCGACGGCTCTTGCGGCGGCGGCGATGATCATGGCGGCCGATCTCGACGTGGCGCTGCGGCTGCTGATCCCGATCGTCGAAAATTCGGTCTCCGGCGAGGCTTTCCGCCCCGGCGACGTCTATCCCAGCCGCAAGGGCCTGACCGTCGAAATAGGCAATACCGACGCCGAGGGGCGGCTGATCCTCGCCGACGCGCTGGCTTTGGCCGACGACGAGAAACCGGAGCTGCTGATCGATTTCGCCACTTTGACCGGCGCGGCGCGGGTGGCGCTGGGGCCGGACCTGCCGCCTTTCTACACCGACGACGACGCGCTCGCCGAAGCCATTTCCCGGCACGGGTTCGCGGTCAACGATCCGGTCTGGCGCCTGCCTTTGTGGAAGCCCTACGCGGCGAAGCTCGATGGCAAAACCGCCGATCTGAACAATGCGCCGGCGGGCGGCATGGCCGGCTCGATCACCGCCGCCCTGTTCCTGCGCCGCTTCGTTTCGCCGGGCGTCTCCTGGGCGCATTTCGATATTTACGGCTGGACGCCCACCGCCCGGCCGGGACGTCCCGAAGGCGGCGAGGCGCAGGCGGCGCGCCTGGTGTTCAGTCTGGCCAGCGAAAAGTTCGGGCGGGCAAAGCTTCGGTAACCCCAACCGGATAGGCTTCGAGCGAGCAAAAACGAGAGAGATTCATTGGACTACGACAAACGACTGACGCCGGCCCGCCCCGACCTCGCGGCGGAACATTTGCGCGACAGCGTCCAGGCCCAGGCCTATGCGCCCGGCCGCCGCATGCAGGTCCGCGCCTCTCATGTCGACCTGCGCCGCCGCCCTTCCGAGGACGCCGCCACCGACACCCAGGCGCTGCATGGCGAGACCCTGATCGTCTATGAGGAAAAAAACGGCTGGTGCTGGGGCCAGCTCGATCGCGACCGCTATGTCGGCTATATCGACGCCGACGCGCTTACTGAGGAAATCATCAAAACAAGTCATCGCGTGCGCGCCCGCCACACCATGATCTATTCGGCGCCGGACATCAAATCGCCGCCGCTCGACGCTCTGCCTTTTGCCGCGGAGGTTCATATCGTCGCTGAGAGCGGACCGTTTTCTCAGATCGCTTCCGGCGGTCATATTTATTCGCGCCATCTCGCGCCGCTCGACCGGCCCTTGCGCGATTTCGTCGGACTGGCCGAAATTTTTCTGCACACGCCCTATTTATGGGGCGGCAAGACCGATATCGGCATCGATTGCTCCGGCCTGACCCAGGTGGCGCTGGCGGCGGCCGGCATAGCTTCGCCGCGCGACACCGACATGATGGAGGCCGCGCTCGGCCGCCGCGCCGACGTCGACGAAAGGCTGCGCGGCTTGCGGCGCGGCGATCTGGTTTTCTGGCGCGGCCACGTCGGCATGATGCAGAACGAGGAAGTGCTGCTCCACGCCAACGCGCATCATATGGTTGTGTCCAGCGAGCCGCTTTCTGTGGTCTGCGACCGGGTGCGCTCGAACAACCTCGGCGAAATCACCTCGATCCGGCGGCTATGAGCCTGCTTGCACATGGTGGAAGAAAATTGATCAGGTCGGGGCGGTTTCACGCGGGATTGCAGACAGCGCCGAGACGTCGGTTCGGCGCCATGAGGTGAGGTTCTGGGATGGAGAAAAGAATCCCGATGGAGAAAAGAATCCGCGCCTTCGACAAAGAGCCGCCTTCTCAATCTGCCCAAGGTCGAACGTGTGTCCGGCTCCCGTCTCCACGCTACGGGGCAGAACTGGGCTTGTCAGGAGCGCTTGGCTTGTCAGGAGCGCTGGGGCTCTCTGCAATGCTGCGATATGCCGTCGCAGGCCAAGACAAAGCTCTCGGCAGGTCCGCTAAAACGCTCTCGGCGAATTGCGACGCGGGAGCGGTGCTCCAGTTTGCTTTGATCGTGGGCGCCAGCGTGACGCCGACGCCAACAAGATAAGCAATCACTAACAGGGTGATAAGCATGCGCATCGCAGCCTCCTCCACGGCGTTTCAGCCGAACTCGTAATGAACCCCTTGGACTCCGACGCCTTCGCAAAATGCCGGCGTTCATTCGATGCGCGACAGAATCGGAATATACTCACGGCTCCTTTCCAGATGAAACATCTGTGCAGCATTTTAGTTGCAACGAGAACGTGGCCTTAATCTCCGTTACAGACCGGCCTCGAATATACCGCCGCGCCGATCGTTTTCCGCTTCACGCGATGCGGGCAATGATGGACCGCCGTCCTATATAGCGAATGTGATTAGCCGATCGACGACAGCGCCGAGCCAACCGCCGAATTGAACCTGCAATGAAATACGTGAATTCGCTGCTTGCCTCCGACGAAACCATCCGTTTCAAAACGCGGCGGCATTGGCTCGTCTATGGCTACGCTATCTTCATGCTCGCATTGCTCGTCGCGAGTCTTGCGCTGCCCCAGAACCTCCACGGCGAAAAATTCGTCATCGCACTTTTCCTGGTCCCGCTCGCCGTCATAGCCGCTTTCTTCGGCTGGATTCGCCGAGTGGCGACGGTCATCGCCGTGACCAACCATCGCTTGATCTGCAAAAACGGCCTTATCTCTCGTCACACCGTCGAAATGAACCTCGACAAGATCGAGAGCGTCGACGTCGACCAATCCGCTCTCGGTCGCATTTTTGGCTTTGGGACCGTGACCATTCGGGGCGTGGGGACAACTATCGATCCAATCCGCGGCATCGCCGATCCGGTCGGACTTCGGCAGGCGGTGTTCGCTGCACCCTGACGCGCGACACTGCAAAAAGGTCCGTTGATTGCGCGACAGCCGCCGACGCGGCCTTTATGTCGCGGCGCCGCAATGGGACCTCAGCGCACTCAGCGGTCGCCCCACAGCGCGAAAAAGGGCTGTGGCGGCCCGTGGCCGGCGCCGATTTCGAGACTTTTCCCGGCAACCAGAGCCGCGCTCAAAAATTTCTTCGCGTCGGCGATGGCTTGCTTCAATTCGGCGCCCTGCCCGAGACGCGCGGCTATGGCGGCGGACAGCATGCAGCCGGTGCCGTGCGTATTGCGCGTATCCACCCGCGGCGCTGAAAATTCGGTGAAATCGGCGCCGTCATAGAGCAGGTCGAGCGCTTCGCCATCGGGCAGATGGCCGCCCTTGACCAGCACTGCCGGCGCGCCTAGCGCGTGAAGCCGTAACGCGATGGCGCGCATCTCGCCCGGATTTTCCGGCATGCGTCCGCCCGCCAGCAGCGCGCTTTCGATCAGATTGGGCGTCACCAGCCGGGTCAACGGAAACAGTTTTTCGCGCATCGGCGCCGCCAGTTTCGCGCCGCCGAGATTATGACCGCCGCTGGCGACCAGAACCGGATCGAACACAACGTTTTTTGCGGCGAATCGACGCAGTTGCGTGGCGATGGCCTCGACATTCTTCGTCGCGCCGATCATGCCGATCTTGACCGCATCGACATTGATGTCGGCGAAGATCGCTTCGATCTGCAGCGCGACGAAGTCGGCCGAGACGGCTTGAACCGCCTGGACGCCGAGCGTGTTCTGCGCCGTCAGCGCGCTCAAGGCCGCCATGCCATAACAGCCCAGCGCCGAAAAAGTCTTCAGGTCACCCTGCGCGCCGGCGCCGCCGGACGGGTCGGATCCGGCGATGGAAAGAATTTTGGCCAGGCCGGTCATGCGGGGGCTCCTTTAAAGCGCACGAAAGCTCGCAGACTTTTCCGCCAGGAACAAGTTCGCGCGAAACGACGCGCCTTTTTGCCGCAGCGGTTGCGAAAGGAGTATAAGAACCGGCGGAAGCAGGAAGCGAAAATGAACGTCCAGACCAGCGAAGCGGAACTAGCCCAGATTGTCGCCGGGCAGTGCCGCGATCCGTTCCGTATCCTCGGCCCGCAGAAGGCCGGCGACAGGACCGACCTGACGGTCTTCCTGCCCTTCGCCGTCAGCGTCAAAATCTTGGGCGGCGACCGCGAAATCGCCATGCAGCCGCGCGGAGACGGCGTCTTTTTCACCGCCGGCGTCGCCGGCCCCGAAGGGCTCGAACCTGGCGCCTATCGGCTGAAAGTCGATTGGGGTCACACCCAGCAAATCCTGGTCGACCCCTATGGTTTTGGCCCGCTGCTCAGCGATTACGACCTGTTCCTGTTCCGCCAGGGACGGCTGTTCCGCATGGCCGACAGTTTTGGCGCCAATTTACGCGAATTCGGCGGCGAAAAAGGCGCGCTGTTCGCCGTCTGGGCGCCGGACGCGCATAGCGTGTCGGTGGTCGGCGATTTCAACGGCTGGAACCCCTGCCGCCATCCCATGCGGCTGCGCATCGAAGCCGGCGTGTGGGAATTGTTCCTGCCCGGCGTCGAGGCGGGAGCGCGCTACAAATTCGCCATCACCGGCTATGGCGGCAAAAAATTGCCGTGGAAGGCCGATCCGCTGGCCAAACTCGCCGAGCCCGCGCCTCTGACCGCCTCGATCGTCGCAGCGCCGCCGCAGGAAAAATGGACCGACGCGGACTGGCTGGAAAGCCGCGCCAAAAACCAGGCGCCGGACGCGCCGCTGAGTTTCTACGAGGTCCATATCGAATCCTGGCTGCGCGGCCAGCACGATTGCCCGCTGTCCTGGGACGGCGCGATCGAGCGCCTCATCCCTTACGTGGTCGAGCTGGGTTTCACCCATATCGAGATGATGCCGATCATGGAGCATCCTTTTGGCGGCTCCTGGGGCTATCAGCCGCTCGGCCTGTTCGCGCCGACCTCGCGGCTTGGAGGGCCGGACGATTTCGCCCGTTTCGTCAACGCCTGCCACGCGGCGGGGATCGGCGTGGCGCTCGACTGGGTGCCCGGCCATTTTCCCAATGACGAATACGGCCTCGTCGCTTTCGACGGCAATCCGCTCTATGAACATGCCGATCCGCGCGAGGGTTTCCATCGCGACTGGAACACCCTGATTTATAATTACGGCCGCCACGAGGTCCGCAATTTCCTGATCGCCAGCGCGCTCTACTGGATCGAGACTTTCCATGTCGACGCTCTGCGCGTCGACGCCGTCGCCTCCATGCTCTACCGCGATTATTCGCGCGAGGCGGGCGAATGGACGCCCAATATTCACGGCGGCCGCGAAAATCTCGAAGCCATCGCTTTTTTGCGCGAGATGAATGGCGTGCTTGCCGAGCGCTGTCCCGGCGCCATCACCATAGCCGAGGAATCCACCGCCTTTCCCGGGGTGACGCAAAAGGTGGAGCACGGCGGCCTCGGCTTCCATTACAAATGGAACATGGGCTGGATGAACGACACCTTGCGCTTTTTCCAGCGCGACCCCGTCCATCGCCACTGGCATCTCGACGATATACTTTTCGGCCTCTGCTACGCATTTTCGGAAAAATTCGTGCTGCCGCTGTCGCATGATGAAGCGGTGCACGGCAAAGGCGCGCTGGTCGCCAAATTGCCGGGCGACGATTGGCGCCGTCACGCGCAATTGCGCCTGCTTTACGGGCTGATGTGGACGCATCCCGGCAAGAAGCTTTTGTTCATGGGCGGCGAACTGGCGCAGGACAGCGAATGGAATCACGACGCGCCCTTTCCCTGGCCGCATCCGTTCAATGAGCTGAAGAACGGCGTGCGCAAGTGGGTGCGCGACCTGAACGCGCTTTACCGCGATTTCGCGCCGATGCATCGCCTCGACGCGTCTCCTGAGGGCTTTTCCTGGATCGTCGCCGACGACCGCGAGAACTGCGTCGTCGCTTTCCGCCGCTCGACGGGCGCGCGCGAAAATGACCTGGTCGTGGTGCTGAATTTCACCCCGGCGCCGCGCGAAAATTATGTCCTTGGCGTTCCTTTTCAGGGCGCTTGGCGAGAGGTGCTGAATTCCGACGCGGAAATCTATGGCGGCTCCGGCATGGGCAATCTCGGCGGCGGCAAAACCGCGGAGGTTTCCGCGCATGGCGAGGCGCAAAGCGTGGCGCTGACTCTGCCGCCGTTTGGCGTCGTGGTCATTTCCCCGGATGGTTGATTCTTGCCTGTTCGACTAAGGCCACGGAGCTAAAACTAATTCGCCAGCTCGAAAGTTGGCAACGCCTATTCGCATCTCTTTAGCTCGGCAGTGCTCAAACATAACAGAGAACAAGCGCGCGTGATTCCGAACGGGCTATAACGGAGTTCCTTGGGGTAGTTATGATGAAAGCGCTCAGAGCAGGATAACCGCGAGACGCCCAAATTTACGGCCGCAAGGACCTCCGGTTCCAGCAAATCCCCAGTGCCCTAATTACCATTGTAATGAAGGCGCAGACTGAGCCCGTTTCCCGTTGGCGGCATCGGGAAAGGCGCGGAGGCGCGGATGGCGGCCAAAGCGGCGGTGTCCAGTTCGCGTGATCCGCTCGACTTGAGAATACGCGCGCCGATAAGACTGCCGCCGAAATCGACATCGAAGGCGATCTCGCCCACCGTGTGCGCGCGACCGGCCGCGACGTTCGGCTTATGCATGTGAGAAGTCACCATGCCATAGACGATCGAAAGATAGGTCGAAGCCGCGTTCCCCCCGGCAATGGGCGTGTATGTGGAGGCGGGAGCGAAACTATAATCTGGCGTGGCGGCAAAGGCCGTCGTCGGTTGCTGCGCCGCCGTCTGTTGTTTTTCCGGCTTGGGCGCGGCCTTTTCCGCTTTCGTCTGTTCCGGCTTATCGGGATGCTGCTCCTCGGCGGCGTTGAGGGGCTCCCCGTCAGGGCGATCGTCTTTCAATTTAGGGGCCGAGGCCTCCACGTTCTTGTAGTCGCTGGTCTTTTCCGCCGTCGGGGCCGGTTCGCCCGGCGGCGTCTTGTCGGCGGGCTTGGGTTCCGGATTAGCCTCCGGAGCATGCGTAACCTTGTCCTCCGAATCTCTTTTGACTTTTTCTTCATTGGGAGCGCGCGGCGCGTCCGTGGCCGGCTTCTCGTCGAAGGGCGTTTGTTCGGCCTGTTTTTTTTCGGCCTTGGGCGGGGCCGGCTCCGGCTCTTTGGGGGGCGGCGGCTCGACGATGACTTCGACAGGAATTTCCTGTTCATCCGGCGCCAAATTGTCTGGAACGCCCTGGTGGATCAAAAACCCGATCGGGATCGCATGCAATAGAAAGCAGAGCGCGAGAATGAGCGTAGCGCGGCGTTTGTCAGCCTGGATCGACGGCTGTGGAGCCTCAATCAGACGTTCATCGGAAGGCGCTGTTAAAATCATGGGCAAATGTTCTTGACGATCGATCACGCGGCTGACCAACGGGACTTGCGCGGCCATGCCCCGTTCCGCCTCCATATAGCAGATATCGTCCGGATGGAATTCCGATCCTACACCGGCAGCCAGTAAGCCGCCGCCATCGCCCCGGCTATGGCCGACAGGAACAGCAGGGCGTCATGCGCCGCCAGCATTCCGCGAGACGGATTGGCCCTGGCGTAAAGCCGCAGCGAGGCGCCGGCGGTGGCGAAGCTCCAGCCGATAGCGACGACGATCAAAGCGGAAGCGAAACGCCAGTAGTCGTTGGCCGCGCTCTCGATGGCCCAGGCGACGGCGATCAGCGCCAGTCCCAGCGCCGCCGTGGCCAGGGCGCCGAGGCGGCGGGCGAAGAAGCCCGTGAAAAAGGCTGGCGCATACATCGCGACGACATGCCAGGAAATGGCGCTGAACACGATGGGCGCGCCAATGCCGCAACCGGCCATGGCGCCGGGCGCCGCGACCATCGCCGCGGTCATGCCGAACCAGGCGAGAGCGGCGATCAGGCTCGGCCCGATGAAGGCCCGCCAGTTTGGCTGCGCTTGCGCTGTGGCGAAATGATGCGGCAGCACCGGCGCGCGGGCAGTGGCGAATACCGCCAGCGCCAGCACCAGAACCTGGGTCAAGGCGGCGGCGAGCGCCGTGGCGGCGAAAAGCGAGGCGGGCGCGATGCGCGCCACCTGATAGGCGAGAGCCGGGCCGGCGAGGCCCGCCAGCGCGCCCGAGCCGAACACGATCAGCGCCGCACGGGCGCGGCTGGTTCCGGTCGCGCCGAGCGCCGCCTCGTGGCGGTAGAACAGCGAAAAACCTTGCGCGACGCCGAGCCAGAAGGCGCCGAGGCAGAAGGGCGCGAACAGGTTGACCGTCAAGGCCCAGGCCATTATCAGCCCGCCAGCGACGCCGAGGCTGGCGCCCAAAGCCAGGGCCGCGCGGCGGCCGAAGGCGTCCAGCAGGAAAGAAGCGGGAAAAGTCGCGGTGGCCGCGCCAAGCAGCATGGCGATGTAAGGCGCGGCCATATAATGCGGGTTGGGCGCCAGCAGCCGTCCCGCCAGCGGCAATACCCCGAGCGCAAGGCTTTGCGACAGCACCGACAGAGCGAAACCGGCGGCCAGCGTCGCCACGCCCGGACTCCAGCGATCGCTGTCGAGCGCCAACCCGGGCGTTGGAGCGCCGGGCGGGCAGAAACAGGCCAGCCGGCCCGCGCGGGCGAGACTGGCAGTGGAATCGGCCGGCTCATTCCCCGCCGTCGGGACGCGAGGATCGAGCACGGTCATTTCTTGATTTCGAGATTGCCGGCTTGCAGATCGTCGTCCTGGAGATCGTCGTCTTGCAGGACGCGATAGGCGGCGCCGTCGAGATCCTCATATTGATTGCGCTTGAGCGACCAGAACAGGCCGTAGAGCGCAAGCAGGCCGAGCGCCAGCGCGGCGGGAATGAGAAAGACCAGAACATTCATGACGCCAGCCTGCTCAATCGGGGCGCGCCCGCGCCCTCTCCCTTTGCGTCCTTGGGCGCCAGATTGGCGCTTTTGCCGGGTCCGCGCAAGCGCAGCGCGTTGATCGTCACCAGAATCGACGATCCCGACATGGCCAGGGCGGCGAAAAGCGGCGAAGCATGGCCCGACATGGCCACCGGGACGGCAATCGTATTATAGCCTATGGCCAAAGCCAGATTCTGCCGCATCAGCGCCCGCGCGCGCCGGGCGATTTCCAGCGCCGCCGCGACCGGCGCCAGTCGTTCGCCGAGAAACACCGCGTCGGCCTGGGTCTGGGTCAGATGAACCGCGTCGATCGGCGAGAGCGAGGCATAGGCGGCGGCGAGCGCCGGCGCGTCATTGAGGCCGTCGCCGACCATCAACACACGGGCGCCCTGCGCCTTCAGGTCCTCGATGAAGGCGATCTTGTCCGCGGGCTTTTGGCCCCCGCGCCAGTCCGTGACGCCAAGATGCGCCGCGATCGGCGCTACCGCCTCCGGACGGTCTCCCGAGAGGATGAAAATCTTGAATTTCTTCTTGCGCAGACCGGCGACCACCTCGGCGGCGTCGGGGCGCAGCGTCTGGCGGATCAGCATCCTCGCCCAGCGCTCCCCTTTGCGAACGAAAATCGAGCTGGCTTCGTCGGGGCCCGCCCCCCCTTCGACGCCACAGAAAGCGGCGGAGCCGAGCCGGACTTCGCCGTCATCGAACGGCGCGGCGACGCCCTGCCCCGGCGTCTCGCGCGCGTCGGGCAGCGGCGCGCTGGCGCCGACCGATCTGGCCAGGGCCAATGCCAGGGGATGATGGCTGGAGCGCGCCAGCCTTGCCGCGAGTTCGAGCAGGTCCGGCGCAATTTCCTGCGCGTTGGCGACGCGGGGCTCCGGCAGGGTCAGCGTGCCGGTCTTGTCGAAGACGATCGCGTCGACCTCGCCGAGTTTTTCCAGTCCGGTGGCGTCATTAAGGAACAGGCTGGAGCGGAAAAAGGCGCCCGAGGCCATGGCCTGAACCGTCGGCACGGCCAGCGCGAGAGCGCAGGGACAGGTGATGATCAGCACGGAAATGGCGGTGACCAGCGCGTCATGGGCGGAGGCGCCCAGAGCCAGCCAGACCAGTCCGGTGGCCAGAGCGGTCAGATGCACGGCGGGAGCGTAGAGCCGCGACACCCGGTCGGACAGCCGCATGTAGCGCGAGCGCGCGGCGCTAGCCGCTTCGATCAGCCGCGCCGCCTCGTCGATCAGGGCGGCATGGCCCGCCGCCGTCACGCGCAAGGTCAACGCCCCCTCGGCGTTGATCGAGCCGGCATAGGCCATGTCGCCGACGCCGACCTTTTTACCGGTGGTTTCGCCGGTAATCGCGCTCTCGTCCAAGGCGGATGAGCCCTGTTCAATCTCGCCGTCGGCCGGAATGCGTTCGCCGGCGCGCACCAGCACCCGGTCGCCCGCCGCCAGCGCCGCCACCGGCACCAGAACCAGCTTTTCCTCTTCGGCGCCGGATTCGAAACGCAGGGCGTTCTCGCCTTTCAGCGCCGCCAGATTCCCCGCCGCCGCACGGGTTTTGCGCCGCATCGCCTGATCCATCACGCGTCCGGCGAGCAGAAAGGTCAGCAACATGATCGCCGAATCGAAATAGGCGTGCAGAGCGTGATGCTCGGTCTCGTAGACGGACAGCGCCAAGGCGAGGAAAACGCCGATGGTGATCGGCACGTCCATGTTGAGGCGGCCCTGCCGCAAGGCGGTCCAGGCGCTGATGTAGAAAGGCTGGCCGGCGTAGGCGGCCGCCGGCAAGGCGATGAGCGCCGAGAGCAAATGGAAGAAATCGCGCGTTTCCGGCGTCATGCTTTCCGCTTCGCCCGACCATACCGAGATCGACAGCAGCATGATGTTCATCGCCGCGAAAACGGCGACGCCGAGGCATTTCAGCAGCAGGGAAAAGCGCGCGGCCTCGTCGGCCTCGACCTTGCGCTGCTCGAAAGGATAGGCGCGATAGCCGATCGCCTCCAGCGCGCCGGTGAGCGCGCCGCTGTCGATGCGCGCGGCGTCGAACGTCACGGCGAGGCGGTGGCTGGTGAGATTGAGCCGCGCCAGAATAACCCCCGGCAGGCGTTTCATCGCCGTTTCGATATCGTCAAGACAGGCGGCGCAGGTGATGCCGTCTATCGCCAGGTCGAGCCGCGAGCGCCCTTCCTTGTCGGTCTTGACGAAATGCGAATAGTCCGGGGTGGCGGCCATCGCCTCACTCGATGGTCAGTGAATTACGCGAGCGGAATTGCCGCTCGCCATTGCGCTTGAGGTTCAACTCGACATCCCAGCGCCCCGGCGGCAATTCGGCTGCGCCGGAATAAATGCCATCGGCGACGGCGCCGGCGACGATTTCGCGGTCGAACTTGCTGGTCGCCGGATAGAAGAAATGCATCGACACATCGAGGCCGGTCACCGGCTGCCCAGCCTTGTCCTTGACCGTCGCCGTCAATTGCGTCGCCGATCCGCCCGGCGTCCGCGTGAGTTCGACGCTCCAGCCGAGCGCCGCCTGGGCCTTGGCGGCGGCGATCTCGCTGTTGTAGGCGAGGCCGGTGTCGTAGGGATTGTTGGTGTCGAGGCCGCTGAAGGTTTTGATCGCCTGGCGGGCCATGATGAAATTGGCGAGCAGCATCACGCCGAAAAACGCCGCGAGCATAGCCAGCACCGTGCGCCCGGTCAGAGGCCGGCCACCCGGCCGGTAGTCGCTTTCCTCTTTCATCTCTACTCAAACCTTCGGTTCGTTCAGGGGCTCTTGAAGAAATCCACCTTTTTGGCGACCTCGCCCGTTGTGACGTCGGTCAGGACGATCTGGATCGTCGTGCTTTGCGGCAATTGTATGCCGTCCGGTATGGTGACGAGAGCGCGCAACTCAAGCGTCTGATCGGCTCCCACAGTGATCGGAACGGAGCCGTCAGCGTCATCCGGATGGCCCTGGACTTCGATTTTGCCTTGCGGCAGGCCGGCCAGCGACAATTTGAAATCGCGGGTCGCGCCCTTCTGGTTGAGGATGCGCACCGTATAGGCGTTGCGGATCGAGCCGTCCGACAAGGCGACGTAAATCGGATTGCGGTCGTGCATCACGTCGACGCCGAGGCTGCGCCGGGTCGCCAGGGTGAAGCCCATCAGGGCGGCGACGCCGACGATCAGGACCATATAGACGATGGTGCGGGCGCGAAAGATTTTCGGCTTCAGCGCGGGCAGGCCGATGCTGCGGCGGCGGATGTTTTCGTCGGTGTCATAGGCGATCAGGCGCGTCGGCTTGCCGATCTTGGTCATCACATTGTCGCAGGCGTCGATGCACAGGCCGCATTGGATGCAGCCCATGTTCAGGCCCCCGCGAATGTCGACGCCAGTGGGACAGACCGCGACGCACTGGCCGCAATCGACGCAGTCGCCCGCCGGCTTGCCGGCGGCGCGCAGCGCCTTGTTCTTCTTCATGGAGCCGCGCGGTTCGCCGCGATCGGTCCGATAGGTGACGTTGAGCGCCCATTCGTCGGTCAGCGCCGCCTGGATGCGCGGCCAGGGACACATGTAGACGCAGACCTGTTCGCGGGCGAAACCGGCGAGCAGATAGGTCGAGGCGGTCAGGATCAAAACCCAGATATAGGCCTGCGCCGGAGCCTGGAAGGTCGCCAATTGCTTCACCAGGGTCGGCGCGTCGGCGAAATACAGCACCCAGGCGCCGCCGGTCCACCAGGCGATCATCAGCCACAGCGAATGTTTGAGGATCGCCTCGACGATTGTTTCGAGATTTTGCGGCTGCTTGGCCTTTTTCATGCGGTCGCGGCGGTCGCCCTGCGTCCAGCGCTCGATCAGCAGGAAAAGATCGGTCCACACGGTCTGCGGACAGAGATAGCCGCACCAGATGCGCCCGGCCACGGCGTTCATCAGGAACAAAGTGAACGACGCGAGGATCAAAAGGCCGGTGAGGTAATAGACTTCCTGCGGCCAGATGGTGATGCCGAAGAAGAAGAATCTTTGATGCGCCAGGTCGACCAGCACCGCCTGCGCCGGTTGCTCCGGCCCGCGATCCCAGCGCACGAAGGGCAAGAAATAATAGACGAGCATGCCGACGACGAGCAAAGCCCATTTGATGTTGCGGAATGTGCCAGAGACGCTTTGCGGATAGATCTGCTTGCGCGTTTCGTAAAGCTCGTCGCTCGCCGCCGCGGCGACGTCGGTTTTCGGCTTGGGCGCTAGCCCCGGAATTGCGCTCATCGTGTCATCTCGAATGGTGCTACGGGGCGAATGGCTCGTCAGCGAAGGGCTCGTCGGCGAAGGCTCGGCTGCGCCATAAACGAGCGTCCCGCGCCCCGGCATGATACGCTCTTTCCGCTCTTATAAGCCGAAGCGGGCCGTCCGAGTCGATCTTTTTTTGCGTGGTTTGTCGCGGCGCAAGCGGCGCACGTTTCGGCGCATTTTTCCGGCGTTTTCATGCCGGCAAATGGGCGCGCGTCGCTTTTGGGCCGACGACGCCTTTGAGGATCGCCGCCTCAGGCGGGAGCCGATGATTCCGTCGGCCGCGGTCGCATAGTCTATCGCGACCGATCTTGAGAAAGCGGCGACGCCGGACGGAGGGAAACCCAGCCGTCCGGCGCGCCCGTTTTTCGAAGCTTACTGACCGCCGCCCAGCGAATGGACGAAGATGGTGAGCGATTTGATCGTGGCGGGATCGAGCTTTTCGCCCCAGGCCGGCATATGACCGCCGCGACCGTTGGTCACGGTCTCGACGATGGTCTCCTTGTCGCCGCCGTAGAGCCAGATCTTCGTCGTCAGGTTCGGCGCGCCGACTTCCGAATTGCCCTTGGCGTTGTCGCCATGACAAGGCGAACAATTCTCCGCGAAGATCTTCTTGCCGGCGGCGACGCCGGCGCCGGCGGCGGCCGGGTTCGACAGCGAAACCACATAATCGGCGACGGCGTTGATCTGGTCCTTGGTCAGGACGCCGGATTTGCCGAAGTCGGGCATGTTGCCTTCGTGGCCGTTGGCGTCGCCGGAGCGCGCGCCATGGGTAATGGTGGCGCTGATCTGGTCGAGGGAGCCGCCCCACAACCAGCGGTCGGCGTTGAGGTTGGGATAGCCCTTCGAACCCTGGCCGCCGGAACCGTGGCAGGGCGCGCAATTATTGCCGAATGCCGACCGGCCGTAAGCGCGGGCGAATTCCGCCAGTTTGGGATCGGCGTCGATCTGCTGAAGGGTGGCCTTGTTCAGCTGGTCCACGATGCCGGCGCGCTGAGTCGCGAGATCGGCGAGATCCTGCTTCACGGCGCCGCGCGACGACCAGCCCAGTATGCCCTGGGTGTGGCCGCCGGGCAACGGGATGGCCGGATAGAGAACCCAGTAACCGACGGCCCAGATGATGGTGGCGTAGAGCACATATAGCCACCATTTCGGAAGCGGCGTGTTCAATTCCTTGATGCCGTCCCATGCGTGGCCCGTGGTAGCCGTACCCGTGGCCGCGTCAATATCTTGATGCGTGTTGTCAACCATCGTTCAATCCTCGTTCAGCGGCAGACGGGCGGCCTCATCGAAGCTCTTCTTTTTGGACGGCCACAGCGCAAAGGCGACAACGCCCGCGAATGCGATGATGACCGAAAACAGACTCACTATTTTCAGCGGTCCCAGAATGGCTTCGATGTCCATTTCGCCCCCTTTAGCGCAAATCGGCCTTGTCATTGTAGAGTTTGAAATCGACCGTGGTGCCAAGCATTTGCAGATAGGCCACCAGGGCGTCCTGTTCTGTCACGCCGATGTCGCCGCCGAGGCTCGCGTGAGCGACGGCTTTGGGATAGCGCTTGGCGAGATCGGCCGCCGACGGATCGTCGGGGTTGAGCTGCGCCTTGATGTCGGCGTCCGCCTTGGCGATCATTTCCGGCGTATAGGGCACGCCTTCGAGCGCCAGGACCGACATGTCCTCCTGGATATGCTTGTAGTCGAGCGCTGATTCGGCGAGGAAGCCGTAGCGCGGCATGACCGAGCCAGGGACGACCGAACGCGGATTGGTCAGATGGCCGCGCTGCCAATCGTCGGAATATTTGCCGCCGACGCGGGCGAGGTCCGGGCCGGTGCGCTTGGAGCCCCACTGGAACGGATGGTCATATTTCGACTCCGCCGCCAACGAGTAATGGCCGTAGCGCTCCACTTCGTCGCGCAGCGAGCGGATCATCTGCGAATGGCAGAGATAGCAGCCCTCGCGGACGTAGATGTTGCGCCCCGCCAGTTCGAGCGGCGTATAAGGCCGCACGCCGTCGACGGTTTCGATCGTGCTCTTCAGGTAAAAGAGCGGCGCGATTTCCACCAGACCGCCGATGGCGACGACCAAGAGGATGCCGACGACCAGGACGATCGAATTCTTCTCAAAGATCGCGTGTTTGTTCCAAAGTGACATTGTCAAACTCCTCACTCGGCCGGCGCGAGCGCGGGATTGATTTCGGGGGCCCCCGCCTCTTCAGGCGAAGCGATGGTCTTGTAGAAGTTGAAGGCCATGATCAGGGAGCCGACCAGGAACAGGCCGCCGCCGATCGCACGGATCACATAGAAGGGATGCATGGCCTCGACGGTTTCGATGAAGGAATATTCCAGGAACCCGTTCGAAGTATAGGCGCGCCACATCAGACCCTGCAGGATGCCCGACACCCACATCGCGGTAATGTAGAGAACGATGCCGATGGTCGCGATCCAGAAGTGCCAGTTCACCAGCTTCAGCGAATAGAGCCGGCGGTTGAACACCCAGGGGATCAGGCAGTAGAGCGCGCCGAAGGAGACGAAGCCTACCCAGCCGAGAGCGCCGGAATGAACGTGGCCGATGGTCCAGTCGGTATAGTGCGACAGCGAATTGACCACTTTGATCGACATCAGTGGGCCTTCGAAGGTCGACATGCCGTAGAAGGCGACCGACACGACCAGCATGCGCAGCACGGGATCGGTGCGCAGCTTGTCCCACGCGCCCGCCAGAGTGAGCAGGCCATTGATCATGCCGCCCCATGAAGGCATCCACAGCATGATAGAGAAGGTCATGCCCAGCGTCTGCGCCCAGTCCGGCAAAGCCGTATAGTGCAAATGATGCGGGCCGGCCCAGATGTACATGAAGATCAAGGCCCAGAAGTGGATGATCGACAGGCGGTAGGAATAGATCGGACGTTCCGCGCGCTTGGGCACGAAATAATACATGATGGCGAGGAAGCCGGCGGTCAGGAAGAAGCCCACCGCGTTATGGCCGTACCACCACTGGAACATCGCGTCCTGCACGCCGGACCAAACGATGTAGGACTTTGGCGAGAAGATCGAAATCGGAACCGAGGCGTTGTTGCCCAGGTGCAGCATGGCGATGGTGATGATCATCGCCAGGGTGAACCAGTTGGCGACGAAAATGTGGGGCTCCTTGCGCTTCCACAAGGTCGCCAGGAACACCAGCAGGTAAACCACCCAGACGATGGTCAGCCAGAGGTCGGAATACCATTCCGGCTCGGCGTATTCCTTGCCCTGGGTGATGCCGAGCAGGTAGCCCGTGCCGGCGATGACAATGAACAGGTTGAAGCCGAGAACGACGAACCAGGGAGCAAGATCGCCGGCCAGACGCGCGCGGCAGGTGCGCTGCACGACATAAAGCGAGGTCGCCAGCAGGACATTGCCGCCGAAGGCGAAAATCACCGCCGAAGTGTGCAGCGGGCGCAACCGGCCGAAATTGATCCAGGGCAGGCCCATGGACAGATCGGGAAAGGCCAGCTCCAGGGCGATGATCAGGCCGACGAGGAAGCCGGCGATGCCCCAGAACACGGCGGCGAGGCTGGCGAACTGAATAGGCCCGTAATTATAGTTGGGCTTGCCGTTGATTTCCTGCGGAATGACCGCGGGACGAAGCGTGTGGCGCTTGAAGATGAAGAAGGCCGAGCCCAGACCCGCCAGGGCGAACACGAACATGTGGAACGCATAGGGGGCCGTATAGGCCTTCGATGCGATGAATAAAGCCAGAAACGCGCCGAGGAGCGACAGGACGATCCCCGACAGCTCTCCGAAGCTTAATGACTTGCCGCCTTGCGGCGGCGCCGCGACTGAATTTGCTTGCGCCATGTTTTCGCCCCAATGAAATCGCGCCGGCGCATTCGAAAACGCCGACTCGCCATTGGGCGGACCATCGCCCGCCCCTACAACGCTTTCATTGACTCATGTCAATTCAAGCACCTGAACGCATGATTAGCGGAAAAAAAGTTTTTAGGCGATAGGGCGACGGCCGATCTGCGTAATACTTGCGACCATTGGAGGCGCCGCAATGGCGCCACGGTTTTGGCGGGTTTTCGCCGCTGTCGTCGGCCGCTATTGGTCGAAAACCGAAGCTTCGCGCCCTCTCCCTCCCTTGATTCTTCGGGCAAACGCGGCCCAGTCTGTGATTGCTTTTTACGGCGGCGCTGCCGTCTTGGAAAAGGCGGAATGACCGCCCCGGTCAAGGTGCGACGACTTGAATGCCGAAAGCTGGTCCGGGGGAGGGCCGCTGCTGCAGCGCGGACGCGGCACATCGTTCGATTTCTGCCGCTCCGAACGGCGTCTAAGACAATATGATGAGGGAGCGAGAGGGCGCAGGCGCTGCTCGAAGAGCTCAACCTCGACGGATCGCCGGGTTGATCAAGCGCGCGGCCGCCAGCCGCACCGTGCTGATGGTCGAGAATGATCTTAAACTGGCGGCGCCTGCTGATCTACCCTTCCGACGTTCATGCCCTTGCCTTCGGACGCGGCGTGATGGGCGAAATAGCCGCGAAGTTCAGGCTTTCGCTCTGACCGCGGGCACGTCGCGCCGCAGGGGGCCGGGATAGGCGGCGACGGCGCGCGCGATCAGCTTTTTTTCCTGGCTGTGGATGACCCACCAGCCGATGGCCACGCCGATGACGGCGAGGCCCAGCGCGATCTTGCCCAGGGGCCCGGCGACATGTTCGAAAGCATCGCCGAAGGCATAGCCGCCAAGGCCGAAAACCAGCGCCCAGATCACGCCGCCGGAGGCGTTGTAGAACGTGAAAAGCCCCCAGCCATAGCGATTCACGCCGGCGAGAAAAGCGGCGAAAATCCGCAGCAGCGCGACGAAACGTCCGAAAAACACAATTTTCGCGCCGTGATGCTCGAACAGATACTGCCCAAGCTTGATCCGGTCGTCGGTGAGGCCCAGCTTGGCGCCGTGACGCAGCAGCAACGGCAAGCCGAAACGCCGTCCGGCCCAGAAACCGACGTTGTCGCCGAGAATGGCGCCGGCGGCGGCCAGGGCGATGATCCATTTGATGTCGAGTTCGCCCGTCGCGCCGGCATAGAGCGCGGCCAGCACCAGCGCGGTTTCGCCGGGCAGCGGAATGCCGGAACTTTCCAACGCGACAATGCAGAAAACCGCCAGATAACCATGCTGGGCGATCAAGGGTCTTATCATGTCGATGAGCATTGGCGTCCTGGTGGCGTCACTTCGAAAAATGCGAATGAGTCGAACCCGATAGGATGCGACGCCAAAAAAAGATAGCGGAAAAAAGTTGCGTTCTTGTTGGCGATAGCAAGTTCAGGACGTGACGGCGCCGCGTTTGACCAGCCCTACCGGCCCCGGCAAGGCTGCCTTGGCCATTTCAATCAATTGCGCCTCGTGCTTGCGGTAATAGAACCAGAAAAACACCATCAGGCCGAGCGCGGCGACAAGCCCCGTCATGCCGAGGGGACCGGCGATCTTGTGGAAATCCTGGCCGAGAAAATAGCCGCCGAGGCCAAACAGACTGGCCCAGACGATGCCGCCGGCCGCGTTGAACATGAAAAAACGCCCGGGCGCCAACTTGTTGGCCCCGGCCAGAACGGCGGCGAAAGCGCGCAGCACCGCGATAAAGCGGCCAAAAAACACGATGGCGCCGCCAAAGCGCATGAACATATATTGCCCCAGCTTGAGCTTGTCCTCAGTCAGGCCGATGCGCCCGCCATGCTTGACCAGGAGTCTCAGGCCGAATTCGCGCCCGACCCAGAAGCCGATATTGTCGCCGAATATCGCGCCAGCGGCCGCCAGCCCGATGATTTCGACGATCGACCCTTCATGCGTCCGGCCGGCGAGGATTGCGGCCGTGATCAATATCGTCTCGCCCGGCAGCGGAATGCCGGTGCTTTCCAGCGCCACCAGCGCGAAGACTGCCCAGGGACCATATTGAACAATCAAGGAATGGAGATGCGGCACAGGGCCCTCGCTTTGGTCAAGGACCTATATTGAGCAAAGGACCGTTTTTGGCGAGAGCGCCGCCGGAAGACCATTTCCGACGAAAAGGCCGCGATCTGAAAAAGGCGCCTCCAAACAAATTGCCGGACCCCGAGGATGTTCCAACCAAACATCCTCGGGATCCGGCAAAGTGCCGGCGCTAAACGCCGCCGTCACGGGCTCAGTTGCAGAGCCCCTTTAAAACCGGTTGGTTTCGCATGACCGCAGCGCACTGGCCCGACCAGCGAATTTTGCCATCGACGACCGCTCTTTCCCCGGCAATATCCCAAGGGACGTCCTGAGCGACGTCCTGAGCGACGTCTCGAGCATTGTCCCAAGCCCCTTCGAGCGCCACCTGGACCACATGCCGCAACCCGGCGAGGATCGGCGTTTGGTTGCGAAACATGCCCTTTTCGAGACTTTTCCGCCGCCCTGGACTAGCCTTGCGATCATAATCCGCCACCAAGCGCGCAACAAAAGCGCCGGACGACAGACCGGCCCGCTGCGCTGCGATGGCGACTCGCTTCTCCAAGGGGCCGCCGATGCAGGCCAAGGCCGCGGCCGCGACATGTTCGTTGGCGCAAGAGCGGAACAATTCATTCGATCGCATGAATTTCTCCGTTTTCGAGAATAAACTGCGCCAAGCCGGCTCAAACCGTCTGGCCAAGGACGCCTCGCCAAAGGCAGCCCCAACATTGTCTGGGAACTTGGTCAAAATAGCAGCGGCGCCTCCCATCGCTCGAATCAAATTCCCGTGATCGGAGCCATTGAGCGGTGGGCGGGTCGCTGGCGTTAACCTTTTGTTAAGCTTTTGCGGCGCCGGGGCCGTAACCGGCGAATCTTTCGCACAAGGCCAGGGTCTCCGCCTCCGGCAGGATGACCGGCGCGCCGGCGAGAGAGGCGAGATAATGCAGTTTCGCCAAAGTCTCCAGTTCGCCCGCCAGCCACAGCGCGCGGGCCAGATCCGGCCCCACCGCGATCATGCCATGGCTGCCGAGCAGCACCCCCTGCCGCGGCCCGAGCCCCCGCACGGCGAGTTCGGAAAGCTCCTGCGTGCCGAAAGGGGCGTAGTCCGTGCATTCGACCGAGGCGCCGCCGAAAGCGGCGATCATGTAGTGACTGGCCGGGATCGGCCGGCGCAGCATGGACATCACCGTGGCGTAAGGGGCATGGGTGTGCACGATGGCCCCGACATCCGGCCTGGCGAAAAAAATATCGCGGTGAAAACGCCATTCGCTGGAGGCGCGCAGGCCGGTGTTTTCGTCGCGCGCCGCCTCGTCGGCGGACAGATCCATGGCGACGATCATTTCCGGCGCCAGGCCCTGATAATCGACGCCGCTCGGCGTGATCAGCATGGACTGACCGAACCGCAGCGAAATATTGCCCGCGGCGCCCTGGTTGATCCCCGAAGCGTTCATCGCCCGGCAAGCTTCGACGATATCTTTTCGCGCTTGCGCCTCTTCCTTCGTCGAAAAACCCATCACCAGCTTCCGATATTCTGCGCGCTGGCCCAGGGCTCCTGCGCCGGCAGCGCCTCGCCACTTTGCAGCAATTCGATGGAAATTCCGTCCGGAGTACGGATGAAGGCCATGCGGCCATCGCGCGGCGGGCGGTTGATGACCACCCCGGCCTTGGCGAGTTTTTCGCAATAAGCGTAGATATCGTCGACCTCATAGGCGAGATGGCCGAAATTGCGGCCGCCGGTATAATCTTCGCGGTCCCAGTTATAGGTCAGCTCCAGCTCCGGCGTCCGGGTGGCGGCGGCGCGCGACACATCGCCCGGCGTGGCGAGGTAGACCAGGGTGAAGCGGCCTTTCTCGCTCTCCATCCGGCGAATTTCGACCATGCCCATTTTCTGGACGAAAAATTCCAGCGCGGCGTCGAGATCGGCGACGCGGATCATCGTGTGCAGGTAACGCATGCTCGGGCTCCAGGTTTGAATTGCTGCAACGTTTTGCGACTTGAGAGAAAGAAACCCCTTCACCGCAAGATCGTCGTCTTGACCCACCATTCGGGGTGGCCGCGCGAAATCGCCCGCGCCGCCACGCCCGCCTGCCGGCAGGTTTCGAACAGCGCGAAACAGGTCGCGCCCGATCCCGACATGCGGGCGAGACGACAGCCGCGCGCTCCGGAAAGCACCGCCAGCACATGGCCGATCACCGGCGCCAGCACGCAGGCGGCGTCCTCCATGTCGTTGCGGCCCTTTTTCAGCGACCGCAGCAGGCTCTCGAAATCCATATTCTCGGCGATCGCGGGATGCCCTCCGAAACCATTGTTCTCGCCGGGCTTGAGACCAAGCTTGGCGAAGACCGCCCGCGTTTCCACCGGTTGGCGCGGATTGACCAGAACCGCGAACAGGGGCGGCAGTTTTATTGGCGGCCCGAGCCGCTCGCCGATCCCGCTCATCATTTTTCCCCGAGGCGTCAGGCAGACCGGCACGTCCGCCCCGGTTTTGCGCGCCGCCGCGTAAAGCGCCGGATCGTCGGGCGAAAGACCATTGGCCCGAGCCAGCAGGCGCAAGGCCGCCGCCGCGTCGGAGGAGCCGCCGCCCACGCCCGCCGCCACCGGCAGGCGCTTCACCAGATGAAAGGCCCCGGAGCGCAGGCCGGGCTTTTCCTCGCGCAAGGCGCGCTCGGCCCGCGCCACCAGATTGTCGCCGCCCTCGCCGGCGGCTTGCGCGGTCGGCCCTTCGAGGGTCAGCGCAAATTCTTCGCCCGGCGCCAACGTCAGATAGTCGGCGGCGCCGGCGAAGGCGACCAGGCTGTGCAATTCATGATAGCCGTCATCGCGCCGTCCCTCGATATGCAGGGTCAGGTTGATTTTTGCCGGCGCGCGCGTGGCGAAAAATTTCGAAAAACTCATAAAGCCTTCAATTCCGGCGCCGGGATGAACTCGGGATCGCCCTCGATAGCGGAAAACTTGCCCGATTCCCAGTCGGCGCGGGCGGCGCGGATGCGCTCGCGGCTGGACGACACAAAATTCCACCACACAAATCGCGGCCCCTCCAGAATGTCGCCCCCCAAGGCCACGAGCCGGCTTTTCGCCACCGCCCGCAGCGCGACTTCCGCGTCCGGACGCACGACCACCAGCCGCCCCGGCTCGAACAACACGCCCGCGATCTCGATTTCGCCGGAGACCAGATAAAAGGCCCGCTCCTCATGTTCGGCGGTCAAGACATAGGTTGCGCCGGCCGAGAGGTCGACATCGGCGAAAAAGCAGGGCGAAAAACTCTTTACCGGCGAACGCAGGCCGTGCAGCGAGCCAATGGCGAGACGCAGGGAAAAACCGTCGCCGTCAAGCATTGGCAAGCTTTCCCGCGGAAAATGATCGAAACTCGGATCGGTCTCCTCGGCGGCCAGCGGCAGTCCGAGCCAGCATTGCAGGCCGGCCATGCGCCCCCCCGTTGCGCGGAAATCAGGCGGCGAACGTTCGGAATGAACGATGCCGCGCCCCGCGACCATCAGGTTGACCGCGCCCGGCGTGATATTCTGCGCGCTGCCAAGCGAATCGCGATGAAAGATCTCGCCTTCCAGCAGATAGGTGAGGGTGGCGAGACCGATATGGGGATGCGGCCGCACGTCCATTCCCGCGCCGGCGGCCAAATCGGCCGGACCCATTTCGTCGAGGAAAACGAAAGGCCCGACCATCCTTTTCTGGGCGGCGGGCAAAGCGCGGCGCACGCCGAAGCCGCCGATGTCCCGCGCCTGCGGAACGACGACGACATCAACCGAAGCAGGCGTCAGAACCGACATTTTGCACCCTCTAAACCCTCGCGTAAGCTCCACAGGGTGTCTTTAGACGACCGTTTAAAGACGAGCCTTTTGGTCGCATTCGCTCCTGCAGAACCTCAAAGGCTCCGCCTGAGGCCTGGCCTTACTCCACGTCGAGCGGCGCGACTCCCTTGGCGGCTCCGTCGGCGCCCTGGACGATTTTCTCGATCCGCGCCTCGGCGCTTTTCAACAGGCTGTCGCAGTGCTTCTTGAGAAACTCGCCGCGCTCGTAAAGCGCGATGGATTTGTCGAGATCGACATTGCCCTTTTCGAGCGCGGAGACGATTTCCTCCAGTTCGCGCATGGCGGCCTCAAAACTCAGTTCAGTTGCGTTTTCGGCTGCGCTCACGGCAAAATCCTGTCTCGATGCTGAGTCCTGCAACGAATCTAGTCACCCCAGGCCCGCGGCACAAGCTCATCCCCTGATGCCGACGCGCAGGCCGGGCGCGGGGCGCTCCTGCAAGACTTCGCGGCGGAAACGAAACAATGCCGCCGGGCGGCCGCCGGTGGCGTGCGACATTTCGCCGGTCGCCTCCACCACGGCGGCGGCTTCGACCAGACGGCGGAAATTCTGCTTGTGCAGGTGGCGCCCGGAAATAGCCTCGACCGTGGTCTGCAAGGCGGTCAAAGTGAAACTTTCCGGCATCAGTTCGAAAATCACCGGGCGATATTTCATCTTGGCGCGCAGGCGGCCCATGGCGGTGGCGAGGATGCGGCGATGGTCGGCCTGCATGCTCTCGCCGAGCGGCGGCCATTCTTCGACGCCGGGCGCTGGCTCGCGCCCGTCGCGCACGCTTTCCTCAACCAGGCCGGCCTCATAAAGCAGTTCGTAGCGATCGAGGACGTTTTCCTCGTCGAAACGGTCGCCCTCCTCGCCGAACAATTGCCGCACCCGCTCAATTCGCGTCAGGCCGCGCCGACGCGTCGAGGCGCCAGCGTGTTTGCCGCGCTCCACGAAGGCGCGCAGCCCCGGCATGATGGTCAAATCGATCAGCGCCGGGCGGCCGTTGCGCCAATCCTCCCATGGGAAAAAACGATACCATTCGCGAAAGCCGGCGCCGGGCGCGGTGGCCATGTCCTTGCCGCAAAGGCGGGTGAGCGCGAGATAGCCGACCGATACTTCATGCGGATCGCGGCTGCCGGCGCGGCTGTGGCGGCCGCGGTCGCCGAACGTGTAGAGCTGTTCGACATAGCCGACCGGCACGCCGGTCTGTTCCGCCACCCAAGCGCGCAAGCCCATCTCGAAAGTGCGGTGATTGACCGGATCGAAGGGACCGGAAGGCAAAGCCGCGCCGCCGCCGCGAACGTCCTTGCCGTCGGCGCCGCGCGCCACCAGAATCAGCGGCGTATCGCCGCGCACCGCGACAATGGCCGCGGTCAGGCCGATTTCGACTGCAAACGACGGATGCGGAAGTTCGCTCATGCCGTCTCCATGCAGAAAACCTCGCCCTCGAAACAATCCGCCCCGCGTCCGATCGAATCGATCGCCGCCATCATCCGGCCCTGGCGCGACAGCTTTGAGTCGGCGAGCGCCACCAGGCGCTTGTTTGGCGTAGCTGAAGGCGACAACCGGCGCAATTTTTTCGCGATCTCGATTTCCGGCGCGACGTCCAGCGCGCAAAGCCCTATGAACGCCGCCGCCGGGGAGCGGCTGACGCCCGCGTAGCAATGCACGACCAGCGGACGGGCGCGCTCCCAGCGGAGGAAGAATTCAATCAGGCTTGCGACATGGCCTGGCTGCGGCAGCACATGGCCCTCAAGCGGCGCGACGATATCGGACAGGCCGAGCATCAAGTGGCGTTCCGGCGCGATGGCGGCGACACGCGGCGGTTGGTGTGACGGGCTGAGCAGCGACACCAGAGAATCGGCCCCGCTTTGCGCGACCACCTGCTCGACCCGGCTCAGCGGGCAGACATAGACGAGGCTCATTCAAAGCCCTCCGTCGTAAGCCCGGAAATGCCGCAGGAACAAAGCCTGCGCGGTTTCCGGCGGCATGGGCGCGAGAAGACTTTCGACGCGTTTCGCGTCGACGGCCGGGTCGCCGAACAGACGCGCCGCCTCGTCGGCGTCGAAACCGGCGTAGAGCGTCGCCTCGAAATAAGCGGAAATGCGGTCGGCCTGTTTGGTCATTTTCCGCAGCGCCGGCGACGGTTCGGGATTGAGCGAGAAGCGCAGGAAAATGGCGTGGGCTAGCCGCGCCTCGACCTCGCGGTAAACCTCGCCGAGCGCCGCCTTGAACGGCGTGATCATGTCGCCGATGACATATTCCGGCGCGTCGTGCAGCAGGGCGAACAGGCGCCAGCGCGCCGGGGCGGCGGGATCGAGCAGGCCGAGGATTTCCGCGACCAGCACCGAATGCTGCGCCACCGAAAAAATCACCCCGCCGCGGGTCTGGCCGTTCCAGCGCGCGACGCGGGCCAGGCCATGGGCGATGTCCTCGATCTCGACGTCGAGCGGCGAAGGATTGAGAATGTCGAGCCGCCGCCCGGAGAGCATGCGTTGCCAGGCGCGCGGGTTTTTGTCGTTCATCGGCGCCCCGTCTGCTTGTAAAGGGCCTGACAGGCCTCGTGTCGATGGCAGTCGACGAGATGATCGTTGACCATGCCGACCGCCTGCATGAAGGCATAGACGATGGTCGGGCCGCAGAACGTAAAGCCGCGCGCCTTGAGGTCGCGCGCCATTTTTTCCGACGCGGGCGTTTGCGCCGGAACCTGCTCCATGCAACGAAATCGATTGACCGTCATCCGGCCGTCGACAAAATCCCAAAGATAATTGGCGAAACCTTGCTTCGCCTCGATGTCGAGATAGAGCCGGGAGGAGGCGATCGCGCCGGTTATCTTGGCGCGATTGCGGACGATCCCGGCGTCCTGCATCAGGCTTTCGACTTTGGCTGCGTCATAGGCCGCTATTTTCAGCGGGTCGAAGCCATCGAAGGCCGCGCGAAAATTCTCACGCTTGCGCAAAATGGCGATCCACGACAGGCCGGCCTGAAAGCCGTCGAGCACCAGCTTTTCGAACAAGGCGCGGGAATCGAATTCCGGCGTCCCCCATTCCGCGTCGTGATAGGCGAGATAGGCTGGGTCATGTCCCGGCCAAGGGCAGCGATTCAGCCCGTCGGGATGGGCGAGGGCGATCCTGTTCGGAGCATCGATTCGTTTCGGGGCCTCGGTCATGCGCCAGATTTAGCCAATCCGCGGGACGAAGCCAAGGACGGCGCTGGATCGACCGGCGCGATTGATGGCGTCCTGCCCTTCAGGAACTTAACCCCTGGGTTCCCGATTATACTTGGTTGGACTTGTTGCCCACACGCGAGGGCGACCGTTTGTCGCCCGAAGGGAAATACAGGGAGACTCGTCATGTCCGTCAAGACTTTTCTGACCATCATTTCAATACTGGGCCTGCTGTTCGGCATTGGCGACCTGCTGATTCCCGACAGGATCGGCGCGATTTACGGCATGGAGGCGTCGCGCTCCGCAGAACTGATGGCGCGATTTTTCGGCGTCGCGCTTTTGGGCTGGGCTCTGATCACATGGTTCGCCAAGGACTTCCATGACGAAAGCGACCTGCGCCATGTGCTGGCCCCCTCGGGCGTCGCGCACAGCGCTGGCGTCATCGTTGCGACGATGGGGACCATGTCCGGCGTCATGAACGCCATGGGCTGGACCGGCGTGGCGATCTTTCTGTTCGGAGCGATCGGCAGCTTTTATTTTCTGACTGTCAGTTCGCATCAACGAATGGTCCACACCTGATCAAAAACCCGCCGAAAACGCGGCGAACCAGAGGCGTTGCGCCGGAGCGGCGACGTTGCGGCGCATTTTTCTTGATATATTCGCTGTTTCGCATATATATGCGTGCACAAGCAGCGAGGTTCAAGATGATTTTCGAATGGCCCGAGACCGCGAAAAAGCTCTCCGCCCAATTGCGCGATCTGCGCGCCGGCGAAGGCGCGGCGGAAGTGATGAAGAGCTTTTCCGCCATGGCCCAGAGCGCCACAAAAACCGGCGCGCTCGACGCCAAGACCAAGGAATTGATCGCATTGGCCATCGGCGTGGCGACGCGCTGCGACGACTGCATCGCCTTCCACAGCAAGGCCGCCGCCAACCTTGGCGCGACGCGCGAGGAGATTCTGGAGACTTTGGGCATGGCGATCTATATGGGCGCCGGTCCCTCGGTCATGTACGCCAGCCACGCGCTGCAGGCTTTCAGTCAATTCGCCGCGGTGAAGACCGAAGCTTGATCAGGTCAGCCGCAACCTTGTCTCGCCGCTGACAAGGGCCTGACCGGCCTGCGCCGCCTCTTCCGCCCGGTCGAGGCGCAGCAGCGCCAAGCCTCGCGCGCCGGCGCTCGACCCCATCACACCGATCCTGATGTCGCCGGCCATGACGACGGCGCCGGGCGCCGGCCGCGCGCCTTCGAGGAAAACCTTCATCACCCGATTGCGGGTGAGGCCGCGATACTGCATCCGCGCCACGACTTCCTGGCCGACGAAACAGCCCTTCTTGAAGTCGACGCCATTAAGTTGATCCATATCCGCCTCATGCGGAAAAGCGTCGCCATAGACGAAATCGACGCCGCCCTCGGGCACGCCGAGCGCTATTCGATGCGCGTCATAATCTTCGACCCCGGCGTCGCCGCCGAATGTCGGCATCAGAGCCGGAATGTCGGCCGCCGGCGCGACCAACCGCGTTCCCATGTCGGGATGACGACCATCGCGCGCGCCCTCGGCGACTGGGCCGCCATAAAGCGCGATCACGCCGAAACGGTCGCTGACGTCGGCGATGTCCACTTTCGCGCGCAACTTGTACATCGACAGGCGCTTGATAAGTTCCGGAATTTTCTCGTGCTTAACGTCGAGCAAAATGGCGTCCTGGCCATTGATTTCAGATTTGGCCACCATCAGGAAATCGAACAATATCTTGCCCTGCGGCGTTAGCAGCGCCGCCCAGCGCGCCTCGTCGGCGCCGAGCGTCAGCACATTGCCGGTTACCAGCCCTTGCAAAAAGGCGCGCGCTTCCGCCCCGCCGACGCGAACGAGTCCACGACCCGACAAATGCGACGCTTTCATTCCCTTCCCCACATTCCTCTTGGCCGAGCGCGGCTTTCGCCCCCAGCACATTGTAGATGTATACGTACGCTGCAAACTCAAGAACGTCGTGATAATAACGTAACCATGCAAGCTTCGGTCCGCGGCCGGGGCAAAATTTTTCCCGGAGGCCCCATGCCGCAACAAAGCTTCGATTTCATCCTTCGGGGCGGCGTCCTGGTCAACCATGACGGCGCCGGCGCACGCGACATCGGCGTCATCGGCGAGACCATCGCCGCCATTGGCGACTTGTCGCAGGCGAGCGCCCGGACGATTGTCGATTGCGCCGGACTGCACATATTGCCCGGCGTCATCGACACCCAGGTGCATTTCCGCGAACCCGGCCCAACCCACAAGGAAGATCTCGAAACCGGCTCGCGCGCCGCAGTGCTCGGCGGCGTCACCGGCGTGTTCGAAATGCCCAACACCAATCCGCTGACCACGACGCCGGAGGCGCTGGCCGACAAGGTGGCCCGGGGAACCGGGCGGATGCACTGCGATTTCGCCTTTTATGTCGGCGGCACCCATGAAAACGCCAGGCATGTCGCGGAACTGGAGCGCCTGCCCGGCGCCGCGGGCATAAAGGTCTTCATGGGCTCATCCACCGGCTCGCTGCTGGTCGCCGACGACGCCGGCGTCGCGGAAATTTTGCGCCACGCACGCCGGCGCGCCGCCTTCCACAGCGAGGACGAATTTCGCCTCAATGAGCGCATGGGCGAGCGCGTCCCCGGCGACCCCGCCTCGCATCCGGTCTGGCGCGACGCCGAGACCGCGCTGACCTGCACGAAACGGCTGATCGCCATCGCGCGGGAGCAACGCGCCCGCATTCACGTGCTGCATGTCTCGACCGGCGAAGAGATCGCCTTTTTGAGCCAGCACAAGGACGTTGCCAGCGTCGAGGTTACGCCTCACCACCTGACCCTGTCAGCCGACGATTACGCAAGGTTGGGGACGAAAATCCAGATGAACCCGCCGGTGCGCGACGCCGGGCATCGCGAAAAAATCTGGCGCGGACTCGACCAGGGCGTGGTCGACGTGCTCGGCTCCGACCATGCGCCGCACACGCTGGAAGAAAAAGCCAAGCCCTATCCCGACAGCCCCTCAGGCATGACCGGCGTGCAAACGCTCGTGCCGATCATGCTCGACCATGTCGCGGCCGGCCGTCTCACCCTGGCGCGTTTTGTCGACCTGACCAGCGCCGGCCCGGCCCGCCTGTTCCAGCTGGCGCGAAAGGGACGCGTCGCCGTCGGCTACGACGCCGACCTGACCGTCGTCGATCTGAAGCGGCGCGAAACCATCCGCAACGGCTGGATCGCCTCGCGCTGCGGTTGGACCCCCTATGACGGCAAGGAAGTAACCGGCTGGCCGGTGGGGACCTTTGTGCGCGGCGCCCGCGTGATGTGGGAGGGCGAGGTTCTGACGCCTTCCACGGGCAAGCCGATCCGCTTTCTCGAGGCGCTTTGAGTTCTATTCGCTCTCCCCTTTCACCGCCCGGAGCTTGACCCATGCGGATCAGCCCCAACTGACCTTCGACGGCAATTGCGAAGAAGCCTTCGCGTCCTACGCCGCGATTTTCGGCGCAACGCCGAGCGTCCTGATGCGCTTCAAGGATTTACCTGGCCTGACGCAGACGCCGGAAAGCTGGGGCGACAAGGTCATGCACGCGCAGATCGACATCGGCGGCGCACGGTTGATGGGCTCCGATCGCGCCGACCATCTTTACGATAAGGCGCAGGGCCTCACTGTTTCGATCACCGTCGATACGCCGGAGGAAGCTGAGCGGTTTTTCGCCGCTTTGTCCGAGGGCGGGAAAATCACCATGCCGATGGCTGAAACCTTCTGGGAGCAACGCTTCGGCATGGTGGTCGACCGCTTCGACAAGGCCCTCTGACCAAAGCTTTTCAGAGCGCCGCTGCTAGTCGGTCTGCGGACGGCGGCAGACCCGCAGATAGGGGTGCTGGAAATCCCAGGTGCTGACGACGACGCGCCTGCGAAAGACGCAGTTCTGCTTGCCGGCATGATCGGCATAGAGCGTCATCAGATGGAATTGGTCGGGGTCACGCCAATTTCTTTCCATATAGCCATTGGGATCGTATTTATACTGACCTGAGGTCCAGTAGGAGCCGGGATCGATCGGCCCCGGGTCCTTGTCCCAATAGGCCGTGCCATTGGCGGTTTTGATGTTTTGCGCCTGCGCCGGCGAGGCGAGACTGGCGGCCATGAGCGCGTACGCGCCAACCAGGGATATTTTCACAAACCAAGCCCGATTTTGCATGCGATCGGTCCTTCATTGCCACGCCCGCGGGCGGAATCCATATACGCAATCTCATGGCGGCGCGAGACGACAAAGGAGGCCGATCGACAAAAAGGCCGGCTGGTCGCCGGCCTTTCGTTCGATGATCTCGCCATCGCCAGCGCGTGCGTAGCGCCCGTCAGGACGGGCGGCACACTTTCACATAAGGATGCATATATTCCCAGTTGGAGTTGACGACGCGCTTGCGCCAGACGCAACGCGCCGGTCCCGCATGATCGGCATAAATCACGTCGGTATAATCGGCCGGATCCTGGCTCCAGTATCCGAGATAATGATGCGGGTCGTATCTATATTCGCCGCCGGCCCAGAAAGCGCCCGGATCGATGGGGCCGGGATCGCCCCGCCAATAAGCCTGGCCATTGACCGTCCTCATGCTTTGCGCCTGCACGGGCGTCATCGCCGCCAGGGCGGTGGCCGCGAGCATGGCCGCTGATACGGCCGCCGATTTTGCGATGCCAAACCGATGTTTCATCGGATTTCTCCTCGCTCCCGTCACGCCTCTGCCGGCGCGACTCCTTCCACACTCCCAATGATTGAGCGGGATTATGGTTGCGTCTGCGGACCCCGTTTGGCAATCAAAATGAACTAAAATTTTTTTAACAATTTCAATAGGCTATACCTTTACCGCCCAAACAGCTGCTGGAAAATATTGCCGTCGTCGGCGGCCTGTCGCGGGCGGCGGCCCGGTGGCCCGTTGGGGATGTTTTCCGGCGGCGTCGGCTCCTCGTCGCGTTCGGGCGCTTCCGTGACGACGCGGCCAGGACCGTTGATCACCACCGGCAAGCCGGGGTTCGAGGTGTCCATATGGACCGCGGCGGCACGCGGCGCCTCGGCGGGCGGCGCCGCCTGCGGCCATAGCGAGGCCGCCGGCCCCCCGGTCAGGCTCTCGCTGCGCCAGCCGCCGCTCGGCAAACCAGCCACCACCATCCCCTTCAAGGCCTCGCGCATAAAACGCGACCAGATCTCGACCGGGAGATTGGCGCCCGAGGCTTTTTTGGTGGGCGAATTATCGTCATTGCCGATCCAGACGCCGGTAATCAGCTGGCTGGTGTAGCCGACGAACCAGGCGTCGCGGTAGTCCTGGCTGGTGCCGGTCTTTCCCGCCGCCTCCCAGCCCGGCAGATCGGCTTTCTTGCCCGTGCCGATGGCCAGCGTCTGCTCCAGCATGGAATTCATCATCGCCACATATTGCGGCTCGACGACGCGCCCGTTGCTTGAGCCCTTTCGCGCGTAAAGCAGCTTGCCGTCGGCCGTGCGCACCTTGGTGATGATATGCGGCTGCACGCCAATGCCGCCATTGGCGAAGGGCGCATAGGCGGAAACCAGCTCCAGCGGCGTGACTTCGGAGGTGCCGAGCGCGATCGAGGCGTTGGGCTGCAAATCCGAGTTGACGCCAAGCCGGCGCGCGGTCTGGATAATGGCGCGCGGACCGACCTCCAGCCCCAGCCGCACCGCCACGGTATTCAGCGACAAAGCGAGCGCCGTGGTGAGATTGACCGGGCCCATGTATCTGTGGGTCGAGTTTTCCGGCTGCCAACCGCGGACATTGATCGGCGCGTCTTCCCGCACAGTGTCGGGCGTCAGTCCATGTTCGAGCGCCGTCAGATAGACGAAGGGCTTGAACGAGGAGCCGGGTTGGCGACGCGCGGAAACCGCGCGGTCGAACTGGCTGTCCTCGTAATCGCGGCCGCCGATCAGGGCGCGGATCGCTCCATTGCCGTCGAGCGAAACCAGCGCGCCCTGCGACACGCCGTATTTCGGGCCCTGTTTCGACATGACGTCGGTGAGCGCGCGCTCGGCGGAAGCCTGCATCGCCGGGTCGATGGTCGAGGTGACGACGATATCCTCGTCAATGGCGCCAATGGTGTCGTCGAGCACGTCCATGACGTAGTCTGCGGCGTAATTGAGCGAGCCGCCGGCTCTTCCGCGCACCGCACGGGCCGGGCGGGACAGGGCCACCTGCGCCATGGCCTCGGTGATATGACCCTCCTGCGCCATGGCCGCAATGACCTGATTGGCCCGCTCGACCGCCGCCGCCTCGTTATGGTTCGGCGCGAGCTTGGTCGGCGCCTTCATCAGTCCGGCGAGCATCGCCGCCTCGGGAAGCGTCACCTGCCTGGCGGTATGCCCGAAATATTTCTCGGCCGCCGCGTCGACGCCATAGGCGCCGGAACCGAAATAGACGCGGTTGAGGTAAAGTTCGAGAATCTGATCCTTGGAATAGCGATGCTCCAGCCAGAGCGCCAGGATCGCCTCCTGGATTTTCCGCGAGACCGTGCGTTCTTGCGTCAGGAACAGGTTCTTCGCCAATTGCTGCGTCAGGGTCGAGCCGCCCTGGATTCCTCCCCGGCCCAGGACATTGCGGAACATGGCGCGGAAAATGCCGACGGGGTCTACGCCCCAATGGCTGTAAAAGCGGCGGTCCTCGATCGCGACAAAGGCCTTCGGCAGATAGGGAGGCAGGTCCTGTAGACGAACAGCCGCGCCGCCCGTATCGCCGCGATTGGCGAGCAGGCTGCCGTCGACGCCGAGCACGGCTATATTGGGCGGGCGCTTGGGAACCGCGAGATGGTCGATATGCGGCAGTTGCGAGCCGTAATAGACGACCAGCCCGCCGGCGCCGATCAGACCCCAGACCGCGAAGACGAAGCCCCAATAGAACAGCCGGCCAAGAAAAGAGCTTTTGCGTTTTTTAGCCGCCGGCTTTTCGTCGCCTCTCGCCCTTTTCCCAGAGCGGGCCTCCGCCTCGACGCGAGGCGCGCCTCCAGCCCTGGCCCCGAAGCCAGGCTCGATGCGCTCGCCGCCCGATCTTTTCCGCGCCATGATTCCGCCGTCCGACTCCCGAGATGAGGGGTCTGTTTTGATGCTAAAGTCGGCGAATTAAGGGCCGGTTAAGTTTTTCCTGCGTCGCTTCCGCTGCGGCGCCGCTAAAACCTGCTAAAACTTCAGGCAATCGCCACCCGCCTCCTTGCTTTGGCGGCCGAGCCGCTGCAAAGTTGCGCCCCCGCAAAACGGAAATTTGTGAATTCGGATCGCCGCCCCATGAAAGTCACGCTTGAGAGATCGGCTCTGCTCAAATCGCTGGGCCACGTGCATCGCGTCGTCGAGCGGCGCACGACGATCCCGATCCTCTCCAATGTCCTGCTCAGCGCCGGCGGCGCCGGAGTGCAGCTCAAGGCGACCGATCTCGATCTTGAAGTGACCGAAACGGTTCCCGCCGATGTCGGCCAGGCCGGCGCCACCACCCTGCCGGCCCATACGCTCTATGAAATTGTGCGCAAATTGCCTGACGGCGCGCAGGTCTCGCTGGAGACGGGGAGCGACAACAGCCAGTTGCAATTGCGCTCGGGCCGTTCGCGCTTCAGCCTGCAATCCCTGCCGGAGAGCGATTTCCCCGATCTCGCGGCGGGCGAACTCAGCCATCGCTTCAAGCTGCCGGCCGGCGATCTGCGCCGCCTGATCGACAAGACGCAATTCGCCATCTCCAACGAAGAAACCCGCTATTACCTCAATGGGGTGTTCATGCATGTCTCCGAGGCCGACGGACAGCCCGTGTTGCGGGCGGTGGCGACCGACGGCCACCGGCTGGCGCGGCTTGAGACCGCGGCCCCGGCGGGCGCCGTAGGCATGCCGGGCATCATCGTGCCGCGCAAGGCGGTTGCAGAAGTGCAGAAGCTGATCGAAGACCCCGATATTGAAGTCGAAGTCGAGCTTTCCGCGGCGAAAATCCGCTTCACCCTCGGCGCGGTGGTGCTGACCTCGAAACTGATCGACGGCTCCTTTCCCGATTACGCCCGGGTCATTCCGGCGCATAACGACAAGTTCCTCACCGTCGAGCGCCGCGATTTCGCCGACGCGGTAGACCGCGTCTCGACCATTTCCTCGGAACGCGGGCGGGCGGTCAAACTCGCGGTTTCCGAAGGCAAGCTGGTGCTTTCCGTCACCAATCCGGATTCCGGCTCGGCGATCGAGGAGCTGGAGGTCGATTACAACGCGGCGCCATTGGAAATCGGCTTCAACGCCCGTTACCTGATCGACATCGCCAACCAGCTCGACAGTGATACGGCTTTGTTCAAGCTCAACGATTCCGGCTCGCCGACCATCGTGCAGGACCGTGACGGCGCCAGCGCGCTTTACGTGCTGATGCCCATGAGGGTTTAAAGATCGACGAGTCCCGCGGCGCGGCTCGCCCGGCAGTGGTGGCCCCGTCCCTTCCGCGCCTGAATTTTCGCCCCGACATCAACGGCTTGCGCGCCATCGCGGTGGTCAGCGTGGTCGCCTTTCACGTCGAGCGGCGGCTGGCGCCCGGAGGCTTCGTCGGCGTCGATATTTTTTTCGTCATTTCCGGCTATCTGATCTCGCGGATCATTCTTTCGGAAATTGCGGCGGACCGTTTCAACTTGCGCCGCTTCTACGCGCGAAGGGTGCGGCGCATTTTTCCGGCCCTGGCGGTGGTGCTCGGCTTTGTCTGGGTTTGCGGACTGCTTTGGCTCAGTCCGCCCGCGCTGACCGTGCTCGGCCAGCATCAGCTTGAAGCCGCAGCCTATATCCTCAATTTCAGCCTGGCGTCGGAGGCCAATTATTTCGCCCCGGCGACGCAGGGCAATCCGCTGCTGCATTTGTGGTCGCTGAGCATCGAGGAGCAATTCTACATCGTCTGGCCGGCGCTGCTGCTGGTCGCCGCCCGGCTGCGCCTGCCAATCGGCGCGATGATCCTGCTGTTCATGGCGCTGTCGTTCGGCTTCAATCTCCATCAGACGGTCGAAAACCCCACCGCCGCATTCTATCTTCCCTGGGGCCGCGCCTGGGAACTGGCGCTGGGCGCCGCCGTGGCGCGCTTCGAGTTCTTACGTGAGCCGCTCGCCACTTCGCGACAAGGAGGATTGGCGCTCCTTGGAATCGCGCTGATGGCAGGCGCGATTTTCCTGTTCGAGGAAAGCCAGCCTTTTCCCGGCTGGCGCGCCGCGGTTCCGACGCTGGGCTGCGCGCTGGTCATCGCCTTTCCGGGCCGGTGGAGCGAGAAAATCCTGCGCGCGCCGCCGATGCAGTTTTTCGGCAGCCTGTCCTATCCCTTCTACCTCTGGCACTGGCCTTTGCTGGCTTTCGCCTTTTTGCGCTGGGGCGACCTGACGCCGTTGGGCCTGCGGCTGGCTTTGGCCGTTCTGGCGCTGATTCTCGCCGTCTTGACCAATCGCCTCATTGAGCGTCCCGTATTCGCCTTTTCCGTGCGGCGTCCGCGAAAAACCGTCGCGGGACTGGCCTCGGTTCTCATCGCGCTCGGATTGATCGGAATGCTGACGCGAGCGGAAAAAGGCTTTCCTGGCCGCTATCCCGCCCAGGTCGCGGCGATTTTCGCCTTTCCGCCGCATGGGTTCGACCAGAAGTTCTATCGCGCCGGCCAATGTTACGACGATCGGCAGGATGAGGCCCTGACCGCCGCGAATGTGGCCGAAGCTTTCGCGCCGCAATGCCTGCAAAAAGCCGATCCCGCCAAGCCGACCATCCTGCTGCTGGGCGACTCGCACGGGGCGCATCTTTATCCCGGGCTCAAGGCCAGATTCGGCGACAGGGCCAATATCCTGCAACTCAACGCCAGCTATTGCGCGCCGCTGGTCGAAAAGATCGATCTGTCGGCGGGGGGCGTGACGGCGACGCAACGCTGCCGTGTGATCAACGACTATGTGTTTGCCCAGGTCGAAGCGCTGAAACCCGAGATTGTGGTCGTCGGCGCTTATTTCGGCCTTTTCCTGAATTCGCCGGCCTGGGCCTATCGCGATTTCCTGCAAAATTTCCGCGCCGGCGCCTCGGCCCTGCGCGCGCGCGGCGTCGGCCATGTCATCATTTCCGGCCAGATTCCGACATGGACGCCGAGCCTGCCGCAACTGGCGGCCAACGAGCTTTTGAATGACGGGATGTCTCCCGTCTTCTCCACAAGCGGCCTCGACACGAAAAACCTCGCCGTCGACGCCGCCTTGCGCCAAAGGGATTTTGGCGCGGGAGCGACTTATGTGTCGCTGGTCGAAAAGCTGTGCGAGGACGAAGGCTGCCGCCGCCGGCTTGGCGACGATCTTCCCGACGATCTGATGGCCATCGATTACGGCCATTTTTCGCAGCGCGGCTCCGAATATGTCGTGGGTGAAATTTTGGGGCCGGAGATCGAAAAAGCGCTCGCCGCGCGAAAACGCTGAATTTTCTAAAGCGCCTTGCTGAGAAAAGTCCGCGCCGCGCCGGGGGGGAAATTTTCGATTCGTCCGGCGATGGCAAAGCCGCATTTGAGATAGAAATCCATCGCGCCCGCTTCGAACGTGTCGAGATAGAGCCCGACGCAGGCGTTTTCGCGGGCGAAATTTTCCACCTCTGCGAGGAGGGCGCGGCCAAGGCCGTTGCGGCGCCAGCCCGGCGCCAGGTAGAACTGGCTGACATAAAGCCAGCGCCAGTGCATCACGCCGTTGACGCCCCCGATCCAGTCGCCGTTTTCATCGCGCGCCGCCAGTGTGAAGAGTTTTTCGTCGCGAGGGCCATGGTTTCCGGCGATTTCCCGCCCGAGACGCGCCGAAACCAGTTTTGACGCCTCGCTTCCGGGGACTTCTCTTGCAATATGAAAAGGCTTGGTCCGGACATTTTTTTTTGTCATTGATCCACGCATGAATAAAGCTTTGGCTCTCCTGCTCGCACTCTGGCCGCTCGCCGCCACCGGCGCAAGGGCCACCGATCGCCCATCCCCGGCAAAGGTCGAGGCTCCGCTGGGCGCACCCTTGCAGCCCCTGCAGCGGGTGGAAGATTATCGGGTGATCCTGAAAACCTGCAGCGCGGCGGGGAAGCAGAGGGTGGCCGTCCGCGAAATGCGCGTCGGCGGCGAAAAGCTGCTGCTGACGGTGGATCCCCAAACCCTCGCTGCAAGCCTGGAGTACGCCGACGGCTCGGACTGCAGCGAGGCGCAAGGAACGAGCCGCTTTCTCGAACTGGTCGATCATTACGCTGCGGACATGGGAAAACAACCGAGCGCTGGCGCGACCTGGCTGGAAAACGCCGGCCTTAAACACGGCCGCGGCGAAGGCGCCTATCTCACCGGCGATCTTTGTCCCTCGCGCAAGCCGTTGGACCGGGCATTCCTGCAATCGCTCGAAAAGCCGGGCGAAGCCGCCCCCGTCGCCCTGGCGGTCTCCGGCCTGTGGCTCACGCATCATCCGGCGGATTTCGCCTGGCTGCGGCGGGAAAAAGCGGAAGGCCGGCTGGCGATCACTTTCGTCAACCATTCCTATAGCCATCCTTACCGTCCGGGACTGCCCGACGGACAGAATTTCCTGCTTGAGCCGGGGCTGGACAAAGACCGCGAAGTCCTCGATCTGGAGCGGCTGCTGATCGCCAATGGCGAGACGCCTTCGGTGTTCTTCCGCTTCCCCGGCCTGATTTCCGACCGCGAGTGGATGGCGACGCTGCGGCGCGACCATCTGATTCCGCTCGGCTCCGACGCCTGGCTGGCGGTTTCGCCGGCAAAACCGCCTGGCGGGGCCATCCTGCTGGTCCACGCCAATGGCAATGAGCCTTTCGGGCTGAACAGATTCGATAGCCTGAGGCAAAAGGGAGAGCTGCCAAAGCCTTTCCGCCCGATCAACGAAGCGCCGTAACCTTCGCCTCGCCAAGCGCTTGATCCATGAAGGCGATGCTGTCGTCGAGAACCGGCGCGCGCCAGCGGAAAGGCCGCGACAAAGTCAGCAAAAGGCCGACATGGCCGAGCCCCGGATAGAGTTTGTTCTCGACAAAAACGCCTTTCGCGCGCAAGGCGCTGGCCAGATCGTCGGCGTTGAAGGCGGCGACGACCTGATCGTTGGCGCCGCGCGAAAAGAACATCGGCGGCGTCTCGGCCGAGGCGAAGGCCACGGGACGCGCGCGGTCCGGATTTGCGGCGGCGGCGGCGAAAATTTTACGCGTGCGCGGCCAGGTGGTCGGATCGAACGAATAGGGTCCAGCCAGTCCCACCACGGCTGCGGGCGGCGGCGCGTCCGGCGCGGCTTCGGCCAGATAACGCTTGTCGAGCGCCAGAAGCGCCGCGATATAGCCGCCGGCGGAATGGCCCATCAGCACGATCCGCCGCTTTTCGGCGCCGGTGGCCAGGTTTTTCGCCACATAGGCATAGGCCAGCGCCGCATCCTCCATGAAGGCGGGAAAGACGGATTGGGGATAGAGCCGGTAGTCCGGAATCACCGCGGTATAGCCCTGCGCCGCCAAAGCCGCGCCGATGAAGCGGTAAGTGGCGCGCTCGCCCCGGCGCCAGCCGCCGCCGTAAAAGAACATGACGATGGCCTTGCGGTCGGCCTCCGGCGCCGGACGATAGATGTCGAGCTTCTGCCGTGGCCCTGGGCCATAGGCGACGGCCCGCGTGATCGCGACGTTTTTTTCGCTGACCATGGCGTTGAACAATACGCCTGGCAGGCGCCATTCGGTGTCGGTTCGCGCGCCAGCCTCGGCATAAGCCGCTATCGCGCTCATCAAGGCGATGCCTACGACCACCGTTTTCTTCGACATGCGACTCCCCATCCCTCAAGCTTGAGAAGGTGCTCCCTTCCTTACTTGCAGCCGGCGTAAAAGTTTCATCAAGGCCACGCCCCCGGAACGACGCGAGTTCCAAGGCGTTTGATCGTCAAGGGCGCGAGCTTCGTACGCCATCCCGGGTGCTTGCGGCTCTTTCTTCTTCTCCGAGCCACGGAGCCGCGTCATGCTTTACTATACGCTGGTTTTTCTTGTCGTCGCCGTAATCGCCGGCGCCCTCGGCTTTGGCGGCGTCGCCTCCGCTTCGTCCTCCATCGCGCGAATCCTTTTCGGCCTGTTCCTGATACTTTTCCTGGTTTCGCTGGTCATGCAACTGGTCGGGCGCTCCTGAGCCTCGCGGCGGTTGGGCGTCGCCGCCGGTCCGCGCCCGCTATAATGCCGCCGTCGTCCCTGGGTATTCAAGCGGCGACGAAGGGAATGCGCATGATAAAAAATGTCGACAAGCGCCTTCTCGGTTACAATGTCCTGCTGGCGGCGGCGGCAGCGGCGATCCTGTTGTGGATTTCGGTCAAGGCCAATGAATATGCGCTGAAGGTTCAGGAGGACCTGCGCCAGGCGACCGCTGTGGCGAAAGCCGATCGCGAACTGGCCGATCTCATGGAGACCATTCTCGAGGCCGAAACGGGGCAGCGCGGCTATCTTCTGACGCGAAAGGATTCCTTTCTGGCTGATCTTGCCGCCGCCAGGGAAAAGGCTTTGGCCACTGTCACCGACTATCGCAGCCTGCGCTCCGAGCTTGGCGAGGCCGCCCCCGCCATCGATGCGTCGCTGCGCGACGAGGTCGAGGCGAAATTCGCGGAGCTGGCCAGGACGGTCGATCTCGCCCGCGCCGGTGACGTCGAGGCCGCCTTGGATATCGTGCGGGGGGGAACCGGCGCCGAGGCGAAGCTGCGGATCAGGGCGGCGGTGAATGAAGCGCGGGAAAAACTCGGCGAGGTCCGCCTTCATTATCGTGACGAATTGAGCGTGACGGCGGCAGAGCTGCGCTGGACCAATCTGGAAGGCGCGTTCGGCATTCTGGCGCTGTCCATATTGTCCATCGGCGCCATGGCCTGGCACAATCGCCAGCTGCTCCATGCGCGGAGCGATCTGCGCGAAGCCAACCAGCAGCTCGAAGCCCGTGTGGCCGAGCGCACCCGCCAGCTCGTGCGTTCGAATGAGGAAATCCAGCGCTACACCCATATCGTCGGCCACGACCTGCGCGCGCCGTTGATCAATATCATGGGTTTTACGCGCGAACTGGAAAATGCCGGCCAGGTGCTCAAAGCCTATGTCGACGCCGAACGCGCCGGAGCGCCGTTCAAGCGGATGAAGGAAGTTTACGCCGCCGTCGACGAAGACGGGCCGGAGGCCTTGCGCTTCATCCAATCCTCTCTGGCGCGGATGGATGCGCTCATTACCGCCATTCTGCAATTGTCCCGGCTGGGACGCGCGCCCCTGCATCCCCAGCGCATCGATATGCGCGAACTGGTCGAGGATTGCCTGTCGCAAATCCGGCGCCGGCTGGTGGAGAGCGGCGGCGAGGCGACCATCGTGGCGCCCCTGCCCGACATCGTCAGCGACGCCAATGCGGTGAAGCAGATTTTCACCAACCTCTTCGACAATGCGGTGAAATATTTCGCCCGCGACCGCGCCGGACAAATCACGATCAGCGGCGAGGGACGCGGCGCGCTGGCCTGGTTCGAAATCCGCGACAATGGAAGAGGGGTCGCGCCAAAGGACCAGGAGCGTATTTTCGACCTGTTCCGCCGCGCCGGCGCGCAGGATCGACCCGGCGAAGGCGTTGGTCTCGCCCATGTCCGCTCGCTGGTGCGCCGGCTCGGAGGCGAAATAAACGTCGAATCGGATGGCGTTTCGGGCTCGGTGTTCCGCTTCTCTCTGGCTCGCAATCTCGACACGATCATCGACCAAAATCGCGATGTGGCGAAATGATGAACATCAGGGACGAAAAGCCGGTTTTGATCGTCATGATCGAGGATGACGAAGGTCATGCGCGACTGATCGAGAAACATATCAGGCGCGCCGGCGTGAGCAACGACATCGCCTGCTTCCGCGACGGCGCCAGCGCGCTGGCCTTCCTGTTCGGCGAGGGCTGCGGGCGGAAGAAATCCGGCGCGCCGTGCCTTATCCTGCTCGATCTGAACCTGCCGGACATGACCGGGATCGACATCCTCGCCCGGATCAAAGGCGACGCCCATCTGCGCCGCTCTCCCGCCATCGTCCTGACCACCGCCGACGACCAGCGCGAAATCCAGCGCTGCTACGATCTCGGCGCAAACGCCTTCATCACCAAGCCGCTGGTCTATGAAAACTTCGCACACGCCATCCGGCAGCTTGGGTTGTTCTTGTCCGTCATGCAGGTTCCGGAGGTCGATTGACATGTCCTATGGCGCAGAGGCCAACGATCCCATCCGGGTGCTTTATATCGACGACGATCCCGGCTTCGCCGCCTTGGCGCAGAGGGCGCTGTCAAAGCGCGGACACGAGGTCGCGCACGCGCAGAGCGGGAGCGAGGGCCTGGCGCTTCTCGCACAAGGCGGCGTCGACGTGATTGCGCTCGATCACACGCTGGAAGGCGAGACCGGATTTGACGTGCTTTGCCAGTTAGGGCCGCGCGGGGCGAGGCCGCCTGTCGTCTATGTCACCGCCGCCAGGGACGCCAAGACTGCGATCCAGGCGATCCACGCCGGCGCCGACGAATATGTCGTCAAGGACATGGACGGGGCGTTTTTCGAATTGCTGGCCGTCGCCATCGAACAGGTTCTCGATCGATGGCGCTGGCAAAGGCTGCGCGAGCGCAACGAGAAGGAAGTCCGCGCGGCCCGCGACCGCGCCGAGACCCTGCTTCGCGAGGTCAACCATCGCATCGCCAACAGTCTCGCCCTCGCCGCCGCCATGGTCCGGATGCAGGCCAGCGCCCTGTCGGATCCCGCCGCCATCGCGGCTTTGCACGAAACGCAGCGGCGCATCGTCGCCATAGCCAGTGTCCATCGCCGGCTTTACGTCTCGGACCAGCTCGGTCTGGTCGAAATCGACGATTATCTTGGGCATTTGACAGCGGAACTGGCGGAATCCCTGCGCGACAGCGATCATGACCATCGTGTCGAGCTGAACGCCGAAAAATTCGTCGTTCCCACCGACAAGGCGGTTTCGCTTGGCGTCATCGTCGGAGAACTGGTCACCAACTCCTTCAAATACGCCTATCCGCCGCAGCAGAAGGGTGTGATCCGCGTCTCCGTCGGCGGGACCGCCGAAGGCGGTTTTCTCAACGTGGAGGATGACGGCAAGGGTTTCGATCCCGCCGAGCGGAGCAAGGGCACCGGACTGGGGTCGAAAATCCTCGTGGCGATGACCCGGACGCTGGGCGCAACCTGCACACGAGATGTCTCGCCGAACGGCGTGCGGACCCGGCTCGAATTTCCGCTGCCGTAAAAATCCATATGCCCTCCGATCCGGTTCAACCGGATCGGAAAAGGCCATGAGTTTTCGTATTCGCAAACGCTTTCAGCCGCAGGCGATGACTTTCTTTTTGGCGCGTTCGCCGCTCGCCGGCTGCCGGTCGGGATTGGCCTGGACTTTGCCGGAGGACTCGGCGGAATCGTCTTCTTCACGCGGCGCCAGCAGGCAACTTTCGGGAACCGCGCTTTCTATCACCGTCGCCAAAACGATCGGGGCCGGCCCTTCCGCCCGCGCCGGCCGCGGTCTTTGCGAACGCGCGGACTGTCCCGCCAACCCGCCCATCGCGGCGCCGAGCGCCAGAACCATTAAAATACGAAATACCGGTCGATTATGCCCCCGCATGGCCATCCTCCCCTTCGAGCCCCGTTCGACTGAACTGCGCCGCGCTCGAATTTCGTCCCACGCTTTGCGCGCCAGGAGGCCGTTCCTTCGGCTGCAATTGCTTCAACCCGGCCATTGACGCCTCAACCAGACGGCGCGACAAAAGTTCCGGACAAAAGGCTTCAGGCCGCAGCAAATTCTTTTGGCGTCGTCAGCGGGGAGAACGAGGAACATGGCCGACGCCTTCGTTGATCGCGCGGACGCCATCCAGCCGCACGGATGGCTGATCGTCTGTGACGAAACCGCCGCCAAGGTGCGCCGCCACTCGGCCAATCTCTCCGAGCTGTTTCGCTTCTGGATGGAGCCGTTCATTGGCTCCTCCTTGCGCGACATCCTCGGGCCCGAGGTAACGCATAGTTTGCGCAACGCCTTGTCGCGCAACCCCACGCCGGCCCCCCCGGCCCTGCTGATGGGCGTCCGGTTTCCCGGTTGCGAGGGCGCCTTCGGCCAACCCACCTTCAACCTGGCCGTTCACGCGACCGATGACGAAACCCTGATCGAAATCGAACAGGCGGCGCCGGAAGGCGACCGTCCGCTGTTCGACCGGCTGCGAGCGAGCTTCGCGCGGGTCGCCCAAGCCGCCGAGGTCGATAGATTGTTGAAGATTGCAGCGCGTCTGTGCTTTTCCATGTTGCAATACGACCGCGTCGCCGTCTTGCGCTTCGAGTCCGGCGGGCGGCCCGTCGTCGTCGCCGAGCAGAAATCCCCCGACCTGGAATCCTGGGCCGAAGGCGCCTGCCCTATCGAGAACTTCGCCGAAGCTACCCGCGCAAAATATCTCGCCTCCGGCCTTCGCGTCATCGTCGATGGGGAGGCGGCGCCGTCCAAAATTCTCGCGGGGCCGGACGCAGCGCCCCTCGACCTGAAATTTGCGTTCCTCTCCGCCGCCAGCCCCGACGAGCGCGAGACCTTGCGCCGCAGCGGCGCCGTCGCCGCCCTCGCAGTGGCGCTGGTCGTCGAGGACGAGTTATGGGGCCTGATCCTCTGTCAGAACCAGGAGCCGCGTCATCCGGCGATGGATCTGCGAGCCGTCGCCGAATTGTTCGGCCAATATGTTTCTCTGCGCCTGCAACTTTTATTGCAGCGGCGCTCCGGAGAGGATCGCGCCGAAGGGCGTGCGACGACGGCCAAGGGCGCGGCCAAGGGTATGCGCGTGCTGATCGTCGAGGATCAGGCCTTGATCGCGATGGATCTTGAAGCCTCGCTGAACGAGAATGGCGCCGTCGTCGCAAGCGTCTGCTCCTCGGCGGCCCAGGCGCTGCAGGCGCTGGAAGGCGCGGCGATCGACGCGGCGATTCTCGATTTGAATCTCGTCGGCGAAACCTCTCTCGCCGTCGCCGAGGCTCTGGAAAAACGCGGAATCCCCTTCATTTTCGCCACCGGCCAGAGTGACGAAACAACTATGCCGCCGCGTTTCGCCGGCAAGGCCATGACCCGCAAACCCTATAACGTAAAACAGATCATGGCGGCGTTAGCCGTGGCCCTGGCGGGTCGGGAGTAACCCCAGTCCCTGGTGACAAAAGCTGGTTGCCCCGAACAGCTTCAATGCAAGTGGAATTCCGCTCCCACCAACCTCAGCTCCGCCGGCTTTATCAGCTTGGAATGGCCGACGATGACCTGGTGAATCGGCCCCTCGATCTTTTCCGTCCAGAATTTGAGGAATTTTTTCAGTTCCGGAAAATCCGGCTGCAGATCATATTGTTGCCAGATGAAGGACTGGATGATCGCGGGGTGATCCGGCATCCGGTAAAGAATGTTGGCCGTTGTAACGCCATAGCCTTCGAGCTGACGAAGAAAGTCTTTTGAAACCATCGAACGTCTCCTTGCCAAGTATTAAGTGGCAAAAAGGAAAAAAGTTCAATGAATCATATTGTTGGCAGCCATAGCCGGCGAGTGCTGATTGGTTTCCCCGATTTGCGCGAAGCTCGCTTCGGCCGTACCAGCAGGCAACCTGACCCGCGCCTTCCCGCTTCAACTTTCGTAGACCGGCGACTACGGCGCGTTCCGCGCCCGCGGCGCTGCAAGGCTGGGCCTCGGTCGCCGGGCAAGCTCCTCACCTACGGAAAAAACACCGAGACTCCAGGCGGCAAGGCGCCTGAGCGTCAACCATATTCATCCAGCGCCAGGATTTCCTCAAGCGCCGCAGCATTTCTTGTATTTCTTGCCCGATCCGCAAGGGCATGGATCGTTGCGGCCGGGTTGCGGCCCCAGCACCACGGGTTCGCTCTTGATGGTCAATTCGTCGGCGAATTGCCAGCGCCCGTCCTTGAGAGCGCGGCTGAACAAGGATTTTTCCTTGTGCGCCAGTTTCTTGCCGTCGCGGCTGAAATGGGCGGTGAAAGTCACCGTGCCGCTGGCGTCGTTTTCCAGACCCTTTTCGGTCTCGACGATATCGAGGCCGAGCCAATTCGATTTCCGCGCCCATTCGGTCGTGGCGTCGCAGTTGAAATCGGTGCGCTGTTCGGGCGACAGGGTGTCGTAGAGATAATCGATATCGCCCTTGGCGAAGGCGCTGTAGCGCGAGCGCATCAGCGCCTCGGCCGTGGCGGGGAGTTTTTCGCGGGCCAGATAGGGGCCGCAGCAAGCGGCGAAATCGAGCTTTTCTTGCGCCAGGGCGCGGCAGGGGCAGGTTTCTTGCGTCATGGCGCGTAAACTAGCCGATTTTTCACGGGTTGCAATGCCAGGGCGCGCCCTGAATCAGGGTTTGGCGAAACTATCCAGCGACAACTCGCCATAAGGCGAGGGCGCGGGCGCCGACGAAGGCGGCTTCGGCCGTTTGGCGGCGACATAGGTCGCCGGCGTCTCCATGTCGGCTGGATTGTCGGACGGCGCGGCGTCCACGGTCTCCGGCTCCATCTCCTGCGAGGGTTTCGCCCCAACAGACGGCCCATAAAAGACATGGCCTCCGACCACTTCGCTTTTCGGCGCGTAGCTATTTGCCTTTAAGGCTCCGAACTTTTCGCCCTTCGGGGCGCAGACGTTCTTCGAAACGCGCCAAATTTCTCCGCGCGGGCATTGACGCGCCGAGGCCTCTCCCGCCGCCATCAGCGCGAGGCCGACAATCGCCAGCAGCAAAACCAGAAATCTCTTGCAGTCGGCGGAAAACGCCCAGCCAATTCGGTGCATGGTTCACTCATTGAGGGTCGAACGGCGATTTTAAATAGAAGGCCCGTGACGAAAATAAGGCCGAGATTCAGCTGAGAGCGGACTTGCCTTTTCGCCCCCTGCGCCGCATAGGGCGGGTCAACTCCTTTCACATTGGGCGAGCGACGAGCCATGGGATTCAAATGCGGCATTGTCGGACTGCCGAACGTCGGCAAATCGACGCTGTTCAACGCCTTGACGCAGACAGCGGCGGCGCAGGCGGCCAACTATCCATTCTGCACCATCGAACCCAATGTCGGCGACGTCGCGGTGCCCGATCCGCGTCTCGAGACGCTGACCAAAATAGCCGGCTCCAAGGAGATCATCCCGACCCGGCTGACCTTCGTCGACATAGCCGGGCTGGTGCGCGGCGCCTCCAAGGGCGAGGGCCTCGGCAACCAGTTTCTCGCCAATATCCGCGAATGCGACGCCATCGCCCATGTCGTGCGCTGCTTTGTCGACGGCGACATCACCCATGTCGACGGCGAGGTCGATCCGATCCGCGACATCGAGACCATCGAGACCGAACTGATGCTGGCCGATCTCGACTCGCTGGAAAAGCGGGTCGTCGCGCTGGAGAAAAAGGCCAAGGGCGGCGACAAGGAGGCGCGCGAGCAGCTCGATCTGGTGAGCCGCAGCCTGGCGCTGCTGCGCGAAGGCAAGCCCGCGCGTCTGGTCGAAGTCGCCCCTGAACAGCGCAAGACTTTCGCCCAGCTCGGCCTTTTGTCCTCGAAGCCGGTGCTCTACGTCTGCAATGTCGAGGAGTCTTCCGCCGACGCCGGCAACGAGCATTCGGCAAAAGTTTTCGCTCGCGCAGCCGAGGAGGGCGAGGTCGCGGTGGTGGTATCGGCTCAGATCGAGAGCGAGATCGCGGTCATGCCGTCGGCCGAACAGAAGGATTATCTCGACGCCGTCGGCCTGGCCGAGCCGGGCCTCAACCGCGTCATTCGCGCCGGCTACGGCCTTCTGCATCTCATCACTTATTTCACCGTCGGCCCGAAGGAAGCGCGCGCCTGGACCGTCGAGGCGGGCACCAAGGCCCCCGCGGCGGCGGGCGTGATTCACTCGGATTTCGAAAAAGGCTTTATTCGCTCCGAGACCATCGCCTATGACGATTACGTCGCCTGCAACGGCGAGGCGGGCGCTCGCGAGGCCGGAAAATTCCGCCTCGAAGGCAAGGAATATGTCGTCGCCGACGGCGACGTGCTGCATTTCAGGTTCGCGAATTGAGAGGATGTCCTTCTCCCGCAAGGGGAGAAGGGAGCCAGCGTTTAGAGCGTTTTCAAGCGAAGTG
>NZ_JBKQOU010000092.1:0-3895 GCF_052145335.1 Rhodoblastus sp.
TCTCTTGACTATTTTGTATTGCTCGACGAACTGCCTTTGTCGTTGTGGCGCTGCCGTGAAGAATCTGCCCCATAGCGCATCCCTCCATTCGGGAGATAGGATTGCACCATCAAACTCTGGGATCAAAGATGTAGTGTAGGCCTCAATCACTTCGGCATCTATGTCTCGAACTTTGGTCAGGGCGCGGCGAGCCTGATAGGCCGCTTGGAATTGAGGCTGTGTTTGCGCCCATTCCGTATAATCCAGTTTTGGACGCTTACGGTTCGGCTCGGTTGAGACGGAGCCATCAGGGGCGATAGTAATTATCTCCAGTTCGGTCGCAACGATCTGGGTTTCATCCGCCAGAACTTGACGCCCCGGCTCCTTCAGCCAGACGGCCCGCATGTTCGCCCAATGGTTAACGTCGTCGTTCCGGGCCGTGTGATAGAGCAATAATTCCTTGTGGTCAGCGATGAAGGGAGCTGCCTTGGCTTCCGCCTCAACGAGAGTGGTGACTCCGAGGCTCTTTGCCCGTTCCTTCGGCCATTTAACCTTCCCGTAGAGGTCGCAGGCGGATTCCTGAAGTGCGGGCGGATATTGGAACCGAACCCAATAAACATCGCCCCGTTTTTTGAGATAGCTATCGCCCCTTGCCATTGACCGAATCCCTGTGTATCTACCGCCTCGCCCGTCAAGCTGGGCTCCCCCATAGGGACACCCGATAGGGACAGTTTTAGGGACAGTCCACTCTGTTTCTAAGGCATTGAACAATAAGCAAAACCTCTGCGGAGAGGTGGCAGAGTGGTCGAATGCACCGCACTCGAAATGCGGCATACGGGCAACCGTATCGGGGGTTCGAATCCCTCCCTCTCCGCCATGCACTCAAAATCCAGCGCCGCTTGAGCTTCCCGCGCCTGCGGCGCCAAGCCGGAATTTGGCTCGGCTTAAGTGGCCGCATTCGCCACTGCATTTCCGGCGAAGGCCGAGGTCGGATTACTCGGACGCATCGCTCACGGCAGAAAGGCCCAGACCGCCATCCCGCCAAGATAAAGGTCTCGCCGCGGCGCCGGTTTTGCTTGTCCCGCGGCGCGAACGACAATGTGGCAGAAAAGGGAATGCGTGTCATGGAGAAGACCACGCTCGCCTCTTTCAGGTTTCCGCGCCGCCTGACCGAGACGCCGAAGAACGAATATGCGCCGCAGGAACTCGTCGACTTTCTCAAGACCGACCCGTCCTATTTCCATCAATCCTTCCGCAGGAAGTTCAAGCCCAGGCCGGCTGCCGCCGAGGAAGGCGACATAGTGACCGGCGAGCCCCTGCGCGCCCATACGCTCGACGTTGTCTCGAAGACCCGGAGCGCGCAAGGACTTCTGGAGGCGATGGCGGCAATCGCCGATTTTCACAAGCTCGTCGTCCGCGAAAACGTCGACCACTGGGAGGCGATCGAACCGGACTTTGTGCGCTGGCGCGATTTTCCCGGCGCTTATGTGCTCTGGACAGCAAGAATCGTCCGTTCCCCGGCCGGGGCGGGCGGCGACGATCAGCCGGCGCGTTTACGCGTGGTCCGTCAACTCGTCGCCAGCGAAAAGGCGCTCGACGCCGTCGCGGGCGCGCTCGAATTGTTTCCGCAGGTCCGCATCGACGGCGACGACATGATCGTCTCGTACATCGCCGGCAAAACGCGGCGTCCGGCGCTCGCCGACGGGCAATGAAGCCAGAGTTAAAGCCCGGCCTCGCCCTCCCGATAAAAAAATGAAATGATCGGACGAGCGGAAAAATCCGCCGGGGAGGATTTGCGCCATGAACGAGCGCGCGTTTTTGCGGGCCATGTTCGACGCGGCGGTAGCTGCGGCCAACCCCGCCATAGTCGTGCCCCCCCATTTACCCCCTCCGCCCAAAGGGCGCACCATCGTCGTCGGCGCCGGCAAGGCGGCGGCCTCGATGGCGGCGGCGGTTGACGCTCATTGGCCTGCGAATCGGTCCCTGACAGGGCTCGTGGTCACGCGTTACGGCTACGGCGTCGGTCCGCTGCGCCGGATCGAGGTCGTCGAGGCCAGCCATCCTGTTCCCGATGCGGCGGGTGTCGGGGCCGCGCAAAAGATTCTGGATCTGGTGCATGGCCTCGGCCCGGACGATCTCGTTCTCTGCCTGATTTCGGGAGGCGGCTCTGCGCTGCTTTCGCTTCCGGCGCCGGGCGTCAGTCTGGCCGACAAGCAGGCGATCAATCGCGCCTTGCTGAAAAGCGGCGCGAACATCGACGACATGAATTGCGTGCGTAAACATCTTTCGGCGATCAAGGGCGGCCGGCTCGCCGCCGCCGCCGCGCCGGCGCAGGTGGTTTCGCTGATCATTTCGGATGTTCCAGGCGACGATCCATCGGTGATCGCCTCCGGTCCGACCGTCCCCGACGCCAGCACCCTTGCCGAGGCGAGGGCGGTGCTGAAGCGTTACGCCATCGCGGCGCCGCCGTCGGCGCTGGAGCGTCTGAACGATGAAGCGGCGGAAACGCCGAAGCCCGGAGACCTTGTTTTTGCGCGTAGTTCGATCCGTATGATCGCCACCCCTCAGGCCTCGCTCGAAGCCGCCGCCGAGGTCGCGCGCCAGGCCGGATTTCAGCCTTTGATCCTTGGCGACGCGCTGGAAGGCGAGGCGGCGGAAGTCGGCCGTGTGATGAGCGGAATCGCGCGCCAGGTCGTCGTCCATGGCCAGCCCGCGCCGGCGCCCTGTGTATTGATCTCGGGCGGCGAAACCACAGTCACGGTTCGCGGCCAGGGCCGCGGCGGCCGCAATGTCGAGTTTCTTCTTTCCCTTGCCGTCGAACTTAATGGTTTGGAGCGGGTCTATGCAATTGCGGGCGACACCGACGGCGTCGACGGCGCCGAAGAGGTCGCCGGCGCCATTGTCACGCCCGATACGCTTTTCCGCGCCGCTGTTCTTGGCGTTGGCGCCAAGGAAAGCCTTGCGGACAATGACGGCCATGGATTTTTCGAGGCGCTGGGGGATCAGGTGATCACCGGCCCCACCCTCACCAACGTCAATGATTTTCGCGCGATTCTGATCAACGCTTGAAAGGAAGGCCAGTATGAAACGCCACCAAGCCAGTATCGGGATGACTGCTCCATGATCACGATGCCGCTGCCCGACCAGGCGGTGTTGGCGCGTCGCGGGGAAATCGTCGCGGCGCTGAGAAAGATCGTCCCCGGCGAAGGCGTAATCGACGCCGAGCACGAGCGCCGCGCCTTCGAATGCGACGGGCTGACCGCCTATCGGCAATTGCCGATGGTGGTGGTGCTGCCCGAGACGACCGCGCAGGTTGTAGAAGTGCTGCGCTATTGCTCGGCGCATGATGTCAAGGTAGTGCCGCGCGGCGCCGGCACCTCGCTTTCGGGCGGCGCCCTGCCGCTGGAGGACGGCGTGCTGCTCGGAATGGGCAAGTTCAAGCGCATTCTCGACATTGACATCACCAATCGCTGCGCCGTCGTTCAGCCGGGGGTGACCAATCTCGCCATCACCCACGCCGTGCAAAGCCACGGCCTTTATTATGCGCCCGATCCCTCCAGCCAGATCGCCTGCACCATCGGCGGCAATGTCGCGGAAAATTCCGGCGGCGTGCATTGCCTCAAATACGGCGTCACCACCAACAACGTGCATGGCTGCGAACTGGTACTTATGAACGGCGAGGTCGTGCGGCTCGGTGGCAGTCACATGGATTCTGCCGGTTACGATCTCCTGGGCGTCGTTACCGGCTCGGAGGGACTGCTGGGCATTATCACCGAGGTGACGGTGCGCATTCTGAAGAAGGCGGAGTCCGCGCGCGCAGCCCTCATCGGCTTTGCCGCGTCGGAGGACTGCGGCGAATGTGTTGCGCGTATCATCGGCGCCGGCATCATTCCCGCCGGCATGGAGATGATGGACC
>NZ_JBKQOU010000093.1:0-2879 GCF_052145335.1 Rhodoblastus sp.
TCGATGTCGACGATGCGGACCGGCTGATCGAAGTCGTAGGGCCTCGGCTTCCAGCGCTGGTACTGATCGAAGACCTGGTTCTCCAGGTTGTCTCGCAACGGACCGAGCAGCGCGCCGAGGGCGAGCGCGACAATATAGGCACCGACGACCACCAGGACGTAGGAGCGCCATTTCTTCAGCTGGCTCAGCGCCCTTTGCGACCCGACCGTCATCCTATCGCGGCGTGCCCGCTCCTCTATTTATGCGAGCGCCCGCAAGTCCCGTAGGCGCTCGCACAACCTCCGAACGTTTCCTCACTTCATGTGCGCGGCCATGAATGCGTCGGCGCGCTCTTGTGCGTCTTTGGTCGCTTTCTCGTCGTACGCGATGTGATGTCCTTGGAAATCGACCGGCTTATCCATAGGCATGGCGAAGCCGTGCGTCGCACCCGGCAGAACCACCACGTCCATGTTGGGCTTGTCCTTCACCGCCTTGCAGTTTTCGGCAATAGTCCAGTCGTCCTTGTCGCCGATCAACACGAGGGTCGGGACTGATCGCTCAACGTCTTGCGCGCAGTATGGATAGTAGGCGATGACGCCTGCCAACCCAAGCGTCCCGCTTGCCGGGTTCTTTACGTCGCTTGCCATTAGCGAGGCTATTGCACCATATGAATAGCCTTGCAGGAAGACGTGTTTTTGGTCGATGTCAGGCATGCCTGCGACGGCTTTGCGCACCGCCGCAACGTCCTTCGCGCCCCTGACAAAGACCTCAGGACCCGACCCCACCTTATCGCACACGCCTTGGTCTTCATGCCGAACAGTGAACGGATCGACGATCAACGTCGCGACGCCCTTGGACTGCAAATGGTCGATCAGAACCTTCTGCATCGCCCTGTCCGGAGGGATGTCGATGCCGGCGCATCCGCTCATCTAGATCACGATGGGGAACGGCCCCGCGCCTTCCGGCTTGAAGAGCGCTCCCGCAATGGATTTCACGGCCGGATCATCGACCGGGATCGGAATAACGTTTGTATAGCCGCCGCCCATCGGCGGCGCCTGCGCTGCGGAGAGGGAGGGTATGGCGACCAGCGCGGCGGCCAATCCGACGACAGCCGCGGTCGTCAGGAGAAGATGATATTTCATGACGCAACCTCGCATTCGCGCAAGGCGTGCGTTCCGCCGCTTCGTTCCGCCGTCTCGTCCGCGGCGTACGCGCGCCGCCTGTTCCCTGAACGCGGATACTAAACCCCACGCGTCGGGCGCCATTGATCCCCGTCAATTGCGCGGAAACAGAATTGCGGTCGGAGGTGGGCGAAGCGCTCCGCCCGGATCACGGCCGGGCGTGCGTGTCGCCGAGGGCGGCGTAGGCGGACCTGCCCTCCCGGTCGGGCCCAAAATTGGAAGCGCAATAGACAACCTGTGGGGGGGAGAGCGCAGGGCGCGGCGACGGCGTTGGCCTCAGTCGTCAGAAACCCGAACAGCTCGTGATTGCCCTCAACCGGCGCGCTCTTCTTCGGGCCGCGTACGCCGCGCCAGGGCGTCCATAGGCCCGCGAAGGCGAACAGCGGCCGATCCTCGCTCAGCGCGAACCATGTCGGGGTCTTGCCCCACCTCGAAACGAAGCCCTTCTCCATGTTCGGCGGGCCCAGCCCTCCGCGATTCTCGGCTCACCCGCCGACGGTCCATCGGCTCTGGAAACCATGTCCGGTTTGCCAGAGCTTGATGGCGCCCTCGTCGTCGCAAGCGGCGACGACCGGTTCGCGCGTCATGTTGAACTCGGGGTCGGCGATCCGTCCGAAGACGAAGCAGGCGTCCTTGTATTCGCCGAGGATCGCATTCTTGAGCCGGATGGTGACGCGCGCGAAGGCTGTGTCCAGCGGGCGGCCCTTGAAATCCGAGGTTCCGTAGTCCTGAACACCGGAGTCGGTGGTCATGACTTCCCAGCGGTCCGCGCCCACAGGCCTTTCAGTTGCCGCCTGCGCATGCTGCGCTCCTTGGCGACCCTGTCGAGGCTCTGGGCGAACACGTAGAGCTCGCCGTCCTGGGGCAACAGCTTGACCTCGACGCCGGGGCGAGCCTCCTGCCAGGGCTTGCCGACGAGGGCGCGCTCGAGCCGGCTCAGGCGTCCCTTCGGCACGCCGACCAAATACGACACGGGCGGATCGGCCTGGCGCATCTCGGCGAGCGTTTCCTCGGTGGGAATGCCGCGATCCATCACCCAGACCCGCCTGGCTTTGCCGTATTGCCGTTCGATCTTGCCGAGAAAATCCCGCAGCGTCGTCTTGTCCGACGTGTTCCCCGACAGGACCTCGTAGGCGAGCGGTAGACCTTCGGGCGTGACCACCAGCGCGATCACCACCTGCACGCAGTCCGGCCGATGATCGCGCGAATAGCCGAAGCGTCGTTTGTCGCCCTCGGCGAACGGCGGCTCAGCCTCGAAATACGTGCTGGTCAGATCGTAGAGCAGCAGATCGAAGCGCGCGGCAAACAGGTCGCGCCAGCGCTCCGTCAAGTGACCGAACAGCGCCTCCTTGTGCGCCAGCAGCCGATCATGACAGCGATAGAGCTTGTGGATCTCGGCGAGCCCGAAATCTCCGCCCATGAGATCGGCCAACGCGGTCCGCTCGAACCACTCCCGATGCAGCCGCCACTCGCTGCCCGGCGCCAGCAACCGGTAGGCGACTAGGACGAAAAGCTCCTGGTCCCAGCGCGTGCCCTTGCGGCTCGCCGGCAGGCGCTCCGACCAGAACCGGTCGAGCCGCAGTTCTTCCCAGAGCGAAAGCGCGAGCCAGCAGGCGCCCCATTGCCGCGGCCGGCACAGCCGCAGTTGCGACAGCTTCAGCCGAACGATCGAGGCGTCCGGCAAAGTCCCCGCAGAGCGGTCTTCGGGAAACAACGCCA
>NZ_JBKQOU010000094.1:0-45754 GCF_052145335.1 Rhodoblastus sp.
TTGGCGATTTCCGAGCCGATGAAGGTGTCGCCATTGGCCGAAATCGTGCCGACCTGGGCGATTTCGTCGTTGGAGGTGACTTTTTTCGAGTTCTTCTTGAGGTCGGCGACGATGGCTTCGACAGCCAAGTCGATGCCGCGCTTCAGATCCATCGGGTTGAGGCCGGCGGCGACCGCCTTGGCGCCTTCGCGCACGATGGAAGCGGCGAGAACCGTCGCCGTGGTGGTGCCGTCGCCGGCGATGTCGTTCTGCTTGGAGGCGACTTCTCGAACCAACTGGGCGCCGAGATTCTCGAACCGGTCGGAAAGTTCGATTTCCTTGGCGACGGTAACGCCGTCCTTGGTAATGCGCGGGGCGCCGAACGACTTTTCGATCACGACGTTACGACCCTTGGGGCCGAGTGTGACCTTTACCGCATTCGCGAGGATTTCGACGCCGCGCAGCAGACGATCGCGCGCATCGGTGGAGAAACGGACTTCTTTGGCAGCCATTAGTTAAGCTCCTGATGGATTAAGGGGATTGAGGAGGTTCAGCCGACGATGCCGAGGATGTCGGATTCCTTCATGATCAGGAGGTCCTGACCATCGATCTTGACTTCGGTGCCGGACCATTTGCCGAACAGCACGCGGTCGCCGGCCTTGACGTCCAGCGGGACAAGCTTGCCGGCTTCGTCGCGGGCGCCGGGGCCGACGGCGACGATTTCGCCTTCCTGCGGCTTTTCCTTGGCGGTATCGGGGATGATGATGCCGCCTTTGGTCTTTTCTTCGCTATCGACGCGCTTGACGACTACGCGGTCATGGAGGGGACGGAAGGCCATGGGAATGTCCTGTAGGTTGAGCCGGTGCGGCCGCAATGGCCGTGGCTGGTAAATGAGAGCCCTTTAGCACTCACGACAAGAGAGTGCTAACAGGCTGGCCGGTAGATAGGATCGGCCCATCGCGCTGTCAAGGTTTTCGGGAGGTTTTGAGTTGCTCCGCGCGGGTCACGGTGAACGGGCGGAGAAAGCCCGCAAGACTTTCTTATCGACAACGCGCTAGTTTGCCGCCATGACTGCCGGCCACTGTTTTCGCGCGGGAAAATGCCGATGAGCGTCGTGCTGACGTTTCTCATCAATACGATCTTCAACCTGATCGTCGGCTTGATCGTCGCCAAATTCCTCGGCCCCGCCGAATATGGCAAATTCGCCCTGGCCGTGGCGGTCATGACGTTCGGCCAGGCTTTGGCCTTCGAATGGATCCGCCAATGCGGCATCCGCTTCTATTCGGAGCGCACGCGCCTCGAGGCGCCGCAAGTGCGGGCCACGCTGGACGCCGCCTTTCTAGCCTTGACGCTGCTGTTTCCGCCTATCGCGCTGGCTCTGGCTTTTTTCGGGCCGAAAATCTCGCTGCCGCGCGACCTGGTCGCCCTGGCTTGCGTCGCCGCCATCGCCAATGGCCTGTTTGATTATCGAACGGCTCTGGCGCGGGCGCGCTTCAATGACGGGCTCTACGTGCGCCTGATCGTCACCAAGAACCTCCTCGCCGTGGTGATGACGGCGGGCGGCGCCTGGGCGACCGGGTCGGCTAAAGTCGCGCTGATCGCCGGCATGTCGAGCTTGCTCGGCTCGATCTTCCTCTGGCGCAACGGCATGGCCGACAGCGGCGCCGGCCGGCAAAAGGCCGATCCGCAACTCGCCCGGCAATATGCCGGCTACGCCCTGCCGATCGTCGCGGCCATCGTACTCTATCAATTGATCCCGCTCGCCAACCGCGACCTGGCGGCGCGCTTTTACGGCTTCGCCGAAACCGGCCGCTTCGCCCTGGCCTATGATCTCGGCCAGCGCGCGGTTCAGGCGATCGGTTCGGCGCTCGACGTCCTGCTGTTCCAGATCGCGGTGCGGGCGCATGATGCGCACGGCGAGGACCACGGCAAAGAGCAGATCGCGCGGAACATGGCGGCGGTCCTGGCCATTCTGGCCCCGGCCTGCGTTGGCGTCTGGATCGTCCTGCCCTCGGTTGAAGCCCTGATCGTGCCGGAAGCTTTTCGCGGACCCTTCGCGCATTTCCTGAGCCTGATGCTGCCGGGGCTGTTCTGCCTTGCCGTCAGCCAGTTCGCGATCAACGCCGTTTTCCAGATTTCGCGCAAAACCTGGCCGATGGCGCTGGCCGCGCTCGCAGCCGTGCTCGCCAATCCGCTTTTCGTGCTGGTTCTGCCGCGCGGAACTGACGCTACCAGCCTCGCCATGGCCCAAAGCCTCAGCTTTGCGGTGGGTCTGGTCGTGCTGATCGGCTTCGCCCAGGCCAATGCGCCGCAGTGGCCGCGCGGGCGCGATCTCGTCCTGACGGCGCTGGCCTCCGGCGGCATGGCGGCCTTGGCGGGTCCGCTGCGGTACTCCGCTCCCGGGCTGGCGCTGATGGCGGCCCAGATCGTGCTCGGCGGCGGCTTTTATCTGTCGATGGTGGCGATCTTCGACATCGCCGGCTTGCGCTGCGTCTTTCTGGATGCCAGCCGGCCGGCGCTTGTGTGGCTCGACCGCAAGGGCTGGCTATTCAACACTCGCTGACGACGCTGTTTTTCACATCCGTTTTAAACGCTATCGGCGCGCCGAAAAATCATTCGACGAAAAAAGGCGGGCTTTTCGGCCCGCCTTCGCAAATCAGGTGTTTCGCGCAATCAGGCGCTGGCGGCTTCCGCCACACCGGCCGCCTTTTTGGCGATTTCGCGCTTCAGCTTGAGGGCGTCGACCGAGAGTTCGGCGTCGCGGGCCTTGAGCAGGAAAGCGTCGAGGCCGCCGCGATGCTCGACCGAGCGCAGGGCGGCGGCGGCGATGCGCAGGCGCACCGAACGCTGCAGCGAGTCCGAGATCAGCGAGACATTGACGAGGTTCGGCAGGAACCGCGTACGGGTCTTGTGATTGGAATGGCTGACGAGATTGCCGGACTGCACGGCCTTGCCGGTCAATTCGCAACGGCGGGACATTGGGTATCCTTTCGATTCCTGATCACGCCGGCGATGGAAGCCCGCGCCGGCTCGCGCCGGAAAATAAAGGCCTTGCGGCCGAAATTCGTGAAACCGCCGATTCGCTTGCCGTCGCAGGAGGCCTTGCCGCCATCCGGAAACACGAAAGCGCCGCAGGAACGAATGTTCCGCGTAAGACGGTTCATGGAGCGGCGTTCATAATGGAGGAAGGCCGAAAGGTCAAGCGCGCAAGCCGCCTGAACGACCGCGAATGTTGGATGTTAACCGAATTCAGGCGCCCTCCGCCGCGCTCGCGTTGGCCCGCGCGGGCTGACGCCCGGAGCGGCGGGGGCCTCGCCACGATAGCGGCAGCTTCTTGCTGCACTGGCCGCGTTGGAAACGATAATCGCGGGTGTCGTATCGAACCGGACCTCTGCGGGAACTCGGTTACGCCCGGGCCGCGATCTCCGAAGTCAACGCTTGACAAGAACGGCGGTTGACTGACCAAGCGGCGAGCCGCCCCACGGCGCGGAGGCCGCATCGATGAATTCCGGTTCTGAAAATCCGAGATCTTCGGCCCACCGCGCAATCGCATTTCGCTCGATGAATGTGTTCAAATGCGATTGAGTGCGTTGTTTCGTCGCGGCCACCGTATCCTTGAGGATTTGCCAATGCCCGGGCTCGGCGAATTCGATGAAGGAAAAAACGACTTTGCCGCCCGGTTGCAGAACACGCTTCGCTTCCTCAAGGTAGATGAAGCTTTCGCTGTGAAGCAAATGCGTGAAGACGCTGAATGCGGTGAAAAAGTTTTGCGATTCGTCGGGAGCCGGTAAACTCAAATCCTTGTGCAGGATGAATTTGTAATTGGGGCGCGATTTTCCCGCGGCATAGTCCAGCAACGATTGAACGACGTCAGTTCCAGTATAGTTGATGTCGAACGATTGGCTTAACGCGCTGGCGAGCCTGCCGCTTCCGCATCCAAGATCGAAAATCGACATTCCGTTCGCCAGGCCGCAGTGCCGCAAAAGATCGCGTTCGATCGTGCCGATGAGATCGTAATTGCCGCCAACCGCGAGGCTCATCGCCTCATCCAGAGGATACGTCGCGATCAAATTGGCAATGACGCGTTCGTAATCTTCGACGAAATGGAATTCCGCCATGTAATTAGCCTCCTCGCGTTGCGTTGGCCTCAGCTACCAGAGTTGGGGGCGCTCTGCAAACCCGCGGGAGCGTCGGTGTCGGCCCACAAAAGGGGAGCCGACGGGCGCCTGTTCAAATCTGTTCTTTGGGTCTGGCGCGCACAACCGGGCGGCAAAAAAAGCGGGCGTCGAATTGCAAGACCGCGCCGCGTCATGAAAAATTTGATTCAAAGCAGCTTGCTGCAAAACGAATTGGTCGGAGTGATAGGATTCGAACCTACGACCCCCTCGTCCCGAACGAGGTGCGCTACCAGGCTGCGCTACACTCCGACATTTGCGGCGAAACTGCTTCCGCCGCGCCCTGGAGGCCCGCCTTATAGCGGCGCCTTAGGGAGGCGGCAAGCGAAAAGGCGTGGTCGCGCGAAAGACTTTTTGGCGCGTCACGCGGGCGCCATTATATTGTCTATCAATAGCTCCGAATCAGTTCGGTCGAACTTTTGTCTTCGCATTGCGCGCCCGCGTCCCCTCGCGGCCGCCGTAAGGGCCGCCACGGCATGAAATTTTTGTCCTCTCGCGCATCCGCTTTTCTGGCGGGCGCACTCTGCGTGGCTGGCGGCGCCTTTGCCGTGACCGGCCCGGCTCGTGCGGAAACCATGCACGCCAGCTATCGCGTCTCGCTGATCGGCCTGCCGATCGGCATCGCCGTGGCCAATAGTTCGATCGTCGAGAAAAACTACAAGGTCGATCTCAACGTGCGCCTGACCGGGCTGGCCGCGCTGGTGTCCAATCTCAAAATGGCGCTGGCCTCGTCCGGGACTTACGAAGGGGGCGCAATCGCTCCGTTCGCCTACGCGACCACAGCCTCCAATTCGCGTGAAACCCGCACGCTGCGCATGGCCCTGGACTCCGGCACCGTGCGGCAGGTGCAATATTCCCCCTATTGGGACGGCGACAAGGGCCCCGAACGGGTGCCGCTGATGGATGAACACAAGCGCGATATTCTCGACCCGCTCTCGGCCTTCATCCTGCCAGTTCCGGCAGGCGCCAACCCGGTCGGACCCGGCGCCTGCAACCGGCGCGTGCCGGTGTTCGACGGTTATACGCGCTTCGACGTGACCCTGTCCTATGTCGGCGTCAGGGAGGTCAAGACCGCCGGCTATAGCGGCCCGGTGACGATCTGCTCGGCCCGCTACATCCCGATCGCCGGTCACAAGGTCACCGCCAAGTCGACCAAATTCATGGCGGAAAACAAGGATATGGAAGTCTGGCTGGCGCCCGTTCCCAATATCCACGTGGTCGTGCCCTATCGGGTCTCTCTGATGACCCTGGCCGGAACGGCGGTGATCGAGGCGTCGGAACTGCGCTTCGCGCCCTAACGTGGAACCCGAATCGTCGAACCTGTTGACAAATCAGCGCTCCGGAGTCCGTGGCGTTTCACCGCAACGGCTGGATTTTGACGCGGCCGATTCAACCTTTGGCGCCTTCGCGCGTTCAACCAACGATATATGGCGCGAACAAAGCAGGATTCTTCACCGGTCGTCGATTCGGGCGCGATTCGTTCGCGCAAGGTTCGTTTTGTTAACGCAGACGCGTCTTCATCTTGGCCGGACAACACTGCAGATCATTGGTTTTATTGATTAAAAAATAGAAGCTAACGAAAACGGAGACGCCGGACGGTGTTGAAACGAGACAGCTAATTCATTTCCGACAGCGCCTTCGTCGACTCGCTTGAAACGCAGCAGGCGCTATATTGCTAGGAGGCGCGGTCTTGGCGAACAGGCCTGTTCGGGCTTTTTCGCGCGCCGCTCTGGGAGTTTGGCCCGCAATGGCTTTCATGTCCGGCCTGTCGCCGCGCTTGCCCGCGCCGGCGCAATCGCAAAAAAACGTCTCCGCCATTCTCGGTCCGACCAATACCGGCAAGACCCATTTCGCTATCGAGCGGATGCTTAGCTATCCGGCCGGGATGATTGGCCTGCCGCTGCGCCTCCTGGCGCGCGAGGTCTATAATCGCGTCGTGGCGAAAGTCGGCGCTGACTCTGTGGCGCTGATCACCGGCGAGGAGAAGATCAAGCCGGCGCGTCCGCGCTACTGGGTTTCGACCGTCGAGGCGATGCCACGCGATCTCGACCTTCCCTTCGTCGCCATAGACGAGATCCAGCTCGCCGCCAGCTTCGACCGCGGACACGTTTTCACCGATCGCATTCTCAACCGGCGCGGGACGCAGGAAACCCTGCTGATCGGCGCGGCGACCATGCAGAATGTGCTGGAAAACCTCCTGCCGGGCTTGCGTGTAAACTCCCGTCCGCGGCTGTCGCAATTGAGTTTCGCCGGCGACCGCAAAATCGCGCGGCTGCCGCGCCGCAGCGCCATCGTCGCCTTCCGGGTCGAGGATGTTTACGCCATTGCCGAATGGATCAGGCGCCAGCGCGGGGGCGCCGCCGTGGTCCTTGGGGCTCTGAGCCCGCGCACCCGCAACGCCCAGATCGAACTCTACCAGAACGGCGATGTCGATTATATCGTCGCCACCGACGCCATCGGCATGGGGCTCAATCTCGACGTCGATCACGTCGCCTTCGCGTCGGACCGCAAATTCGACGGTTTTCAGCATCGTCGCCTCAATCCGGCGGAATTCGGCCAGATCGCCGGCCGCGCCGGGCGCCATACCCGCGACGGCACTTTTGGGACCAGCGGCCGCTGCCCGCCTTTCGACGAAGAACTGGCGCAGATGGTCGAGGCGCACGCTTTCGAGCCCGTTACCCTGTTGCAATGGCGCAACGCAACGCTGGATTTTTCGAGCATCGAGGATCTTCTCGCGTCGCTCGACGTCACGCCGGTGGATCGCGCCTTGTCCCGCGCGCCGGTCTCCGAGGACCAGATCGCGCTCGAAACCGCCTCGCGCGACGCCAAAGTGCGGCGCAACGCCAAAACCCGCGCCGATATCGAAAGGCTGTGGGAGGTTTGCCAGATCCCCGATTATCGCAAGACTTCTCCCGCCGCCCATGCCGACCTGGTCTTGACGGTGTATAATTTTATCGTGCGCGCCGGACGAATTCCCAACGACTGGTTCGCCCAGCAAATTTCCAGCCTCGACCGCACCGATGGGGACATCGATGCGTTGTCGGGACGCATCAATCAGGTGCGCACTTGCACCTTCATCGCCAACCGTTCCGACTGGTTGATCGATCCGGAGCATTGGCAGGGCGTCGCGCGTCAGGTAGAGGACAGTCTGTCCGACGCTTTGCACGCGCGCCTGACCCAAAGATTTGTCGACCGGCGCGCCAGCGTGCTGATGCGCCGCCTGAGAGAGAACACAATGTTGGAAGCCGAAGTCACATCCACGGGCCAAGTCATGGTCGAGGGGCAACACGTCGGCTCCCTTGCCGGATTTTGTTTCACCCACGACCCCCAGGCCGCCGGCGAAGAAGCCAAGACCCTCAACGCCGCCGCGCAGAAGGCTTTGGCGAGCGAGATCGAGGCGCGGGCCAAGCGCGTGCATGAAGCAGTGGATGAGGCTTTCGTCCTGGCCAACGACGGCGTGATCCGCTGGCTCGGCGAGCCTGTCGGCCGGATCGTGGCGGGCGACCATATTTTGAAACCTCGCGCCAAGATCATTGCCGACGAGACCTTGACCGGCCCGCTGCTCGAAATGGTGCAGACCCGGGTCGATCTCTGGCTGGGCCAGCATGTAAAAAAATTGCTCGGCGCGCTGGACGAGTTGGAGAACGGCGATGGCCTCGAAGGGGTGGCTCGCGGCATCGCCTTCCAGATTGGGGAATCCCTTGGCGTGCTGGAGCGTTCGCGCGTCGCCGACGAAATGAAGACCCTGCCGCAGGAGGCGCGCGGCGCCCTGCGCAAACTCGGCGTGCGTTTCGGCGCCTATCATCTTTATCTGCCCGCGCTGCTCAAGCCCGCCCCGCGCGCGCTGGCGGCGCAGCTCTGGGCGCTGAAACACGGCGGGCTGGAAGTGGTCAAGGGCATTGACGAAGTGGCGCACCTCGCTTCTTCTGGCCGCACTTCCTTCGCCGCCGACCCGCAGGTCAATCGCGGCCTGTATCGGGCGGCGGGTTTCCGCGTCTGCGGCGAACGCGCGGTGCGCGTTGATATTCTGGAGCGTCTTGCCGACCTGATCCGGCCCGCGATCGCCTATCGCCCCGGGGTCACCGCCGGCGACGCGCCTCCCGGCGCCGCCGATGGCGAAGGTTTTGTGGTCACCGTCGCCATGACCTCGCTAGCCGGCTGTTCCGGCGAGAGCTTTGCGAGCATTTTGAAGTCGCTGGGTTACGCCAGCGAACAGCGGCCCGGCCCTGCCATCACCGTAGCGCTGATCCCCAAGGCGGCGATGGAGCCGGCCAAGCCTGTGATTACGGAGCCGGTGATCGCGGAGGCGCCCGTCGCCGAGGCGGCGGAGGTGGAAGCTTCAGCGCCGGATGCCGCGGAAACCAGCGAGGCCGCCGCCGAGCCGGTGACAGGAATTCTTTCCGAGCCCGTTATCGCGGAAGCTCCGTTCGCGCCAGAAGCGGCGGTCGAGGTCGCGCCTGAGGCCGAGGCGCCGGAAACGCCGGCTGACACCGAGACCGCTCCCACGCAAGAGGCTCCGGCGCAAGAGGCTCCCGCGGAAGAGCCGCCGGCGGCAATTGAGGAATCGGCGGCCGTCGAGAGCGCGGAGATCGAAAACGCCGCAGAAGCCGAGCCGGCGCAGGATTCGGCTGCAGAGGCCGCCGCTCCAGCCGAAGAAGTCGCTGAAACTGCGCCGCCTGAAGGCGAGACCGTCGAGGAAGCCGCGCCGGCCGAAGTGGCGATGATCGAAGTCTGGAGGCCGCAGCGCCATCAGCATGGCCGTGGGCGCCAAGATCGCGGGCAGGAGCGAGGCGGACAGGATCAGCAGCATCGCCGCCACGGCTCGCGCCGCCAGCCGCAGGGCGCTCCGCGTGCCGTCGAAGGTGCGCCCGTGGTTGAAGGACAGGCGCAGCCGCCGCAGGACGAGGGCGCGCAGCCGGAACAACGAAAATTCGACCGGCCGCGCCGCGACGACCGCCGCCCGGAAGGCGGCAAGCCGCGCGAACCCCGCATCTTCGAAATCAAATTCGACGGCAAGCGCCGCGACGATCAGCGCGCTGGCGAGCAGCGGGGCGGCGACAAGCGCCGCGACGATCAGCGCGGCGGCGAGCGCAACTTCGCCGAAAAGCCGCCGCGTCGCGAAAAAGTGGCGGACCCGGATTCGCCCTTCGCCAAACTGGCGGCGCTCAAGGCCGAGCTGGAAGCCAAGAACAAGAAGAGCTGAACCGTCGCCCGTCATTGCAAGGCACGAATCCTGGATTGCTTCGCTCCGCCCGGTTTGCTGGCCTGAGCTTATGCACCGAGAAGCGCGTTTCGCGCTGCGATCAGCCCCGCTGTCGAGCCGTCCAGCCCGCTCACATCGGCCTTGGGATCCGCCACCAGCGGAACCAGACGGTTGCACAATTCCTTGCCCAGTTCGACGCCCCATTGATCGAAGGGGTTGATGTCCCAGATCACCGATTGGACGAAAACCTTGTGCTCGTAGAGCGCGACGATGCGGCCGAGCGTGCGCGGCGTCAGCGCCCGATAGAGGAAGGTCGAGGACGGACGGTCGCCGGAAAACACCTTGTGCGGCGCCAATTCGTCGACTTGCGCCGAACTCAAGCCCTGCGCTTGAAGAATCTCGCGCACTTCCTTTTCCGGACGGCCGCGTAAAAACGCTTCGCTCTGCGCGAGGCAATTGGCGAACAGCAGCGTGTGATGGTGGTCGTCGGCGTCGGTCGGCTGCGCGGCGACGAGGAAATCGACCGGCGCTATTTCCGTTCCCTGGTGCAGCAACTGGAAGAAGGCGTGCTGGCTGTTCGTGCCAGGCTCGCCAAAAACGATTCCGCCGGTGGCGCGCGGCGTCGGCGCGCCATCGCGCATCACGCTTTTGCCGTTGGATTCCATGTCGAGCTGTTGCAGATAGGCCGGGAAACGGGCGAGGCGCTGGTCGTAGGGAATCACCGCCTGCGCGGCATAGCCCCATATATTGCGGTGCCAGACGCCAATCAGCGCCATCAGCACCGGAATATTGTGCGACAGCGGCGTCCGCTGGAAATGTTCGTCGACGTCGTAACCGCCGCGCAGGAATTCTTCGAAATTTTGCGGGCCGATGGCGATGGTCAGGCTGAGGCCGATGGCCGACCACATCGAATAGCGCCCGCCGACCCAGTCCCAAAAACCGAATACCCGGTCGGATTTGACGCCAAATTCCGCGACTTTATTGAGACGCGTTGAAACAGCGGCGAAATGGTCGCCGACAGCTTCCTCCCCCAAGGCGGCGGCGACCCAGGCGCGGGCGCTGGCGGCATTGGTCATGGTTTCCTGGGTGGTGAAGGTTTTCGACGAGACGATGAACAGGGTGGTCGCCGGATCGAGCCCTGCCAGCACATCGGCAATGTCGGCGCCGTCGACGTTGGAGACGAAATGCGGTTTGAGATCCGGTTTGCCAAAGGGCGACAGCGCGCGCGCCGCCATCGCCGGCCCGAGATCCGACCCGCCGATGCCGATATTGACGATATCGTTGAATATATCGCCCCGGGCGCCGCAGATGGTTCCTCCGCGCACCGCGTCGGCGAAAGCCGCCACTTTCTTGCGCTCGGCCAGCACGGCGGGCATGACATCGGCACCGTCGACCAGGATCGGCCGGCCGGAAAAATTGCGCAAGGCCATGTGCAGCGCAGGACGGTTTTCCGTGGCGTTGACTTTTTCACCGTCGAACAAGGCGCTGCGGCGCTCTTCCAGACGGGCGGCGCGGGCAAGGTCGAGGAGATGGCCGAGCGTAGCCTTGGTCAGGCGGTTTTTCGAATAATCATAGACAAGGTCGTCGAGTTTTACGGAAAAATTGGCGAAACGGCTGGGATCGGCGGCGAAAAGATCGATGACGCGGTGAGAGGCGATTTCGACGCGATGCGTTTCCAGGGCGGCGAAGGCGGCGGCGACGGCGGTGCGATCCATTGCGAGACCTCTGATCTTGGCTTTAGCCGTGCGCAAGTTAGACCGCGTCACGGCAAAAACAACCGCTTTTTGAGGCCAATGGGCGATGGCGCTTGCGGTTCGTCGGGTTTTGCGTTTGAACGGCGCATGGCTCCTCCCATTCTCGTTTTGCAAGGCATCGGCCTTACCCTTGGCGGCAAGCCGTTGATCGAATCCGCCGATCTTTCGGTCGAGCGCGGCGACCGGCTGTGTCTGGTCGGGCGCAACGGCTCCGGCAAATCGACCCTGCTGAAAATCGCCGCCGGCCAGGTCGAGGCCGATCACGGCCAGCGCTTCCTGCAGCCCGACGCCACCGTGCGCTATTTGCCGCAGGAGCCCGACGTCGCCGGCTACGACAGCGTGTTCGATTATGTCGCGGCCGGTTTGGCGCATGGCGACGACGATTACCGAGCACACTATCTGCTCGACCAACTGGGCCTGACCGGCTCGGAAAAGCCGGAAAACCTTTCCGGCGGCGAAAGCCGCCGCGCGGCGCTGGCCCGCGTGCTGGCGCCCGAACCCGACATTCTGCTGCTCGACGAGCCGACCAACCATCTCGACCTGCCGGCCATCGAATGGCTGGAAAGTGAATTGCAGAGCCTGCGCTCGGCTCTAGTGCTGATCAGCCATGACCGGCGCTTCCTGCAAAATCTTTCGCGCGCCACCATTTGGCTCGACCGCGGCGTGACGAGGCGGCTCGATCGCGGTTTTGGCGAATTCGAAACCTGGCGCGACGCGCAACTGGAGCAGGAGGAGCGCGACGCGCAAAAGCTCGACCGCAGGATCGTCGCCGAGGAACATTGGGTGCGCTATGGCGTGACGGCGCGGCGCAAGCGCAACGTCCGCCGCATGGCGGGACTGGCGCAATTGCGCTCCGAGCGACGCGAGGCGAAGAAATCGGTCGGCGAGGTCAAGATCTCCGTCGCCGAGGGAAAGGTCTCCGGCCGGCTGGTGGTCGAGGCCGAAAATGTCTCGAAAAGCTATAACGAGCGGACCATCGTCAAGAACCTGTCGCTGCGGCTTCTCCGCGGAGATCGTTTGGCGCTGGTCGGGCCGAACGGCGCCGGAAAGACCACTTTGATCAATCTGCTGACCGGCGAGATCGAGCCAGACATGGGCACGGTCAGGCTTGGAACCAACCTGCAGATGGCGACGCTCGACCAGCGCCGCGCCGCGCTCGATCCAGACGCCACCCTCGCCGACACTTTGACCGGCGGCGGCTCCGACTGGGTCGAGATAAACGGCGAGCGCAAGCACGTCATCGGCTATATGAAGGATTTTTTGTTCCCGCCGGAACAGGCGCGCACGCCGACGGGAAAACTTTCCGGCGGCGAGCGGGCGCGGCTTTTGCTGGCGCGGGCCTTGTCGCTGCCGTCGAATTTTCTCGTGCTCGACGAGCCGACTAACGATCTCGATCTCGAAACGCTCGATCTGCTCCAGGAAATGCTCGGCGATTATCCCGGCACCATCCTGCTGGTCAGCCATGACCGCGATTTCCTCGACCGCGTCGCCGGGTCGGTGCTGGTGTCGGAAGGCGAGGGCCGCTGGATCGAATATGCCGGTGGCTATACCGACATGCTGAGCCAGCGCGGTTTCGGGCTGGCGCCTAATGTCAAGGCCAAGCCACCCGAGAAGAAGCCGGCCGCCGAGACGCCGTCGGCGCCGCGTCCGGACGCCAGGCGCCGCCTGAGTTTCAAGGAAAAGCACGCGCTGGAGAACTTGCCCGCCACCATCGATAAACTGCGCGCCACTGCCGGCAGATTACACGCCATTCTCGACGATCACGAGCTTTACGCCCGCGACCCGCAGCGTTTCAGCGACGCCAGCGCTTTGCTCGCCAAAACGGAAAGCGAGCTTGCCGCCGCCGAGAATCAATGGCTGGAGCTGGAGATTCTTCGCGAGGAAATCGGCGGCTGAGGCCGGAACAGCAATATTGCCATGCCCCGGCGCCGCGCGCATCATTCCGTCCTTACAAAAAAATGGGGGCTGGGGAGATGGAAGGCTTGATGCAGCGGCGGGAATTGCTGATTTCCTCCATCATTGTCCATGCCGCGCGCCATCATGGCGACGGCGAAGTCGTCTCCCGCCGCGAAGATGGCAGGATCGTCCGCACCACCTATGCGGCGATCGAGCGCCGCGCCCGCCGCCTTGTCGGCGTGTTGCGTGCGCTGGGCGTCAAACCCGGCGACCGCGTCGCGACGCTGGCGATGAACAGCGACCGCCATCTCGAGCTTTATTACGCCATTTCCGGCATGGGCGCTGTCTGCAACACGGTCAATCCGCGCCTGTCGCCCGACGACATCGCCTATATCGCGGCTCACGCCGAAGACGGGCTGTTTTTCGTCGACCCCTGTTTTCTGCCGCTCATCGCTGCGATCGCGCCGAACCTCTCCGATTTTTTGCGCGCGGTCGTCGTTCTGGCCGAGCGCGGCGAGATGAAGCCTTGCGCCTTGCCGCCCGGCGTCGCGCTCCATTGCTATGAGACCCTGCTGGCGGAGGCGAGTGACGAACCGGAATGGCCGAGCTTCGATGAAAATACGGCTTCCGCGCTCTGCTACACATCGGGCACGACGGGGCGGCCGAAAGGCGTGCTCTATTCGCACCGCTCCACGCTCCTTCACGCCATGACGTTGAATTTTGCCGACACATTAGGCCTTCGGGCGACGGATCGGGTGGTCGCCGTCGTGCCGATGTTCCATGTCAACGCCTGGGGCCTGCCCTATATGGCGCCCATGGTCGGCGCGGCATTGTTGATGCCCGGACGCCATCTCGATGCGGTCAATCTGCTCGGCCTGATGAATGCGGAGCGCGCGAATCTATCGGTCGGCGTTCCAACCGTTTTTCTGGGCCTGATCGATCATCTGCGCAGGACCGGGGAGAAGTTCGAGACCCTGAAGCGCATCCTGGTCGGCGGCGCTGCTTTTCCGCGCGCGCTGATCGCCGAATATGGCAAGTTCGGCGTGAGCGTCTCGCATGGCTGGGGCATGACCGAGAGCAGCCCGGTCGTCACTCTATACGCCCCCAAACCGGCGACGGCGCAACTTGACGCGGAGGCGCTTCTCGACCTGCAGGCGAAGCAGGGGCGCGTTCTCTATGGCGTCGACGTGCGCGCCGAAAACGAATCCGGCGCGGAAGTCCCGTGGGACGGCAAGACCCAGGGAAATCTGGTGTTTCGCGGCCATTGGGTGGCCAGCGCCTATTTCCGGCAGCCGGGAAGCCAAGTAGGCGAGGAAGGCTGGTTCCCGACCGGCGATGTCGGCGTGATCGACGAACAGGGCTTTGTCCAGCTGACCGACCGGACCAAGGATCTCATCAAATCCGGCGGCGAGTGGATCAGCTCCATCGCGCTGGAGAATATCGCCGTCGGCCACCCGCAGGTGGCGGAGGCGGCGGCCGTCGCGACGCCGGACGAAAAATGGGGCGAAAGGCCGCTACTGATCGTGGTTCCCCGCACCGGATGCGCGCCGGAGCCCGAGGATGTGCGCAAATTCTTCGAGGGCAAGACGCCGAACTGGTCGATTCCCGACCGGGTGATCGTGGCGGAGGAACTGCCGCACGGCGCGACCGGAAAAATCCTGAAATCAAAATTGCGCGAGCTTTACACTGGGCCGCAGAAGCCCTGAAAAGACGCCATGCGCCGGGCGAAATCTTGTGCCATAAAGCTACATACCCCTCTGCACGGGTGAAACCTGTGAAGAGGGGTTAGGAGCGAACGCGACGCCGAGCTTATGCGAGGGTTTCGCTAACTGCGACTTTTCGCGGTTAGCGAAAAATAATATATGGAGACCAGCGGCATGACCGGCTCTTTCGACGTCATCGTCTATCACAATCCCGCCTGCGGCACGTCGCGCAACGTGCTGGGATTGATCCGCAACGCCGGGATCGAACCCCATGTCGTCGAATATCTGAAAAGCCCGCCGAACCGGGCGCTGCTGGAAAGCCTCCTCGCCCGCGCCGGCTTAAAAATCCGCGATATTTTGCGCAAGAAAGGCACGCCCTATGCGGAGCTTGGCCTCGACAATCCGGCCGTGAGCGACGACGATATTTTCGCCGCTATTGCTAAAAACCCGATCCTGATCGAGCGGCCGCTGGTCGTCAGCCCGAAAGGCGTGCGCCTCTGCCGCCCGTCCGAACTGGTTCTGGAACTGCTGCCGCCGCAGCGCGGCGAGTTCTTCAAGGAAGATGGCGAGCGCATCGTCGACGAAAAAGGCCGTCCCGTCGCTTCGGCTTAAAGTCAGCGGCGCCGCCGAGCCTGTTTCACCAATTCTGATCCAGATCCGGTCCAACCTGGACATCGGCAGGGGCCTCGACCATCCGGGCGTAATTGCTGCTCGAGTGCACGGGGGCGGGTTCGCCCGGATCGAGCCAGTCGTCGTTGGTCAAGACATTGGCGGGCAAAGGAATGGCCGAGCGGGGATGCACCGTCAGCGTCGACTGGGAAAAAGCCGGTTCGTATGCTGCAACGGCGCAAAGACAGGCTACGCCGGCCGCCATGAAAATCTTGACCATGTCATCCTCTTTTCACGCTTAGAGCCGTTTTCAAGAAGTGGACACCGGTTCGCGTGAAGAACCTTTAGGTCCGCGTTAGCGAAAACGCGTCAGAACCAAAACTAGAGCCCCGATCCGATTCAATCGGATCGGAAAAGGCTCAAGAGTGCGGGCGGGGTCACTTTTGGGCGCCTGGCGCGATGAAACTGCGCAGCAGCAAGGTGAAACGATGCTTCTGGTCGGCGTCCATGCTGTCGAACAGCGGCGCCGCCGCCTCGGCGACTTTTTGCAATTCCTCGCCACGCGCAATCAGATCCTTGGCGCCAAGCTTCATCCCCTGAATGACTTCGTCCTTCTCGTGGAACACCATCGCTTGTTCCCGGAACGATTTGCGCCGCGTCGCCCGCGCGCTGGAAACCTCGCGCAAGACCTTTTCCAGGCTGTCCCAGTCCTTTACTTGCGCCGGGGTCAATTTCAACCCCGCCTTCAGGGCGGCGATCCGAGCTTCCATCAGAGTGGCGCGGTCCTCCTCGCTCTGTTGGGCCTGGGACGAAGGCTCGGCGGGTTCCGCCGCGGTTTGGCTGATCGCGGGAAATGCCATGAGGGCCGCCGTTACGCCAATGAGGAAATGTCTTTTCATGGAACCCTTCTTCAGTTTCAGCGGATTTTCGGGCGACTCTCGCCATGCGGAGCGGAAAATGCATCGATATTGCTTTTTCCACAAGCAGAAGCTTTGTGTTTGTCCAGCACCTGGGCCGCTGACAGCCTTGGCGATGGATCAGGCCAACCGCTTCGGCGCGGTGGGACGGTCGGTCTTGTAATCGCCGCGCGTGGCGAGGGCGAAAGCGCCGAGGCCCAGGGCCAAGGCGGTAATCCACCACAGCTGCAGGGTGGCTGCGCCGAAAACGCCCATGGCGGCGACATAGGTCAGGCCGCCGAGCCAGAAAGGCGCAAGCCGCTGCGATTCCGCCGCCGCGGTCTTGAAGCACAAATAGATCAGCGCGCCGCCGCTCAGGGCGCCGATCAGGCCGAGATCGGTCCAGGCTTCGAACAGCAGCGAATGGGACGCCTGCGCCGGCAGATAGCCGCGCGAGAAACCGGAGCCGACGAAATTGAAGCCGTGGCCGGTGAGCATGCGCACGCCGTCATTGACGATCATGCCATTCCAGATCTTCAGGCCCTGCAGCGGTCCGGGCGCTTCCGCGCCAAAAAACGGACCGAGCAGCAGCGGCAAGGCGGGCGCGAAAATGAAACAGGCTGCGAAAACGCCGCCGACCCAGCGTCCGGCGCGGGGCGCATCGGTCCAGGCAGTGGCCAGGACCAGAGCCGCCAGGCCCGTCGCCGCCAGGGCGGCGGGAACATGGACCGATATCGCCGCCGTCAGCGCGACAATGCCCAGGCTGACCGAAAGCGTCAGGCGGTTGCGCAGGGCGGTCGCCGCCAGAGCTGGCCAGAGCAGCAGCAGCATGGCCTCCGCCGCGCGGATCATGGTTTCGTTGTCCTCGCCCTCGCCCCCATCGCTTGAGAACGTCATGTTGAGGAAAATCGCGCCGAACGCGGTCAGCGCCACGCCCAGAGGCAGAAGATAGAGATTGGCGGCCTTGCTGCGCGCCGGCAGCGAGGCTGCGACGGGCAGGACGCACAGGAAAGTCGAGAAAATCTTCAAAAGGCGCGGCGCGGCTTCGGCAGGGAATGGCGTCCACAGCAGCGAAGCCAGCGCCCAGATCGCGAGAAACATCGCGGCGAGGCCGATGGGCGAGACAAGAAAAGCAAAAACCTCATGCATCCGCATGCGAGGCGCGAGAACCATACCGCCGGCGAGGATCAGCGCGCCGGCGATGGGCGTGAGGATGAAGATCGAACGCTGCGACAGCAAAAGCGCCAGCGGCGCGACGACAAAAGCCACGACAAGGCCAAGCCGCAGCAGGAGATTGGCTGCGTCGGCGGCGGCTTGATCGGTGGTGGTGTTGGCCATCGGTTCAAAATTCAGGGGTCAAAAAACGGATTCCGCATCTTCGTGCATCATCTTAGACAAAGCCATGTTGCGCGGCTGTGCGCAATCGGCAACAGTCGCGGCCAAATTTCAACTTTGCCCGTCTGGAGCTTGGGTATTGGGAGGTTCGATGATGATTCAGATCACGCGGACCATCGCGCTGGACGAAGCCGAATTGCGCGAGGAATTCATCCGCGCCTCCGGTCCCGGCGGCCAGAATGTCAACAAGGTCGAATCGGCGGTGCAACTGCGCTTCAACGTCCTGGAGTCGCCCAGCCTGCCCGAGCCGGTTCGGCAAAGGCTGATCGTACTGGCGGGCAAGCGCCTGGCTGGCAGCGGCGATCTGGTAATCGCGGCGCGGCGCTTTCGTACCCAGGAGCGCAATCGCGCCGACGCCCTGGAAAAGCTGATCGAACTGATCCGCGAGGCGGCGCGGCCTCCACAGCCGCCCCGCCGCGCCACCCGTCCCACCTACGCTTCGAAATTGCGCCGTCTCGACGGCAAGAAACAGCGCGGCTCGGTCAAATCCATGCGAGGCAAGCCCGGCGAGGACTGACGCTCCATCCGCGACGGACGTCATTCGCTCGATGTGAGGCTTTCGCAAGAGGAAAGATAGGGCCAACTTGCCGCCGCGCCGCGCCAATGGTACGCCTGCCGCGCTGCAGCGGCGCGAAAAGGCGCGCGCCTTTTGCTGCGAAAGCTCCGGAAAAACAGGGAATCCGGCGCTCTCAGGCGGTCCTCTGGATCGCTGAAGGCGACCCACAGGATCGATCATGACCAACTTTTTGCACCGGGGCGACCTGCCCAATGATTTCCGGCCCGGCGACAGCGTCGCTATCGACACCGAGACGCTTGGCCTCAATCCGCACCGCGACCGGCTTTGCCTGGTTCAGCTTTCGACCGGCGACGGTTCCGCCCATCTGGTGCAGATCGCCAAGGGCCAGACCCGGGCCCCCAATCTGACGCGCCTGCTCGTGGACGAGAAGGTCACTAAAATCTTCCATTTCGCCCGCTTCGACCTTGCCATTTTGCAAAAAACATTTGGCTTCCGCGCCAGACCGGTCTACTGCACCAAGATCGCCTCGAGAATGACCCGCACCTATACCGATCGCCACGGCCTCAAGGACCTGCTGCGCGACCTGCTTGGCGTGGAAATCTCCAAACAGCAGCAATCCTCGGATTGGGGCGCCGACAACCTGACCGAGGCGCAGCTCGCCTACGCCGCCTCCGACGTTTTGCATCTCCATGCCTTGCGCGAAAAGCTCGATGTCATGCTGGCGCGGGAAAACAGAGACAAGATTGCGCGGGAATGTTTCGACTTCCTGCCTGCGCGCGCGGAACTGGATTTGCTGGGCTGGCCCGAAACCGATATTTTCGCCCATATGTGACGGCGAAGCGCCCTCCGAAGGGCGCGCGAAATTCTTCAACTTTCCAAGGCGACGACGTTCAGTTGGCATTCATGCGGGACATCTTATGAGGAAGCGCCTTGAGCTTGGCAAATGGACGCTATGACGGGAATGGGCCGAGCCCTGGCGCAAGGCGGCAACATGCAGGCTGATCGAACGGGTCCTTCCGGCAAGAGCTCGCGCGCCGTCTCCGGACGCACACGCGCCTTCAGGTCCGCCGCCCGCCATAGCGCGCGGGTCAAATGGCTGCGCCGGCTGATCTTCGCGGGCGCGGCCGTGACCAGCATTGGCGTGGTCTGGTATTCTTGGTTCCGCACCCGCGACGTCGCGGAAACCCATATCTCGCTCGAAAGCTTCGGCATCAGCAGCGACAAGGTGACGATGGAGCGCCCACGGATGACCGGTGTGAGGCGCGACGGGCGGCCCTATGAAGTGACGGCAGACACCGGCGTCCAACATCCGGGCGATCCCAACCGCACTGACCTGACCAATCTCGACGCTCGCCTGCGTCTGTCCGACGATGGCGAGACGCGGGTGCTGGGTGAACACGGCCTCTATGATTCCGCCGCGCAAACACTGGATCTTTCCGGCCATGTCCATATCAAGGGCGCTACCTACGATCTCGCCATGCAAACCGGCGCCATGAATTTCAAGACCAACGCACTCAGCTCCAACGACCCGGTGCGGCTGGATTTCGACGGCGGCTGGGTGAGTTCGGACCGCATGACCATGACGCCGAATGGCGAGCAGATCATTTTCATCGGTAATGTCCATTCGATGTTCAATTCCACACCGGAACAGGGCCCGGCGCCGTCGGACCGGAAAAACAATTGAGATGGAGCGCGTCTTGTCCCCTTTGACGAAATGGACGCCCAAATTGGCGCCCCAATTGGCGCTCTTGGGCACGGCTCTGGCCCTGCTGGCGTCGCCCCCCAACGCCTCCATGGCGCAGCAGCCCGGCACAGGGGCGCCGCAGCAGCCAGCCAAAAGCGCCCCAAAACCCGCCAAAAGCGCGCCGAAGCCCAAGCCGACGGCCGCCGCCCCCTCGAAGCCGGCGCCGGCGACCGCGCCCGCCGCGACGGCCGCGCCTGCCGCCGCTGCTAGTTCGACGCTGCTGCCGGGCGCTGACAACCATCAGCCGATCAATATCGCCGCTGACAAGCTCGATTATTTCGACAAGGAGCAGAAGCTCATCTACACCGGCAATGTCGTAGCGGTGCAGGGCGATTCCCGCATCAACGCCACGGTTTTGACCATATTTCTGGACAAGAAGCCTACGGGTTCCGGCGCAGCCCCGGCTCCCGCGCCCTCCGGGCCCGCCGGCGCCTCGGGCGGTTCGCAGGTGCGACGCATGGAAGGCCAGGGGCCTGTCGCCGTCACCAGCAAGGACCAGGTCGGAACCGGCGATGCGCTGGTCTACGACAAGCCCGAAAACAAATTCTATCTCATCGGCCATGTCGCCTTGTCGCAGGGCGAGAATGTCACACGCGGCGACAAGCTTGTTTATGACCTGACCACCGGCCAGGCCGTGGTTTCCTCGAGCGGGCGGGTGCGCAGCCTGATCATACCTGGCGACCAGAACGCCAAGCCGGGAGATCCCCAACCGGCTACCCCAACAGCTGCCCAACCGGCGCCGCAAGCTGCGTCGCCGAATAAAACCAGCCATTGACGGGATCAGGCGAAGACATGCTCAACGTTCACCATCTGGGAAAATCATACAAGGCTCGCCGGGTGGTGGAGGACGTCAGCCTCAACGTGCGGCGCGGCGAGGCCGTCGGCCTGCTCGGTCCCAATGGCGCGGGGAAGACCACCGTGTTCTACATGATCACCGGCCTGGTCAAACCCGACAAGGGCATGATCGAACTCGACGGCCATGACGTGACCGGCCTGCCGATGTATCGCCGCGCCCGTCTGGGAATCGGCTATCTGCCTCAGGAAGCCTCGATCTTTCGCGGATTGAGCGTCGAAGACAACATTCGCGCCGTGCTGGAAATCAACGAGCCGGACCTCGACCGCCGAAGCCAGCATCTCGAATCCCTGCTTGAGGAGTTTGACATCAAGCGCTTGCGAAAATCGCCTTCCATCGCCCTGTCCGGCGGCGAGAGGCGACGCTGCGAAATCGCCCGTTCTCTGGCAAGCAATCCTTCGTTCATGCTGCTCGACGAGCCCTTCGCCGGCATCGACCCGATCGCCGTCGGCGACATCCAGAATCTCGTCACCCATCTCAAGAGCCGCGGCATCGGCGTGCTGATCACCGACCACAATGTCCGCGAGACTTTGGGGCTGATCGACCGGGCCTATATCATCCATTCCGGCCATGTCCTGACCGAGGGCGATCCCGAAGCCATCGTCGCCAATCCCGAGGTTCGTCGCTTCTATCTCGGCGAAGATTTCCGCATGTAATTTTTCGCACGGATTAATCCGAACAAGCGCTTGCCGGCCGGTTTCGCTTCTCCCCGGCAAGACGCGAAGGAAATATTTTTCCTTGGCTGCAAGCTCGAAAAAGGTTATGCAAGAAACAGGCCGACTTTGGTCGGCCGGCGATCTGCAAGGCAACGCCAGCGGTCCTCCCTTTTGAACGCTGGCGGCCGAACCGGGCGCCGCCGGGGGGGCCGATGGATTTCCGACCGGTCGGTATTCTTGGGCCATAGATTGAAGCGAGTTCTTGATGGCCTTGTCCGCCAAAATGCTGCTTCGACAGGGACAGTCCCTGGTGATGACGCCGCAGTTGCTGCAGGCGATCAAGCTGCTGCAATATTCCAGCGTCGAACTGGCGGCTTTCGTCGAGGAGGAATTGGAGCGCAACCCCTTGCTGGAGCGCGCCGAGGAGGGCCCGGACCCCAAGGCGACCGGCATCGACGCGCTCAGCGAGGCCGCCAACGCCGAGGCTTCCCCGCCCGGTTCGGGCGATCCCGGCGAGGGCGACTGGAGCGAGCCGCAACTGGCGGTGTCATCGGAGGGGCTGGCCGAAAGCCTCGGCACGGAAGTGGAAAACGCTTTTGATGGCGAGCGCGACCTCAATCCCGCCGCCGAGCAGAACAAGCTGGAGGCGCTTGGGCTGTCCGACACGGCCTGGTCCGGCTCCGGCGGGGGCGAGGCTTCCGGCGAAGCGGCTAATATCGAAGCCTATATCGCCGAACAGGCGACGCTCGCCGATCATCTCGCCACGCAACTGTCGGTGGCGACCAATGATGCGATCGATCGCATGATCGGCCTTGCCATCATCGACGCCATCGACGAGGCCGGCTATCTGCGCGAAAGCGCCGAGAATATCGCCGAACGGCTCGGTGCGACGGCGGAACGGGTGGAGAAAGTCATTGCCCTGGTGCAGACGTTCGAGCCGACCGGCATTGGCGCGCGCGACCTGGCCGAGTGCCTGGCGCTGCAATTGCTCGAGCAGGATCGCTACGATCCGGCCATGCAGGCTATGATCGCCAATCTGCCTTTGGTCGCCCGGCGCGATTTCGCGGCCCTGCGCAAAATCTGCGGCGTCGATGACGAGGACCTGTCCGACATGCTCGCCGAAATCCGCCGACTCGATCCCAAGCCGGGCCGCGCGTTTGGCGGGTCCATCGTGCAGCCGGTCGCCCCCGATGTGATTGTCCGCGCGGCGCGGGACGGCTCCTGGCTGATCGAGCTGAATTCCGAGGCTCTCCCTCGCGTGCTGGTCAACCAGACCTACGCCGCCACCGTTTCGCGCAAGGGCGTCGCCGACGAGGACAAGACTTTCATGTCGCAATGCCTGCAGACCGCCAACTGGCTGACCAAGAGCCTGGAGCAGCGCGCCCGCACCATTTTGAAGGTTTCCACCGAAATCGTGCGGCGTCAGGACGCTTTTCTCGCCCAAGGCGTCGAACATCTGCGCCCGCTCAATCTCAAGAACATCGCCGATGCGGTCGGTCTGCATGAATCGACGGTTTCGCGCGTGACATCCAACAAATATATGGCGACGCCGCGCGGCCTGTTCGAGCTGAAATATTTCTTCACCGCTTCGATCGCAGCGCATGGCGGCGGCGACGCTCATTCGGCGGAGGCGGTGCGCTTCAAGATCAAGCAAATGATCGACGCAGAGGCGCCCGACGCCATTCTTTCGGACGACGCCATTGTCGAAAGGTTGAAGGCGCAGGACATCGATATTGCGCGCAGAACCGTGGCGAAATATCGCGAAAGCCTGAAAATTCCTTCATCCGTCGAACGGCGGCGCGAAAAGCAGGCGCCTTCCGCGCGACTGGCTTAAGGCCCCCCGCTGGGGTGCTTTCCGTGCGTCAGGCGGGCGTGCTTCGCGGACGCCATTGACTTCAAGCGCGGAGGCTTCTAACCGTTGAGTTGGCTTCAAGGCGCAACTTGAACGCCCGCCCGCGCGGCGGCCGCAGGAGCGGAGGAAAAACCCCGCCGCGGCTGAGGGAGCATCCGCGTCCGCGACCTTACTGCAATCTCTGGAAGACCCTTTACAACTCTGGAACACCAATATGGCTCTGCGTATCTCAGGCAAGAACATCAATATCGGCGAGGCTTTGCGCACCCATGTTTCCGAACGGCTGAATGCGGCGACCGGCAAATATTTTGACGGCTCCGTCGCCGGCCATGTGACCATCGAGCCGGAAGGCTCCGGCTATCGCACCGATTGCACCCTGCATCTCGCCTCCGGCGTCACCCTGCAAGCGGAAGGCCGCGCGCAGGAAGTCTACGCCAGTTTCGACCAGACGGCGGCGCGCATCGAAAGCCGCCTGCGCCGCTACAAGCGCAAGCTCAAGGATCGCAGCGCGGCGCAACGCGAAAATGGCGCCATCCCCGGCGAACCGATCCGCTATACCGTGCTTGGCGCGCTCGACGAGGTCGAGGACGCTCCCTCGGAACATGAATTCAAGCCGGCGGTGATCGCCGAATCCGACAAGCTGCTGCAGCAACTTTCGGTCTCGGCCGCGGTTCTGGAGCTGGATCTCACGGGTGCGCCGGTTCTCACCTTCCGTCACGCTTCCTCTGGCCGCGTTAATGTGATTTATCGTCGGCTTGACGGAAATATCGGCTGGATCGATCCGACCGGCGGCGAAAAAGGATCCGCGTGAGCGCGGCTCGTTTTTTGCTTCTACTGACGCGCGCGCCCTCTGCGGGGAAACGCGCAGAGTTCGATGTGCTTTTGGGCGCCGAGCTCGCCGGCGCGCGTTTTGCGATTGCTGGCGCCGCAAGTTGCGTCTTGACGGAAAACGGTCCTCATGCCGCTTGAAAATCTTCTCGTCCCCGAGGCTATTTTGCCTTCCCTCCGGGTGAACGGCAAAAAACAGGCTCTACAGGAATTGAGCGAAAAGGCCGCCGAGGTCTCCGGGCTACCCGCCCGGGAGATTTTCGACGCCTGGATGCAGCGCGAAAAGCTCAATTCGACCGGGCTTGGCGAGGGCATCGCCATCCCGCATGGCAAGCTGGTCAACGCGCCACGCATTTTCGGCATTTTTGCGCGGCTGGAGCGGCCGATCGATTTCGAGGCGCTGGACGGCCAGCCGGTCGACCTGCTGTTCGCCCTGATCGCGCCGGAATCGGCGGGGGCCGATCATCTGAAAGCCTTGGCGATCATCGCTAGGCTACTGCGCAATCCGGCTACGGTGGCGAAAATTCGCTCTACTCGCGAGGCGCCGGCGCTTTACGCCCTGCTGACGCAAGCTTCGTCGTCATCCGACGCGGCCTGACGCTTTTTTGGGCGAGGGCGCCATGATCGATGACGCGATTGCAAGCCTTCGCGAGATTTTTTCAAAGCCCTTCCGCGCCGTGCTGTTCAAATCGCTGGCGCTGACCTTGGCTTTGCTGGCGGGACTGGGGCTGATGCTCGAGCGCGTCGCCATCTGGGTCTCGGCGGGCGGACCGCCCTGGCTGCAGGCCTTGATCGAGATCACTGCGGCGCTTGGCCTTTTTATCGGCCTGATCTTTCTCATCCCCGCGGTGTCCATGCTGGTCGCCGGCTATTTCCTCGATGAACTGGCCGAACATGTCGAAGCCGATATTTATCCGCCCGGTTTGCGCGGGTCACCTGCGCCGGTAATGACCTCGCTGTGGCTGGCGGCGAAATTCGCGGTGGTCGCCCTGGCGGTGAATTTCTGCGCTTTTTGCCTGTGGCTATTGCCTGGGGTCAACGCCGTGGTGTTTTTCGTCGCCAACGCCTATCTGTTCAGCCGCGAATATTTTCAGCTGGCGGCTTTGCGATTCCGGCCGCTTGACGAGGTGGTCGAATTGCGTCGCCGTCACAGGCTGACTTTGTTCGCCGCCGGACTGATCATCGCTTTGTTCGTTGTCACGCCGGTTTTGAACCTGCTGACGCCCTTGTTCGGCATCGCCTTGATGGCGCGTCTACACAAAAGACTGGCGCCGCCGCTAATTCCGGCGCCTCAAGAGGCCGTCGTCAGACAGGCGTTCTGACGTCGGGCCATTGCCGAGGCGGGGTTCCTCTCAGACCACCCGCTCATCGGCGAATTGGCCGCGATCACGATAGCGGTAGAGATAGGCCGGGACCACCGCTTCGACCGATTCCGGGGTCAGGCCGAGGCCGGCCAAAGTGCGGCCCTCGGCGATGGCTTTCTGCGAAACCACATTGTCGTGGCGCAATAGCTCCACCTGGTCGCGGGTGATGGAAAATTCCGCCGGAATCAGACCGAGCAGCAATTTGTTCAGGGTTTCGGTAATGGCGCCGATGGTTCCCGCCACGCCGAAGGGCAAGGAGGCCAGTGGGCGCTGGCGATGGATCGTCGCCAGCACGAATTCGAAGATTTCCCGCATCGTCTTGATCGATGGGCCGCCAAGCTCATAGGTCGAGCCAGCCGCGCCCGCGCCGCGCAACAGCCGCGCGCCGGCTTCGGCGACATCGCCGACATAAACCGGCTGCAGCCGGGTCTCTCCGCCGCCGATCAGCGGCAGCACCGGCATTTTTTGCGCCATGGCGGCAAAACGGTTGAAGAACTGGTCTTCCGGGCCGAAGACGACCGAGGGACGCAGGATCCTGGCCGAGGGCATGGCGGCGAGAACCGCCTTTTCACCCTCGGCTTTGGTGCGCGCATAGGCTGAAGCGGATTCGGCGTCGGCGCCGATGGCCGAAAAATGCAGGAAATTGCTGATTCCCGCCGCCTGCGCGGCCCGGGCGACCGCGGACGAGCCTTCGGCCTGCACGGAATCGAAGGTCTGCTTACCCCAGGGGGCGAGAATCCCGACCAGATTGACCGCCGCATCTGCGCCGCGCAACGCTTGCGAGAGCGAGTCGGGATAGCGGACATTGGCCTGGACCGCATGGATCTGGCCGACGCGGCCGAGCGGCTGGAGATGGAAGGCGAGATCGGGACGTCGCGTGGCGACGCGGACGCGCCAGCCGTCGCGCGCCAGGGCCCGCACGAGATGGCGCCCGATAAAGCCGGAGCCGCCGAAAAGGGTGATGATGCGATCGGTGGGGTCCAGAACTTCGGTCATCGATAAGGGCTTTCGATTCGAGCCGCGCGCGCACGCCTTGTCTGATTAGTCAAAACGCAGCCGCGCGTCCATCCGACTCTTCGCCAAGCGCACACGACAGGTCAATTTGCGCGCGGCGTCATCCGCGCCTCGCCCACCAGCGCCGGGGCGCCGCTTTGGGTCTGGACCATCAGCCGCAGAATGGCGACGAAATTCTCGCCCGAAAGATCGATCTTGGCGACGCGGGCGGTCAGAATCGCCGTCTCTCCCTCAAGCACCGGGGTCAGAAACTGGCCGCGCAGGCCAATCAGGAGCAGATCGGGCCGCCAGTCGCGCAAAAGCGGCTCGAAAGCCGCCAGCAGCCGCATGCCATGCGCCGGGCGCGAGGTGAAGCCGAAGCTTTGCGCGAAAGGCAGGTCGAGATGCAGCGGATTGCTGTCGCCGGAGGCGTCGGCATAAGCGGCAAGATCGGCGGCGTGAAAAGGACCGACGACCAGCGGCGGCAGCTTTTCGCCGGGATGCGGCGCGGACAAATCCAGGCTCATGGCATGGCCATCCGTAAGGGCGCGGGAAGGGATTCGGGATCGATCAGCCGCAGCGTGGAGATGGAGCGGCCGACGAAGACGCCGTCAAGATCGAAAAGGTCGGCGGTGGCGATCAGCCTTGCCGGATCGGCTTCGCGCCGCAATTCGAGCATCAGATCGTAATATTCTCCGGTCACCAGCGGCCGGACATAATCGAAAAGCTGCGCCTCATGCACAGGCAAGCCGATTTCTTGCGCGGCGGCGCGGATGGGTTCGCCGATTTCGGGCAGACGCATCCACACCACGGGAAAGCTGGCGGGCGGCGGCCCCTCGGCCTCGCCCCAGCCGGTCTGGCGGCGAAACTGCCGCACCGCATCGGCCGAAGGAGTCACGCGCAAAGGTCCGGTTCGCTGGACGAATGGCGCGCCGCTCTCCATCGGATCAGGCCGAGGCGGCGGGCGTCACGATCAGCGAAGCGTTGATCCCGCCGAAAGCGAAGGAATTGGACAAAACCGCGCGCATCGGCGTCTCGACCGCCTTCGGCCCGACGAGACGGATCGCGCATTGCGGATCCTGGATTTCGACATTCAGGTTCGGCGGCGCGATATTTTCGCGCAAAGCCATGATCGAAATCAAAAGCTCCAGCGCCCCACCGGCGCCGAGCGCATGGCCGTGGACTGGCTTGGTCGAGGAGACCAGCAGCTTTTCGACATGGGCGCCGAAAGTGCGGTTCAGCGCGTCGGCTTCGGTGACATCGTTCATCACCGTGGCGGTGCCGTGGGCGTTGACATAGTCGATGTCTTGCGGCCTGAGGCCGGCGTCTTCGAGCGCCATGTCAATGCAGGCGCTGGCGCTGGCGGCGTCGGGACGCACCGGATCGAGGGCGTCGCTGTTGGTGCCGTAACCGGCCAGCACGGCCAGAGGCGTGGCGCCTCGCGCCATCGCTATCTCTTCGGCCTCGATCACGAACATCGCCGCGCCCTCGCCCAGCACCATGCCGTTGCGATTCTTGGCGAAGGGCCGGCAGAAGTCCGGGGTCAAGACGCGCAAGGATTCCCAGGCGCGCATGGAACCATTGGTGACGCAGGCTTCGGAGCCGCCGACGATGGCGCGGTCGATCATGCCGGCGCGGATCATCTGGAAGGCGAGGCCGACCGCCTGGCTGCCGGAGGAACAGGCGCTGGCCACGGCGAAACAGGGGCCGGTGGCGCCGAAACGCATGGAGAGTTGCGACGGTCCCGCGCTCGGAATGAGGCGGGGGACGGTCAGCGCCTCGGGTCGCTTGTTGGCGAAATAGACGTTGAAAATGCCGTCGTCCACGGTGTTCATGCCGCCAATCCCGGTGCCGAGCAGGGCGGCGCAGCGCGAACCCTGGCGCGCTTCGGGGTCCAGCCCGGCCTGGGCGACGGCTTCGTCGGCGGCGACCAAGGCATAGGCGGTGAACTGATCGGAGAAGGGCGCGATCTTGGGTCCGAGCAGCGCCTCGATGTCGAAATCGCGCACCTGGGCGCTGATCTTGATGCGGCCGCCATAGGGCTGGCGCACCGCGACCGGGCCAGTGCAGGACTTGCCGTCACGGGCGGCGCGCCACAACAATTCGGCCCCGTTGCCGGCGGCCGACACCGCGCCCATGCCGGTGACCACAACGCGTCTATGATTCATTTGGCGGCTTTTTCACGCAGGATATGGGCGCTGATCGCGTCGACCAGCCCTTTGAGATCCTTCGCTTCCTGGAAGGAGCCGTCCATGGGGATGTAGACGTCGAATTTTTCCTCGATCGCCGTGAGGATCATCACGATATCGATCGATTTCAAGCCCAGGCTTTCGATCGTAGCGTCGTCTTCGAGTTTTTCGCGCGGAATCATGCCCTCGGTGGCGATCACGTCGATGATTTCGCTGGTCATGGATTGCGTTTCGTTCGTAGCCGAATTCACTGGCGCACCCCTGATTGCGGTATTGATTTCCCTCCGCCGTTCGGAGCGTCGCGCCAAGCGCGCGCCCGCCCAGGTCGCCGGGAGCGTCGGCAAGGCTCGCGGAAAGGCGGGCCGACGCTCCCCCATGTAGCAAGTTAGGCGTCGCTGGACCAAGACAATTTTTTGCTTCTCGTTTTCCGGGCGATTATAAGCTGCAAAATCAAGCCGCCGAGCGAGCAAGGCGCGGCCCGCTTCGGTGGAGGAAACATGGCCCATCCGCTTGCCGCCCGCGCCCTGAACGACGAACCGCCCTCCGGCCTGACCGAGGCGATGATTGAAAATCTGGTGCGCGAATTTTATAGCCGCGGCCGCAAAGACCCGCTGCTTGGCCCGATTTTCGAAGAAAAACTCGCCGGACATTGGGAAGAGCATATCGCCAAGCTGACCGACTTCTGGTCGCAGATCGGCCTGCGCACAGGCCGCTACAGCGGCCGGCCCCTGCCCGCCCATATGGCGCTCGGTCTCGAACCCCGGCATTTTGGAGCCTGGCTCGCCCTGTTCGAGGCGACGGCGCGCGACGTGCTGCCGCCCGCTGGAGCGGCTTTTTTCGTCGCCCGCGCCCATCGCATCGCCGAAAGTTTCCAGCTCGGCCTCAATATCGGCGACAAGGCGCTGGATTTTCGCGCGTTGCAGGGGCGTCGCGAGGATTAGGAAGTCATATAAAGAGTTGCTTATATCTTTATTGCCTGTCCCGCGCCTGCCTGCTATAGAACGCGAAATTCATGAGGATCGGTAAGCCATGTCCACCAGCCATATTCCGCACGATTTTGTCATCGCCGACATCGGCCTGGCCGATTGGGGCCGCAAGGAAATCGCCATCGCCGAAACGGAAATGCCGGGCCTGATGGCGACCCGCGCCGAATATGGCCCTAGCCAGCCGCTGAAAGGCGCCCGCGTCGCCGGTTCGCTGCACATGACCATCCAGACCGCGGTGCTGATCGAGACGCTGAAGGCTCTGGGCGCCGACGTGCGCTGGGCCTCGTGCAACATTTATTCGACCCAGGACCACGCCGCCGCGGCCATCGCCGCCGCCGGCACGCCGGTTTTCGCCATCAAGGGCGAGAGCCTCGAGGAATACTGGGACTATACCCACCGCATTTTCGAATGGAGCGACGGCGGCCAGCCGAACATGATCCTCGACGACGGCGGCGACGCCACCCTGCTGATCCATCTCGGCCTGCGCGCCGAACAGGGCGACATCGCCTTCCTCGAAACCGCCTCGAACGAGGAAGAGGAAGTGCTCTACGCCGCGATCAAGAAGCGGTTGAAGGGCAACCCCGGTTTCTATGGCCGCAACGCCGCCGCCATCAAGGGCGTGACCGAGGAGACCACCACTGGCGTCCACCGTCTCTACATCATGGAGAAGGAAGGCAAGCTGCTGTGGCCGGCCATCAACGTCAATGATTCAGTGACCAAGTCGAAATTCGACAATCTCTATGGCTGCCGTGAGTCGCTGGTGGACGGCATCCGCCGCGGCACCGACGTGATGATGGCCGGCAAGGTCGGCATGGTCGCGGGCTTCGGCGATGTCGGCAAGGGCTCGGCGGCTTCGCTGCGCAACGCCGGCTGCCGCGTCATGGTCTCGGAAGTCGATCCGATCTGCGCGCTGCAGGCGGCGATGGAAGGCTATGAAGTCACCACCATGGAGGATGCGGCTTCTCGCGCGGATATTTTCGTCACCACCACCGGCAATATCGACGTCATCACCGTCGACCACATGCGCGCGATGAAAGATCGCGCCATCGTCTGCAACATCGGCCATTTCGACTCGGAAATTCAGGTCGCGGGCCTCAAGAACTTCAAATGGCACAATGTGAAGCCACAGGTCGACGAGGTCGAATTCCCCGACGGCAAGCGCATCATCCTCCTGTCGGAAGGCCGCCTGGTCAATCTCGGCAACGCCACTGGCCATCCGTCCTTCGTCATGTCGGCCTCCTTCACCAACCAGACCCTGGCGCAGATCGAGCTTTGGACGAAGCAGGGCCAGTACGGCAAAAGCGTCACCACCTTGCCCAAGCATCTCGACGAAAAGGTCGCCAAGCTGCATCTCGCCAAGATCGGCGTGAAGCTGACCGCGCTGACCCCGGCCCAGTCCGCTTATCTGTCGGTGCCGGTCGAGGGGCCGTTCAAGCCCGAAACCTACCGCTACTGAGCGGTTTTCGCTCAGGTTTCGCCGTTTGACCGATGGCTGCCAAAAAATTGCCGCGCCTCCGTGACTCGTCACGGAGGCGTTTTACCTTTCGTTCCCCTTTCTTAACCATGAATCGAGAGGCTAAATTGAGGGTGATTCGCGCGGGACCGCCCGGCGAAGGCAGGAGAAACCTTGGTCCATGCAAAAGCGAGGCAGCCAGATTGCGCACCGATGGGCGCGCCTGCGTCTCGCGGCGGCTTTCGCCATCTCGCCGGCGGCGTTTTCCGCCGGGACCCGCGCCCAGACCTTTTCCTCGCTGGCGCATCTCGACGGCGCCAATGGGCTGATCGGCCTGTCGCTCGGCGCCGGCCTGGTGGTTTTCGCCGCCGGCGCCTCCCTGCTGCTGCTCGCAGGTCGTAAAAACTGGAGCCGGCGCGAGGCGGAGCTTCTGGCCGAGGCCGAGCGTTCGCGGCAGGCGGCCGAGCGGGCGCGCGCCTTTCTCGCCGCAGAGACGCAATTCGTCGTGGTCTGGGGCGGCGAAAGCGGTGAACCGGACATCGAGGGCGACGTGACCCTGGTTATCGACACGCCATCGCCGCGCCAGGCGCTTGGCTTCGGCGCCTGGCTGCCGCCTGATGAGGCTCAGGCGCTGGAGGCCAACGTCGTACGGCTGCGCGAACGCGGCCAGGGTTTCTGTCAGGATCTGGTCGGACTCAACGGGCGCTACCTCGAGGCGGAGGGCCGCGCCATCGGCAGCCGCGTCGTCATGCGGGTGCGCGACGTTTCCGGCGAACGGCTCGAACTCGTGCGGCTGCGCGAGGACCAGGCCGAGCAGAAAGCCCAGCTCGAAATTTTTCGCGGGCTGCTCGACCTGTCGCCGCATCCGGCATGGATGCGCGGCGCCGACCAGCGGCTGAACTGGGTCAATCAGGCTTACGCCCGCGCCGTCGACGCGAAAACCCCGCGCGACGCCATCGACCGCGATCTCGAACTGCTCGACCGGGGCGCCCGCGAGACGGCCCTGCGCGCCCGCGAATCCGGCGAAATCTTCCGCCAGCGCCTGCCGGTCGTGGTGGCCGGCGAAAGGCGGCTGATGGACGTCTATGACGCGCCGCTGTCGACTGGCGCCGCCGGCATGGCCGACGATCTCTCGGAGCTTGAAAATTTACGCGCCGATCATGCGCGGCAGATGGAGTCGCATATCCGGACGCTCGACCAGCTCGCCACAGCGGTTGCGATTTTCGACCACTCGAAAAAGCTGGTGTTCGCCAACGCCGCCTATCGCCAGCTGTGGTCGCTCGATCAGGTCTTTCTCGACCAGCGTCCGAGCGATTCGGAAATTCTCGACCAGTTGCGCGCCGACCGCCGCCTGCCGGAACAGGCCGATTTTCGCGCCTGGAAAAGCTCGCTTCTCGAGGTCTATCACAATCTCGACCCTGCGCCACAGGTCTGGCACCTTCCGGACGGGCGGACGCTTCGCGTCGGCTTCGATCCGAACCCGCAAGGCGGCGTCACCTATCTGTTCGACGACGTCACCGAGCGTTTCAATCTGGAATCGCAATACAACGCCCTGGCGCGGGTGCAGAGCGAGACGCTCGACGCCCTGCAGGAAGGCGTTGCCGTTTTCGGCGCCGACGGGCGCCTGAAATTCTTCAATCCGGCGTTCGGCCGCATCTGGCGCCTGCCGGTGGCGCAACTCGCCGCCAAGCCGCATATCGACGCCGTGACGGCGGCCTGCAAGCCGCTTCTGCCGGACGAAGGCGCCTGGGCCGATTTGCGCTCGGTGGTGGCGGGCCTGCATGACGCGCGGATGGGGTTTCAGCGGCGGATGGCGCGCAGCGACGGCTCGATCGTCGATTGCGCCGCCGCGCCGCTGCCGGATGGGGGCACTTTGCTCACCTTTATCGACGTCACCGACGGCGTGAACGTCGAGCGCGCGCTGACCGAACGCAACCAGGCCCTGCTCGCCGCCGAGCAATTGCGCAATGATTTCGTCCACCATGTCTCATATGAGCTGCGCTCGCCGCTGACCAATATCATCGGCTTCATCCAGCTGCTCGGCGACCAAGGCGTCGGCCCGCTCAACGAGAAGCAGCGGGAATACGCCGGCTATGTGATGAAATCCTCGGCGGCGCTGCTGGCGATCATCAACGACATTCTCGATCTCGCCACCATCGACCGCGACGCCATGGAGTTGCAGCTCGGCGAAGTCGATATCGAGCGCACCATCGAGGAGGCGGCGGCGGGCGTGCAGGACCGGCTGGCCGAGTCCCATGTCGAATTGTCGGTTGTCACCACCGACGGCATCGGCGCCTTCCAGGCCGATGGCAAGCGCGTCCGCCAGATCCTGTTCAATCTCCTGTCCAACGCCATCGGCTTTTCCGAGCCGGGCCAGACGGTGACCCTCGCCGCCTTGCGCCGCGATAGCGAAATCGTATTCAAGGTCTCCGATCAGGGGCGGGGCATTCCGCCGGAACTGCTCGACAAGGTGTTTGACCGTTTCGAGAGCCATACGCTGCAGTCGCGCCATCGCGGCGTCGGCCTCGGTCTGTCGATCGTGCGCGCCTTTGTCGAACGGCACGGCGGCAAGGTGCTGATCGATTCGGCGCCGGGCGAAGGAACGGTGGTGACATGCCTGTTCCCATTGGTTAAAGCCGGCCAGTTTCCTTTGACTGCCGCCGGCTTGTACCGGCGCCCGCTAGAGAGCGACGATGCGAGGGACGAGGCATGAATTCCGTCATCGCGCCGGTGTGGCGCGCCGAATTGCCCAATGAGGCGGCGACTCAAGGATTGGCGCGCGAGGTGGCGGCTCTGGTCGGCGCCGACGATCTGGTGACACTGTCCGGGGAACTGGGCGCCGGGAAAACCACTTTCGCGCGGGCTCTGATCCGCTTCCTGACTGGCGATCCCGAGCTGGAGGCGCCGAGCCCTACCTTCACCCTGATGCAGATTTACGACAGCACGGCCTTTCCGATCGTTCACGCCGATCTCTACCGGGTGAAAGATCCGTCCGAACTGGCGGAGCTTGGCTGGGACGAGGCGGCCGAGGGCGCGCTGGTGCTGGTCGAATGGGCGGAGCGCGCCGGCTCGGCCCTTACCGGCGACCGGCTCGACGTAAGGCTTTTCACCGATACAAGGCGCGGTCCGGACTATCGCCGCGCCGAAATCACCGGTCACGGCGCCATGGCGCAAAGGCTGCTTTCCAAGCGCGGCGCGCATTCGGTGCTGGAGCGCTCGGGCTGGACGGAGGCCGAGCGCCAGCACATGCAGGGCGACGCTTCTTCGCGCGTCTACGAGCTGCTGACCAAGCCGAGCGGCGAAAAGGCCATATTGATGATTTCGCCGCCGCGTCCCGACGGGCCGCCGGTGCGCGGCGGGCGGCCTTACAGCGCCATCGCCCATCTTGCCGAGAATATCCGTCCCTTCGTCGCCGTGGACGCGGCCTTGCGCGCGGAAAACCTGTCTGCGCCGGAAATCTACGCCGCCGATCTCGAAACCGGCTTCGCGGTGCTGGAATATTTCGGAACGGAAGGCGTGGTCGGACCCGACGGGCCGATCGCCGAGCGCTACGCGCAAGCGGTGGCGTTGCTGGCGCAATTGCACGCCCGGGAGCTGCCGGGAGAGCTGCCGATCGACGGCGGAACCTACAAGATCCCGCCTTACGATCTCGACGCCATGATGATCGAGGCCGATCTTCTGCCCGAATGGTATGCGCCGCATCTTGGCGGCCGGCTCATCGCCTCCGGCGCGCGGGCGCAATATGAAAACATCTGGCGCAGCCTGCTGACGCCGCTGCTTGCCGAGCGGACAAGCTGGACCCTGCGCGATTTTCATTCGCCCAACGTGCTCTGGCTGGCGGAACGCGAGGGCGTGCGGCGGGTTGGCTTGCTGGATTTCCAGGATTGCGTGCTGGGACCGGCGGCCTATGACGTGGTTTCGCTGCTGCAGGACGCGCGGGTGGACGTGCCGGACGATCTGGAGCTGAAGCTTTTGGGCCATTACGCGCGGGCGCGCAAACAAGCGCAGCCGGAATTCGACATGGCCTCCTTCGCCGCCGCCTATGCCCTGATGGGCGCGCAGCGTTCGAGCAAGATTTTGGGGATTTTCGCCCGGCTCGACAAGCGCGACGGCAAGCCGCACTATCTCGCCCATATCCCCCGGGTGAAGAATTACCTGCGGAAAAATCTGGGCCACCCGGCTTTGGCCGATCTGAAAAACTGGTTCGACGCCGCCATGCCGCAGATTTTCGCCAATGAGACCCAAGGAGCCTCCTCATGAGCGCGAGGCCGCAAAAGGCGCTGGTCTTCGCAGCCGGGCTCGGCACGCGGATGCGGCCGATCACTTTGACCGTGCCGAAGCCGCTGGTGCGCGTCGGCGGCAGGACCATGCTCGATCACATGCTCGACCGGCTCGACGAGGCGGGGGTCGAGGAGGCCATCGTCAATGTCCATTGGCTGGCCGACCAGGTCGAGGATCATTTGCGCGACCGCACGGCGCCGAGGATCAAAATTTCCGACGAGCGCGACGAGTTGCTCGACCAGGGCGGCGGCATCGTCAAGGTGCTGGACGAATTCCACGGCAAGCCGTTTTTCATCTGCAATACCGACGCCTTGTGGGTCGGCGAGAGCGAGCCGCAGGTCGCGCGGCTGGCGCGCGCCTGGGACGGCGCAAGAATGGACGTGCTGCTGCTTCTGGCGGAGACCCGCACCAGCATCGGCGTCGACTGGCGCGGCGATTTCTGTCGCGACGCGCAGGGGCGGCTGCGGCGGCCGGGACCGGGCGAGACGGCGCCTTTCGTTTATTCCGGCGTCGGGATCATCAAAAGCTCGCTGTTTGCCGATCGCCCGCTGGAGCCCTTTCGTCTCGCGCCGTTTTTCTTCGCGGCGGCGGAACGGGGACGCCTGTTCGGCCTGACCCTGGAGGGCCGATGGCTGCACGTCGGCGAGCCGGAAATGATCGAGCAGGCTGAAAAGATATACGCCAGCGCCGCGACGGTGTAAGGCGAGGTTTCGGGCGTAGGTGGCGCCCCCTTTCCCCGTCCTCCCGGGGAGAGTGGGCGCGAACGCCATCGTTCGGCGTTCTTGACTCGACGAGGGATAGCCTGTGCCGCCGCGCGTATTCACCATTGCTCCGGGCGCGCCTTTCCTGGCGACTTTCGCGGAAAGTTTTCTCGACGGCAAAATCATCCCAGGCCTCGGCAGGGACTCCGGCCCCCTCGCTCTCGCCAAGGCGAAAATCTATGTGCCGACGCGGCGCGCCGGCCGGGCCCTGGCGGCGGAACTGGCCCGGCGCTCGCAAACGCCCGCCATGCTGCTGCCGAAAATCCTGGCCCTCGGCGCGCTCGACGGAGAAAACGGGGAGGCCGGTTTCGACAACCCGCTCGATCCGCTTATTCCGCGCGCCGTGGGAGAAATAGAACGCCGGATGATTCTCGGCGAACTCATTCTCACTTGGGCGCGCAGTCTCAAACGCGCCATTGTCTCGGTCGACGCCGACGGAGCCGTGCGTCACGCTTCCGAGACTCTGCTGGTAGCGACCCATCCCGCCGACGCCTGGCGCCTTTCCGGCGAACTTGCGACGCTGATCGACGAGATGATCATCGAAAATGTCGAATGGCGCGGACTCGAATCGCTCGGCGGCGAATTCGACGATTACTGGCGCATCACCCTCAAATTCCTCGACATAGCGATCAAGGCATGGCCGCAAATCCTTCTCGAGCGAGGCCTTGTCGATCTGGCCGCACGCCAGCAGGCGCTGATCGCGCGCGCCATCGAGAAAGTCGCGGGCGACCCCGCTCCGGTGATCGCCATCGGCTCGACCGGCTCGAATGTCGTCACCGCACGATTGCTGGCGGCCATCGCCCATGCTGAAAACGGCGCCGTGGTGCTGCCGGGCCTCGACCAGAATCTCGATGAAAAATCCTTTGCCGCCATCCGGGGTGGCGATGAGCCCTGCGCCACCCATCCTCAGGCTTTTCTCGCGCGGCTGATCGAAACGATCGGCGTGACCCGCGAAAATGTCGTGGCCATCGGCGAGGCGCCGCCCCGGATGGCGGCGCGCGAAAAATTCGTCTCGGAGGCTTTTCGGCCCGCCGACAGCACCGACCTCTGGCCGCTCTGGCGGACGCGACATGATGCGCGCGAAGTGGCGGTGGCCTTGGCCAGCGTCGCCCTGATCGAGGCGGCCGACGAGCGCGAGGAGGCGCTGGCCATCGCTGTCAATCTGCGCGAGGCTTTGGAGCGGCCCGGACGCACCGCGGCTCTGGTGACGCCGGATCGCGGACTGGCCGAGCGCGTGCGTGCGGAACTGTTGCGCTGGAATGTCGAGATCGACGATTCCGGCGGCTCGCAACTTGGCGCCTCGCGCGCCGGCGTGCTGGCGCGGCTGATCCTCGCCGCGCTCTGCGGCGGCGCCGACGATTGGGCGGCGCTCATCGCCCATCCCGATTTCTCGCTCGGGCTGGAAACCGGGGCGGAACGGCTTTGCGCCCTGTTCGAAATCGGCGTGCTGCGTTCGGGCTTTCAGGCGGCGGCGTTCGCCGATTGCGTCGCGCCGGCCCGCGCGGCTTCGCGCGACCGCCACGCACATCCGCGACAAAAGGAGATTTCAGACTCCGATTGGGCGGCGCTGGAAGTTCTCGCGAAAAAAATCGATGCGGCTTTCACGCCTTTGCGCGCTTTGGCGCAAGGCCGCGAGACGGGTTTGAGACCTTGGCTGGACGCCCATAAAAAGGCGATTGCACTGATCGTCGGAGGCGACGAAACGCTGTTTCCCGGCGGCGAGGATGGCGAGGCGCTGGCGGAAATGTTCGATGAACTTTTCCTCAGCGCCAATGAGGTCTTCACCTTTCGGCCTGAGAGCTACGCCGCCTTTTTCGACGCGCTGATCAACGAGCGGATTTTGCGCGGCCCGTCACGCGCGCATCCCCGCGTAAAAATTCTCGGCCTGTTGGAGGCCCGTCTGATCGGCGCGGACCGTTTGGTGCTGGCGGGGCTGGACGAGACGGTGTGGCCGCCGCGCGGAGAAACGGATTCCTTTCTCAACCGCCAATTCCGCGCGACTTTGGGCCTGTCTTCGCCCGACCGGCGCATCGGCCAGACGGCGCATGATTTCGTCCAGGCTTTCGGCGCTGCCGAAGTGATCCTCACGCGCGCGAAAAAACGCGGCGGCGCGCCGACCACGCCATCTCGTTTCCTGCAACGCATGGAGGCTTTGGCCGGCGCCAACATGTTCGCATCCTTGCGAGAGCGCGGCCGCCTTTGGCTCGACCTCGCGCGAAAGGTCGACGAGGCGCCGTCGGAAAAACCGCTGGCGCGGCCGACGCCCTGTCCGCCGCTGGAATTGCGTCCGGACAGGCTTTCGGTGACACGCATCGAAATGCTGCGCCGCGATCCCTACGCGATCTATGCCGAATTCATTTTAGAGCTTCTGCCCCTGCCAGGGCTCGAATATGATCCCGGGCCGCGCGAAATCGGCAACGCCATGCATGAAGTTCTCGAAGAATTCGTGCAGCTCCATCCCAGCGGGCCTCTGCCGGAAAAGGCGCGCGAGATACTCATCGCTCAAGCGAGGGAGAAGCTCAAGAACTTCGCCGACGACGCCGAATTCCAGAGTTTTCGCTGGCCGCGTCTGGTGCGGGGACTGGAGGCCTATCTCGCCTTCGAGGCGAAGCGGCGCCCGGATATCGAAACGATTGTCGTCGAGACCGGCGGCAAGCTGCCCTTGACGCTCGACGACGGCTCGCAATTCTCGCTCACCGCCGAGGCCGACCGCATCGAGTTGATGAAAGACGGCGGCGCGGTCATCGTCGATTACAAGACCGGCAAGCCGCCGAGCAACAAGGAGGTGCGCGCGGGCTTCGCGCCGCAGCTGACTTTAGAAGCGGCGATAATGGAGCGCGGCGCTTTTCGCGGCGTCGCGGCGCGCAAGGTCGAGACGGCGTTTTATCTGCCGCTCGGCGGCGACAAGACCAAGCCGCAAAATCTCGACGATCCGAAAAAGGGTCCCTTCTCCGATCTGGTCGCCGAGCATTTCGACGAACTCGTCGGCCTGTTGAACCATTTCCGCAATCCCGCGCACGGCTATCCGGCGCGGCCATTCCCGCAATTCGCCGCGCGCTACAACGACTACGATCATCTGGCGCGCACCCGCGAATGGTCGGCTTCGGGCGCGGATTCGACCGGCGGAGACGAGGGATGAGCACGCCAAAGAATCCGCGCACAATTCCGGAATCGACGCGGGCGCTTCAGGCGCGCGCCTCCGACCCGGCCGCTTCCGCCTGGGTGTCGGCAAATGCGGGATCCGGCAAGACCCATGTGCTGGCGCAAAGGGTGATCCGCCTGCTGCTGGCGGGTTTTGCGCCGGGACGCATCCTCTGCCTTACTTTCACCAAGGCGGCGGCGGCGAATATGGCCGAGCGGGTTTTCAGGCAATTGGCCGGCTGGTCGACGCTGGATGACGAGGCTTTGGCCGACGCCATCGAGGCCACCGGCGAAGAAAGGCCACGCGAAAAACATCGGCTCGATTTCGCGCGAAAACTTTTCGCCCGCGCTGTGGAAACGCCGGGAGGATTGAAAATCCAGACCCTGCACGCCTTTTGCGAGAGGGTGCTGCACGCGGCGCCTTTCGAGGCCAATGTCGCGGCGGGTTTTTCGATCATCGAGGAGGTCGGGCAAGCGCAATTGATCGCCCGCGCCAAGCAGGAAGTTTTCGCGCGGGCGCGGCACGACGGGAAACTGGCGGCGGCGCTGGAACAGGTCGCGGAAGACGCCGGGCTGGTCTTCGCCAAGCTTCTCGACGAGGCCCTGCGCCAAAGGACCTACTTCCGCGCCGCCGCCTCGCTGGGGGCTGACAGGGCCCTGCGGCTGACGCTGGGGCTCGGTCCGGACGATACGCCCGAAAGCGTTTTGCGCGACATGCTGGAGGGCGGCATGGCGCCGGCGCGCTGGCTGGATTTCGCGGCCTGTCTGGTTGGCGGAACGGCCAATGACGCAAAGAAGGGCGTGCAGTTTTCGGAAGCCTACGGGCACTGGCTGGCCAAACGTCTCGACGATGCGCTGGAAAAAATCTTCGCGATTTATTTCACCAAGGAAGGCGAGCCTGCCAAGAAACTTCTGACCAATAAACTGGCCGACGCCCATCCCGAAGTCCTGCGCGAACTGGTGGGGGAACAGGCTCGGCTGGTCGCCTTGCGCGAAAAAATGAAGGCGGCGGAAGCGGCGCAGCGCACGCTGGCGCTGAGTCTGATCGTCAACGCCATTCTCGACCGTTACGAGGAACTCAAGGCGGAACGGCAATTCCTCGATTTCGACGATCTCATCGCCCGCACGCGCCAACTTTTCGAGCGTTCTTCGGCGCGCTGGGTGCTGCAGAAACTCGACGCCGGCATCGATCACATTCTCGTCGACGAAGCGCAGGACACCAGCGATGCGCAATGGAAAATCCTCAGCCGCATTTCGGAGGATTTTTTCGCCGGCGTTGGACAGAATCAACGCGAGCGCACCTTTTTTGCGGTCGGTGACGAAAAGCAGTCGATCTTCTCCTTTCAAGGCGCAGCGCCGGAGCTTTTCGCCCGCAAGAAGCTGGATTTCCAGCGCCGCGCCGAGAGTGCGCGAAAGCGTTTCGAGCCGGTTGAACTGACCCTGTCCTTCCGCTCGGCGCCCGGCGTCCTCGAAGCCGTGGACAAGGTCTTTTCGATCCCTGAAAATTATCGCGGCCTTTCGGCGCAGGCGGACAATAAGCTCACGGTGCATCAGGCGCTCAAGCGCGAGGCGCCTTCGCGCGTCGAAATCTGGGACGTGATCGCAAAAGCCGAGCAGGCGGAAAGGCGCGACTGGCGCCTGCCGCTCGACTTTTCCGACCAGGCCGATCCGCCGGTCGCCAGCGCGCGAAGGATCGCCGAATGCATTCGCCGCTGGCTGGAGCCCGGCTCTAGCGAGGCTGTTGTCGCAGACGGAAAATGCCGCCCTATCCGCCCCGGCGACATCATGATTCTGGTGCGCCGGCGCGACGCCTTTTTCGAGGCGATGATCCGCGCGCTGAAAGAAAAAAACGTGCCCGTCGCGGGAGCCGACCGGCTGCAACTGGCCGAACATATAGCGGTGATGGATCTCGTAGCGATCGGCCGCGCCAGCCTGCTGCCCCAGGACGACCTGACCCTCGCCACGGCGCTGAAGACGCCCCTGTTCGGCTTTGACGACGACGATCTCATCGCCCTCGCGCCGAAGCGCAAAGGCTCGCTGCACGACGCGATGCTGGCTTCGCAGGGCGCCAAGGTCCAGGCCGCCTGCGCTTTGCTCGACCTGTTGGGCAAGATGGGCCGCACTTTGCCGCCCTTCGCCTTTTACGCCCGTCTGCTTGGCCCGCGCGGCGGCAGGCGGGCGTTTCTTGCCCGGTTGGGGCCGGAGGCTGGCGACGCGCTCGATGAATTCCTCAATCTCGCCCAGGCGCACGAGCGCTGCCGCGCGCCGTCGCTCGGCGCCTTTCTCGCCGAAGTCGCGGCGCTCGACGTGTCGATCAAGCGCGACATGGACATGTCGGAATCCTACGTGCGGGTGATGACCGCCCATGCCGCCAAGGGCCTCGAAGGCAAGATCGTTTTCCTCCCCGACGTCTCCGGCGCGCCAGGCGGCAATCATGACGGCAAGCTGTTTCCGGTTGAAGCGCCGGACGGCCGGATTTTTCCGGTGTGGTCGCCGAACAAGGGCCGCGATTGCGCGATTGTAGCGCGGGCGCGGGAGACGCGGCGCGATGCGGCGGCGCAGGAATATCGCCGCCTGCTCTATGTCGCCATGACCCGCGCCGAGGAGCGGCTCTATATCGCCGGCCATCGCGGCAAGAAAGAGCTTTCGCCGGACAGCTGGCGCGCGATGATCGCCAACGCGCTGGCGCCCGAAAGCTATGTGACCCCAGCGCCCTGGGGCGGCGAGGACAAGGTGTTGCGCTTTGGCCCGGAGGCCTCCAAGGCGCCGCCCGTGGCCGCCGACGCGCCCGCAGCTTCAAGCGCGCCCGCCACGCCGCCCGCCTGGCTTTTCGCTCCCGCGCCAGCGGAATTTTCCGCGCCGCCGCCCCTGCGTCCCTCCGGCGCGTTGGACGGCGCCGAGGATGCTTCCGCCGCTGCTTCTGTCGCCGCGAGCCGTTTGCAGGCGCTGGAAGAGGGACGGCTGATGCATCGGCTGTTTGAGTTCCTGCCCGAGGTTGCGCCGGCTCTCCGCCGCGAGGCGGTTTTTCGTGAATTAGCCGCGCGGCAAATCGAACCGGTCCGCGCCGAAGCTTTGGCCGGAAAGGTTTTGCGCGTGCTCGACGATCCGCGTCTGGCGCCCTTGTTTGGCGGGAGCTCCATCGCCGAGGCGCGAATCGCGGCGAGGCTTGCAAAGCCGGGCGGCGGCTTTGTCGAGATCGCCGGCGCCATCGACCGACTGGCCGAACAGGGCGACGCGATCTGGATCGCGGATTTCAAGACCGGCGCGGCGAAAGCCGGGGCGCCAGCTCATGTCACGCAAATGGCGCTTTATCGCGCCGCCGTCGCCCTGCTCTATCCCGGCAGGAACATCCGCTGTTTCCTGATTTACACCTCGGGTCCGGTGGTTGAGGAAATCGACGCATTGAGCCTCGACGCGGCTTTGGCCGTGGCGTTGCGAAAAGCCCCCGCGCCACAGATTTAGAAAATATCTAAACAACGCGGATTTGTTTGCGACATGGCTCCGCCTGCATGACTTTGGCGACAACAGGAGCCTTATGGAATGAAGTTTTCGTCGCAAAAACTGGGTTGTTTTGTCGCTTTCGGGTTTGGCGCCGCGCTGGCTTTGGCAACCGCGCCCGCTTTCGCCAAGGAAACGCCGGTCGGCAAGCCTTTGGCGATCGACGGCATGGAAATCGGCGCGGTCTATCTCCAGCCGATCGAGATGGAGCCGCCCGGCATGATGCGCGACGCCAAGGACTCGGATGTCCATCTCGAAGCCGACATCAAAGCCGACAAGGACAATCCCAACGGCTTTGCGAGGGGAGATTGGGTTCCCTATCTCGTCGTCACCTATGCCTTGACCAAGGAGGGCGGCGCCGAGACGCGCTCGGGCGATTTCATGCCCATGGTGGCCAATGACGGGCCGCATTACGGCGACAACGTCAAGATGATGGGCCCCGGCCGCTACAAGCTGAAACTGCATATTTCGCCGCCGGGCTCCGATCCGCACAGCCATTTTGGCCGCCATGTCGACAAGGAAACCGGTGTCGGGCCATGGTTCAAACCTTTCGACGCGGAATTCGAATTCACTTACGCCGGGACAGGCAAAAAGGGCGCTTATTGAGATGTCGCGCGCAAAATTCCGCCTCGCCGCCGCGACCTTCGCGGCGTTCTTCGCCTGTTCCGTTGGCGCGGAAGACGAGGCGGCCTTTCGCATCGAGTTCAACGATGGGCAGGTGACGCCGCAAAGGCTGGAAGTGCCGGCCCATCGCCGGCTGGAACTGGAACTGGTCAACAAGGGCCAGAGCCCGGCCGAATTCGAAAGCCGCGAATTGCGCAAGGAAAAGGTTCTGGCGCCGGGCGCGACCTCCGTCCTGGTGATCCGCGCGCTCGATCCGGGCGAATACGACTTTTTCGACGATTTTCATCCCGACGCCAAGCCGGCCGTTCTGGTCGCGAAATAGGAGGCGGTCTTGGGACAATATGGCAATGTCGTCTTCATCGTCTGGCGCGAAAGCATCGAGGCTTTGCTGGTCATCGGCATCTTGCAGGCCTGGCTCGGCCAGCAGGGAAGCGATGCTGCTTCGCGCGGCCGCGTTTATCTCTGGGCGGGCGTGGCGACGGGCCTCGTCGCCGCCGCCTTGCTCGGCGCGGCGATGATTTTTTTCGGCGACCAGCTCGACGACGACAGGCAGCAGATGTTCCAGACCCTTCTGATGGTTCTGGCCGCCGGCCTGATCGTGCAGATGGTGCTGTGGATGCGCCGCCACGGCCGCACTTTGAAGCGCGATCTCGAAACCGCGCTGCAACGCGCCGCCGACAATGCCAATTGGTGGGGCGTGTTCACACTCGCCGCCGTCGCCGTGGCGCGCGAAGGCTGCGAAACCGTGGTCTTCCTCGCCGGCACGCTTTCCGCCGCGCGCAACGGCGCCCTTGCCGCGACCAGTCTCGCAGCCGCCGCCGGTTTCGGCCTCGCCGTCGCCACTTACGGTCTGTTGCAGGTGGGGAGCAAGATCCTGTCCTGGCGGCTGTTCTTCCGCGTCACCGAGATCCTGCTGCTGCTGCTCGCCGGCGCGCTGCTTTTGACGGCCGCTGACAATCTGGTGGCGCTGGGGCTGCTGCCGCGCCTTTCCGGGCGGTTGTGGGACGCCTCCGGCCTGCTCTCGGACGGCGGCGCGCTGGGTGGGCTGTTGTCTTCGCTGACCGGCTGGCGGGCGCGGCCGGACCTCACCGAGATTTTCGTGTTTCTTGCCTATTGGGGAGCGATGGCATGGCTGTTGTTTCGACCCACGACCCATACGCGCTGACCCGCGCGCCGGGCGCGGCGCCGAAAATCGACGCTGTCCTGGCGCGCGTCGGCCTCTGGCTCCGCGATCACCAGGGCGCGATCCGCCGCGTGCAATGGGGCGTGGTCGTCGCCTATGTCGCGCTGCTGGTCCTTCCCGCCGTGCTGCCCTTGCCGCCGCGCGCGGCGCATATCTGGACCAATCTCACCCTGTTCGCGCAATTCGTGTTCTGGGGCCTGTGGTGGCCTTTCGTCCTGCTGTCGATGGTGCTCGTCGGGCGGCTGTGGTGCGGGCTGCTCTGCCCGGAGGGCGCCTTGAGCGAGCGCATGTCCGAGCACGGGCGCGGCGGCGCCATTCCGCATTGGCTGCAATGGAAGGGCTGGCCTTTCCTCGCCTTCGTCCTCACCACCATCTACGGGCAGCTGACCAGCGTCTATCAATATCCCGGCCCCGCTCTGGTGGTGCTCGGCGGCTCGACCGTCGCGGCCATGGCGGTCGGCTATCTGTGGGGCCGCAACAAGCGCGTGTGGTGCCGTTTTCTCTGCCCAGTGACGGGCGTGTTCAACCTGCTCGCCAAATTGTCGCCTTTGCATTTCCGCGTCGATCCGCCGCAATGGTCTTCGTGGAAAAAGCCGCACGGAACCCATCTGGAGACGTTTAATTGCGCCCCGCTGGTGGCGGTGCGCACCATGCGCGGCGCGGGCGCCTGCCATATGTGCGGACGCTGCGCGGATTTTCGCGGCGCGGTGACTTTGGCGCGGCGCTCTCCCAATTTCGAGATCGTTCATGTCGCCGGCGACATGCCGAACAAATGGCAAAGCGCGCTGATCCTGTTCGGCCTGCTCGGCGTGGCGGCGGGCGCCTTCCACTGGTCGGGCTCCGCGCTCTATGTCGCCATTCGTCAGGGCCTGGCGGACCGACTGGTCGATTGGGGCCTGATCTGGCCGCTGGAGCCGGCGCTGCCTTGGTACATGCTGACCAATTATCCCGATCTCAACGACACGATGACGCCGCTCGACGGTTTTGTGCTGGTGCTTTACGTGCTGGGCGTAGCAGCTTTGATCGGGCTTTCGGCCGGCCTCTGCGTCGCCGCCGCGGCGCGGGTTTGCGGAAAATGGTCCTGGCCGCGTTTCCATCATCTCGCACAGGCTTTGATTCCAGTCGCGGGCTGCGGCGTTTTTCTCGGCCTGTCCTCGCTCACCGTCACCATGCTCAAGGCGGAAGGAATCGTCCTCCCCTTCGTCGGAGTTTTACGCGCGA
>NZ_JBKQOU010000095.1:0-35519 GCF_052145335.1 Rhodoblastus sp.
GACTTTAAGAACAACGCGCAAGCCTATGAAAAGGGAGCCTAATGGCTCCCTTTTTTATTTGGGTGGGGAGCGAATTTCTCCTCTTCGCGCCCGGTGGAAAATCTTCAAAGGGTCTTGCCTTGGCGGCGGCAATCCGGTTATGAGAAGCCTCCGTCGTCGGCGCGATCTGCGCCGTCCGCAGGAGTGTAGCTCAGTTGGTAGAGCACCGGTCTCCAAAACCGGGTGTCGCAGGTTCGAGCCCTGCCACTCCTGCCAGTTTTTCCTACTAAAAGCAGATAGTTGTGGGCGTGTTCGCCGTCTTCGCCCCAAAATGCGAGCCGCGCTGTCACGATAAATTGTCGATGGGTTTCCACGCCCGGTGATATGTTAGCGCCGTTCAGGGCTCGCGGCGCCAGTCGAATAGGCGCGCGAGGGGCGCCATCGGCGCGGCGTAGTTTACACGCGGGCCCCAGCCCATAAAACGGAGGCGATCATGATGGACAATGTTCAATTGGTTCAATCGCTTTACGCTGCTTTCGGACGGGGCGACATCAATGCCATAGTCGAGGCGTGCGATCCCAACATCGCCTGGTTTTCAAACGCCGACCCGGCGCTGCTTCCCTATGGCGGCGAACGCCGGGGCCTCGATGGCGTGAGGTCGTTTTTTCGCGAAGTGGCCGCCAATGTCGAGTTCGAATCCTTCCAGCCGCTGGAGTTTTTCGGCGGCCCCGATTTCGTCGCCGTTCTTGGGCGTTCAATCTCGCGCGCGAGGGGAACAGGCGCCCGCGTCGAAGACCAATGGATGCACATGTTCAAGATCAGAAATGGCAAGGTGACCGAGTTCAGGGTTTTCGGCGACACTCATGCGGCGGTGCAGGCGCATTTCGGCGGCGACATCCACTCCGTAACGGTGGCTCCGTCGGAGGCGACGGCGCGGCTGCAACATTGAACGTCGAAGGCTCGCTCATTGAGTCAGACTCGCCGGCGGCTTCCGATCGCGCCGCCGGTTTTTGCAAGCACTTCATGCGCGGACGCGGCGCGTCGCGGCTTTTTTGCAAAGATACGCTTTGATCAAGGTCATGGACAGCATTGCCTCGCGGCGTAGGTTCGTTCCCCCGATATCGTCACCAGTCGAGGCAATACGTGAACCACCATCATCGTAAAATTCTGCATTCGCTCTTTGCTCATCCCGTGAGCGCGAATATCGATTTCAAAGACGTCAATCACGTTCTGACCGAGCTTGGCGCCGACATCGAAAACAAGACGGGCAGCCGGATTGACGTATCCCTCAAGGGACAAAAGGCCGCTTTCCATCACGTCACTCATAGCGTGCCAAAAAACGAGGTCATGCAAATCAGGAAATTCCTGGAGGCCTGTGGCATCACTCCGGAAGCCTTTCCGGTCTGAGTCCGTTTTCCCGGCTCCAGTTCAGCCGTTCAAAAATCCCAGAACCGCATTCTCGAAGTCCTTCGGCGCTTCGAGATGCGGCACATGGCCGACGCCGGCGAACTCGACCAGCTTCCAGCTCGGAAATTCGCGCGCCACGTCCCGCGCCGCGTCGATGAGGCCAGGGATTTTTCCGCGCATTTCCGGCGGGGCGTAGGAGACCAGGGGTATGCCGTGGTCCTGGTCGCCTGCCATCAGCAGCACCGGCGGCCTCAAGCCTCCAAACAGCCCGCGCACCGGGTTTTGATAGATCATTTGGTAAGTCAGCGCCACGACGCGCAGAAAACGCGGGTAATCGCCGGAGCCCATCATCCGCGCCCGCCAGACCACGAAGGGTTCGTATTCCGCTGGCGGCAGCTTCGGGAAATAGCGCGCGACGAAGGCGCGATAGCTCTGTTCGGTCTGGGCGCGCTCCGCCGCCTCCAGAGTCTCGACGGTCTGCGGCGGGATGTAGAGGCGATAGTCGATCAGGCCGATCGGGTCTTCCAGCGCCAGCTGGCTGACGCGCCGCGGATAGAGCGAGGCCAGCCGCACCGCCAGCATGCCCCCGGTGGAATGGCCGAGCACGGCGAATTTTTCCAGCCCGAGAAGATCGGCCAGAGCGGCGGTATTGGCCGCGAGAGCGTCGAATGTATAGGCGCAGAGCGGCTTTGACGACTTGTTGAAGCCGATCTGGTCGGGGACGACGAGGCGAAAGCCGGCGCGGCGCAAAAACGCGATGGGTCCTGCCCAATAAGACGAATCGAAATTCTTGCCGTGCAGGAGCAGCACCGTGCGGCCATTGCCGGCGCCTTCCGGCAGGAAATCCATGTAAGCCATGCGGACCGGCTCGCCGGCCATTTCAAGCGCCACGAATTTTATCGGGCCGGGATAGGGCCAGCCTTCAAGGCATATGCCGAGCGGTTCGGAAAGATCCGCCGCCTGTCTGTCTTCCGCGCGCGCTTGTTGGGGGAGGAGGGCGCCCGCCGTCGCGGTCAATGCGGCGGCGAGGAGGCGCCGTCTCGCGGGCTCAGCCGGTTCGATCAATGAAGTCCTTGCCGAAGTCATGGAGGTTCCTTCCGATCAGTCAAGTCCACGCCATTGTATTTCGCCCCGATCCCGGCGACAAATCGCGGACGAGCCCTTAACGGCGCATTGAGTCGGTTCGCGGCGCCCGCAGGAGCAATGGATGGATTTCGTCGCGATCGATTTCGAAACCGCCAATTATAGCTCCGACAGCGCCTGCGCGGTCGGGCTGGTGAAAGTCTCGGGAGGAAAAATCGTCGATCGGGTCGTTCACCTGATCCGGCCGCCCACGCGGCAATTCGTCTTTACCTATATTCACGGCCTGAGCTGGAAAGACGTAGCGGAAGCCGACGATTTCGGGGCGCTGTGGCCGAAGATCGAGGATTTCATCGAGGGCGCCGAATTCTTCGCGGCCCACAACGCCTCTTTCGACAAGCGCGTCCTTCACGCCTGCTGCGCGAGCTATGGCATTGTGGCGCCAACGCTGCAGTTTCATTGCACGGTGCAACTGGCGCGCCGCGCCTGGAACATTCGTCCGACCAAACTTTCCGACGTCTGCCAGCAACTTGGCATCGCGCTTGATCACCACGAGGCGCTTTCCGACGCCATGGCCTGCGCGCAGATCTATCTCGCCGCCAGCGCCGGCGTTTCCATTTGATGTGAATCGTATTAACTTCCCGCTTCGCCCTGGGGAGCATTGTCATGCAGGTCGCCGTTATCGGTTACGGCGCGGTTGGCCGGGAAACCGCGAAAATTCTGGGCGAACGGGGGGACATGGCGGTCCTTGGCCAGCGGCGGCCGCCCGATGACCTGGGCGTTGGCGCCCGTTTTATCGCCACCGATGTGCTGGACCGCGAAAGCCCGATCGTTTGCGCTGAAACGCTGGAAAGTTTCCGCCTTTCTCCGTAAGCTTCCTCGACCGCCGTGCGTTTTTCCTCTGTGGCGGCGATGGCAAGGCTGCGGCGCCATGAGCTTCCTCGACGGCGTGTTGAATGTCACAATAGTTCTCCGCGAGGATTGGGTCAGCGAGGTCCGGATAGCTTCGCCGCGGAAGAACGTCGCACCGGTTTTCATCGGCCGCACGCCTTTGGAAGTCGTGGCGCTGGCGGGAAACCTGTTCTCGTTGTGCCCGGCGGCGCAGTCCCTGGCCGCCCAGTCGGCGGGCGAGGCGGCGATGGGCCAGTTGCCGGACAACGTGCAGCTCCGCCAGCGCGGCTTGCGGTTGCTGACTGAGAGATTTGGCGAAATGCTGCGCGCCAGTGTGCTGGATTGGCCCCAACACGCACCGCCCGACTCCGAAAGCATCGCCGCCTTGCGAGAAATTCTGCCGTTCCTGCGCGAACTGCCGGACTCGGCCAGGTCGCAAAGAGCATTTGGCCAGGTCCAACAATGGGCGGCAAGGCTTGGGCTGCGTGAATACTCCCGGGGAGAAAGTTTTTTCGGCCGACAATGGTCCGAAGTCGCGGCCGATGAAATCCACTGGCTTTTGCGCCGGAGCAAGGCCGATTTCCTCCGTGCGCCGGATGACGGCGCGGTGGCGAAAGCAATGATGGACCCCAGGTTCTCCCTTAAGCCAGAGCTCCACGGGCGTTGCGTCGAGACCGGCTCTTGCGCGCGCCAAGGCTGCGAGGATTTCGTCCCTTCGCTGTCCGGCCGGCTGGCGGCGCGGCTCAAGGACATGGCGGCGACGCTCGACGCTATCGGCGCGCTTCTCCAGGGCGGCGAAGCGCCTGCCGAGTTGCTGGCGGCGGCAAACAAAGGCCCGCGCCAGGGATTTGCGGTGGTCGATTCGGCTCGCGGAAGGCTTTATCACGCCATGCGGCTCGACGGCGGCGGACGGATCGCCGATTATCGCCTTGTCGCGCCGACCGAATGGAATTTTCATCCCGACGGCCCCTTCGCGCGCATGTTGCGCGGCGGAAAGATCGGAACCGGCGCACAAGCGCGGCGGCGGGTGGAAAGGCTGGCTTTCGTCTTCGATCCCTGCGTCACGGTCGGGGTGGAAATACTGGACGAAGCCCATGCATGAAGCGAAGCCATGCATGGAATGTCGCTGACGAGGGCATCGTCGAAATCCTGCGCGGAGGCGCGTAAACAGGCGTTCGAATGAAATGGCCTTCCGCGGGAGGATGAGTATAGTGCGCCGTCGAAACCTTGAGCGGCGCGGGTATTTTCGCGCCGGGCTATTGCGGGAATATCCTCGTGAATATTTTAGAGGTTTTTACCCAGCCGCAGGCTTGGCTCAGCCTGTTGACGCTGACGGCGCTGGAAATTGTCCTGGGCGTCGACAATCTCGTTTTCGTCGCCGTGGCGACGCAAGGCCTGCCGGCGGGGCAACAGGCCAAGGCCGCGCGTCTCGGCCTCGCTCTGGCGGTGGTGTTCCGTCTGGCGCTGTTGAGCGGCATGTTCTGGCTGGTTCACTTGAACCAGCCCTTGCTGACGGTCCTCGGCCATAATCTTTCTGGCCGCGACGTCATTCTGGTCCTCGGCGGACTGTTCCTGCTGTTCAAGGCCACCGAGGAAATCCACGACGAAATCGACGTGGACGACGAGGACGAGCACCAGGGCAAGCCTCGCAGTTTCTGGCGCGCCATCGGCATGATCGCTTTGCTCGACATCGTCTTTTCGATCGACAGCGTGCTTACCGCCATCGGCATGGCCGACCATCTGGAAGTGATGATTGTGGCGGTGCTCATCGCCGTCGGCATCATGATCTGGGCCGCCGCTCCGGTCAGCCGATTCGTCGAGCAGCATCCGACGGTCAAAATGCTGGCCTTGAGCTTCCTGCTGCTGATCGGCATGACCCTGCTCGCCGATGGTTTCGGCTATCACATTCCCAAGGGCTTCATCTATGCGGCGATCAGCTTCTCCCTGCTGGTCGAGGGGCTCAACCAGTGGGCGCGGCGCAACCGTGTCCGCGCGCGCCAGGAACGGCTGCGTGCGCGTCAAGGGCCGGGCGCGAGCAAGGAGGGGCTTGGCGGGGGCGTCGAACCGAATGCGCCCCGCGAACTGGACTAGGAACAAGGCGGTTTCGCGGGTTGGAGCGCTTCAAGAAAAGCCTTGGCGAGGAGGCGAGCCTTCGTTATATAGGGTCTGCATGGGGCGCGTGGCCGAAAGGTCCCGCGCCACCTTTCTTTTCACAAGCCGACGAAGCGTTGCAAAAAGACGCACGCGCGGATGATTCAGGACGAACGATGGCCAATCCGTTCAAGTTCATGCAGGAAGTGCGCGCCGAGGCCAACAAGGTCACCTGGCCGTCGCGCCGCGAGACCTTGATCACCACCGGGCTTGTCGCCTTGATGGTAATGATGGCCGCCTTGTTTTTTGTTTCGGTCGATCAGGTCATTCGCCTCGCCGTCGGCTTCATCCTCAGCTTCGGGCGCTAGTCACGGTCTCCTCGAAAGCGAAGGCCGCTTTCATGGAGTTCCTCGCGTCGGCAATTAAACTCAACCCAAGTTCTCCCTGGAAAAATTCATGACCAAGCGGTGGTATATCGTCCACGCCTATTCGAACTTCGAGAAAAAGGTCGCGGAAGCGATCAGGGAAGGCGCGGCGCAACGCGGCCTGACGGATAAATTCGACGAAATCCTCGTGCCGACCGAACAGGTCGTGGAAGTGCGGCGCGGCCGCAAGTTCAACTCCGAGCGCAAGTTTTTCCCGGGCTATGTGCTGGTTAAATGCGATCTGTCCGACGATGTGTTCCATCTTATCAAGAACACCCCGAAGGTCACCGGCTTTCTCGGCTCCGACAACAAGCCCATGCCGATTCCAGAACATGAGGCGGATCGGATCAAGGGCCAGGTCGCCGAAGGCGTCGATCGTCCCAAGACCACGATTTCCTTCGAGATCGGCGAAAAGGTCCGCGTCAACGACGGCCCCTTCGCCTCCTTCGAGGGCCTGGTCGAGGAAGTCGACGAGAGCCGTTCGCGCGTCAAGGTCGCGGTGTCGATCTTCGGCCGCGCCACGCCGGTCGAACTGGAATATGGCCAGGTCGACAAGCTGGTTTGAGGGTTTTCGCCGCAATAAAGAATTAAAAGGCCGGTTTGTCCGGCCTTTTTTCATGTCTTTTTTCATAACCAGGCGATAGCCGGGTAACACCTTGCGGCTCGCCGAGGCGGCATAATGCCTCCCGCAAGCGCTGGAAAAAAGCGCGACAGGAGGACGAAATGAGCGGCAAGAGCATTTTGTTGATCACTGGCGATTTCGCCGAGGATTATGAGGTCATGGTTCCGTTTCAGGCCCTGATGGCGGTCGGTCATCGCGTCCACGCGGTCTGCCCGGACAAGAAAGCCGGCGATACGATCGCCACGGCGATCCACGATTTCGAGGGACAGCAGACCTATAGCGAGAAGCGCGGCCATAATTTCGCGCTGAACGCCACTTTTTCGGAGATCAAGCCGGAGCAATACGACGCCCTGGTGATCCCGGGCGGCCGGGCGCCGGAATATTTGCGCCTCGACGAGCGGGTGCTGGCCATGGTCCGGCATTTCTTTACGGCCGGCAAACCCGTCGCGGCGATCTGCCATGGCGCGCAACTGCTGGCGGCGGCGGGCGTGTTGAAGGGGCGCAAGACATCCGCCTATCCCGCGTGCCGGCCGGAAGTGGAGCAGGCGGGCGGTATTTACGCCAATATCCCCATCGACGCCGCCGTTACCGACGGCAATCTGGTCACTGCCCCGGCCTGGCCAGCCCATCCGGCATGGCTGGCGCAATTCCTGGCGCAGGTCGGCGTCTCCATCGGCAGCGGCAATATGGGCGTAGCCGCCTAAGCCAAGCGGGTTTGTTTCAAAGCGGGGACGGCGCGGGTTTGCAAAAACCCGCGACCGTTCCTAACTTTGTCAAACCACGATCCGGCGTGGGCGGAACTGAGGAAAATGTGTCAATTATTCATCGGCGCCGATCCGGCTTTGTGGGAAACGCGTTTGCGCTCGGTGCGCATGCATGGCTACGCCACCAGCGTCCGGCTTGAAAATATCTATTGGCGGCTGCTAGGGGAAATCGCCGGCCGCGACCGCCTGAGCGTCGCTGAACTTCTGGCCAGGCTCTACGAGGAACTGCTCGAGGCGCAGGGCGAGGTGGATAATTTCGCCTCATTCCTGCGCGTCTGCTGCGTCCGCTATCTGATGCTGCAGATGGCCGGCGACATTCCGGCCGATCGGATGCAGCCGATCGGCGGTCTCGACGCCCCATCCATTCTGGCGCGCGAACGCCGACGCCTCGCCGGCCCTGACGACCAACATCGAGAGGCGAGCAAGGCCGCGCAAGGGGGAATCGCAGTTTAAAGCGTATTCGCTAGGGCTTCCGTGACCGGGCGCGCGGCGTGGTAGGCTGGGAGAGAAATTGTTCCAGCCGGGCGCGCGAGGGAATCACCACGCAACCATATTTCATCTCGATCAGGCCCCGGTTGGCGAGGGAGCGCAACAGGCGGCTGACCTTCTGTCGCGAGCCGAAGCCGAATTGGCTGATATGGGTCTGGGTGACGGGGAAGGGGGACGGTTCACCGTTGCTGGCGGGAGAACTGGCGCGGGGCGAGGCGAGCAGCAGCAGATAAACCAGCCGCTTTTCCGGCTCATAGGCGGAGAAGGACAGCATCCAGCTGGTCAGGAAAAGCGTATTTTCGCCGAGTTCTCCGATCACTTTCAGCAGGGCGCCGGCATTGCCGGCGAGCGCCTTCTGAACGTCGCGATTGGGGAAGGCGACGACTGTCGCGGACGCCGAGCTCCACAGATCGAACAACAGCGGTTCGGAGCCGAAACAGCACGTCCAGATCACCCAGCGCCCCTCGAACATGGGCAGCGAGGAATATCCGCCGTCTTCGGTGGTCAGGACGAGATCGACGCTGCCGCTGCAAATCCAGCGGATATATTCCGCCATTTCGCCGCGCTGGTTGAGCAGTGTTCGCTCAGCGTAATGCTCGACCCGCGCCTTGCCGGCGAGTTCACGCAGTTGCGTCTCACTCAGCATCGAAAAAACCGGCGAGTTTTTCAAAACGGCCAAGGGGTCGGGATTGGGGCGGATCATCGGGGCGCCAGCACGGCTAGACAGGTTGCCATAGCGAAAATGCGAAACGAATTCATGCCAGATTGTTCCTATTCTAACATTTTCGGCAGCTCTGCCGTCGTAATTTGTACCGCTGGTGATCGTAATCGCATATCCCGCGCCTACTGGCTTGTTTGGAATGCAGCGAATTCGCCGTTGCGCGCAGTGTCCGCAAAGAGAGTTAAGGCTTATGAAAAATGCGATGGTCCAACTACCTGAAAGCGAAGAAGAAACCAATGTTTTTCTCGATACCGTAATAGCCGCGCATTATCTGGCGCTGCAATTGCGGAGATTGCCATGCGCCGATTTTCGCGGCAGCGCAGCGACGGAATTCCTTGCCGCCGCGCTGACCGAATGGGCGCGGCTGGCTGAGGACGACCTCATAGCGCCGCAGGGTTTTTTCGGCGCCTCCCCCGATTTGAGCAGGCACTGAAGTCGCCGAATTCCGCTCAAGGACGGCGATCCAGCGGCCGCAAGAGCCTCTCCCGATCCGTTAAATCGGCTCGGCGCCTTTGTTTTTTTCGCGTTTTTCTTCACGGGCGAACGCGACATGTCAAAATTCCGTCGCGAAGCCATTGCCAAACCGGCCAAAGATGTTTAACTCAGCGTTGCCTTCGTCGAAGGCGCATATGCGGGAGGTTTTCCGGTCGCCAGCCGGGTAAAAAACCGCACCGCAACTGCAACCCGCGCGGGACGGAATGGTCCGTTTCCCGCGCATTTCTGTTTTGGCTTTTTGGCATCGTGCGAAAAAGCTGGAACGGGAAAACCCTACGGGAGCAGCCTAAATGGCAAAGAAGATCACGGGTTACGTGAAGCTTCAGGTTCCGGCCGGCGCGGCGAATCCTTCGCCTCCGATCGGTCCCGCGCTCGGCCAGCGCGGCCTGAACATCATGGAATTTTGCAAGGCGTTCAACGCCAAGACGGCTCAGATTGAGAAGGGGACGCCGATCCCCGTCATCATCACCGCCTACGGCGACCGTAGCTTCACCTTCGAGATGAAGCAGCCGCCTGTAACTTTCTTCCTCAAGAAAGCCGCCGGCGTAAAATCCGGCTCCAAGACGACGGGCCGCGGCTTCGTCGGCAAGGTCACCCGCGACCAGATTCGCGAAATCGCGGAAAAGAAGGCGGCCGACCTGAACTCGCACTCGATTGAATCGGCCATGGCGATGATCGAGGGCTCTGCCCGGTCCATCGGCCTTGAAGTGGTGGGGTGAGGCCATGAGCGGCAAGAGAATCGTCAAGGCCCGCGAGGGCATCGAGCGCACAAAGCTCTATCCGGTCGCTGACGCGATCAAGCTGGTTCGCGAACGCGCCAGCGCAAAATTCGACGAAACCGTCGAAATAGCGCTCAATCTCGGCGTCGATCCCAAACATGCCGACCAGATGGTTCGCGGCGTGTGCAACCTGCCCAACGGCACCGGCCGCACGCTGCGCGTCGCGGTTTTCGCCCGCGGCGCCAAGGCTGACGAAGCCAGAGCGGCGGGCGCGGACGTGGTCGGCGCGGAAGAACTGGTCCAGGCCGTCCAGGGCGGCACGATCGATTTCGATCGCTGCATCGCCACCCCGGACATGATGCCGCTGGTCGGCCGTCTCGGCAAGGTTTTGGGCCCGCGCGGCCTGATGCCCAATCCGAAGGTTGGCACGGTGACCATGGATGTCGCTTCGGCTGTCGCCGCGTCCAAGGGCGGCGCTGTCGAATTCCGCGTCGAAAAGGCCGGCATCGTCCAGGGTTCGGTCGGCAAAACTTCGTTCGGCGAGGAAAAGCTGGCGGAAAACATCGTTGCTTTCGTCGATGCCGTGGTCAAGGCCAAGCCTGCCGGCGCCAAGGGGACCTATCTCCAGCGCGTGGCTTTGTCTTCGACCATGGGCCCCGGCGTCAAAGTCGATCCGGCGACCATCGCGGTCGCGCAGCACTGATTTCGGGTTTCAGGCGGCGCGATTCTTGATCGCGCCGCTTGACAATTTGAAAAAAATCATGTCGCCCCCCTTGGCAGGAGCGGCGTTAGTGTTTACAAACAACCTCCCGGCTGCGGGAATCGCCGCCGGCTCCCGGACTTATTTTCGTGTAGAAGCGTCCGTCCTCAGGAAAGAATATGCGTTGAAACGAATTTTTAGGGCGTCAGCAGCTGTTTAGCTTGCCGCGCTTTTTCAATTGTTTGCCGCAAGTCCAAGGACGAATGAAGTCGAATGACTTTGGTTTTACGCAGGAAGTTCGGAAAAATTCAGCTTCCGCCAGGGTCGGGACCGGAAGGTCTCGGGCATGGCGGCGGATAGGCCGGATGGCTCGTTTCGCCTCGCCGCGAAACGCAATCCTTCGGCCATGTCCTGTCCGAGACTGCCGGCGCCTGTCGCGAGAGCGAAGGGCTTAATTGTTCGCCAGAACGGGATTCGCCGTTCCGGCGGGCGGCCAGCATAGACGGGGAAAGACCGGATTACTGGAGGCTTCAACGGCTTCCAGCGTTGTTTGGTTCGAACCCTCTGATCCAGAGAGCGGCTTCACGCCGCTTCAATGGGGACAGGCGCTTCGGCGCCGCGAAGTTCAAGTCTTTGAAAAGACTACAGGCTTTGCGGCATGTCGGCAACCGGCGAAGGAATCCTTCGCCTATTGAAGTGAGAGCACTGTGGACAGAGCGGAAAAGAAAGAAGCCGTCGCCACCCTGCATGACGTTTTTGACAAAACGTCCGTGGTGGTGGTGGCGAAATATTCCGGCCTGACCGTGGCGCAGCTGCAGAACCTGCGCAAGCAGGCGCGAGCGGCTGGGGCCAGCGTTCAGGTTGCGAAGAACCGCCTCGCCAAGATCGCCCTCGAAGGCACCAGCGTCGCCTCCATCGGTTCCCTGCTCAAGGGACCGACCCTGATCGCCTATTCGGACGATCCGGTGGCGGCGCCCAAAGTCGCGGCCGCTTTCGCCAAGGATTTCGACAAGTTCGTCATCCTCGGCGGCGCGATGGGCGCGACGGCCCTGAATGTGGAAGGCGTCAAGTCGCTTGCGACCATGCCCTCCCTCGACGAACTGCGCGCCAAGTTGCTGGGCCTTATCACGGCTCCCGCGACCAAGATCGCCCAGCTGTCGACCGCTCCCGCCGCGAAGCTCGCGCGGGTGTTCGGGGCTTACGCCAACAAGGATGCGGCCTGATCTTGGTCAGGTTTTTCACCCCTATCGAACCAAACGTAAAACGTACAGGAATTGAACATGGCTAACCTCGAAAAGATCGTTGAAGAGCTTTCCTCGCTGACCGTGCTGGAAGCCGCTGAACTCGCCAAGCTGCTCGAAGAGAAGTGGGGCGTCTCCGCCGCCGCCGCTGTCGCCGTCGCCGCCGGCCCCGCCGCAGCCGCCGCCGCCGCGCCTGCGGAAGAGCAGACCGAGTTCACCGTCATTCTGGCCGCCGTCGGCGACAAGAAGATCGAAGTCATCAAGGAAGTCCGCGCCATCACCGGCCTTGGCCTCAAGGAAGCCAAGGACCTGGTCGAAGGCGCTCCGAAGGCCGTCAAGGAAGGCGCCACCAAGGAAGACGCCGCCAAGATCAAGGCCGCCCTCGAGAAGGTCGGCGCCAAAGTCGAGCTCAAGTAAGTTTGACTTCATTGCGCGAAAAATCGCCATCGTGAAGCTGGCGGTCCCGGAGTCATCCCGGGGCCGCCTAAACCCGTCTCGGCTTGGTTTTTCCTGGGCCTGGACGATTTGAAGGGGCGCCGCCCTGGCGTCTTTTCGGGAATTTTGGCGCGGACCTAATTCCGCGCGGCCCGGCTTCCGCCGGGCAAGGCGAGAGGCTTGACAGCCCGCCAATTGATGAGGGTGCGAGGAGCGATATGGCGCAAACGTTCACCGGCCGCAAGCGTGTCCGCAAATTCTTCGGTCATATCCGCGAAGTCGCGGAAATGCCCAATCTGATCGAAGTTCAGAAGGCGTCCTACGATCAATTCCTGATGGTTGACGAGCCCAAGGGCGGGCGCGCCGACGAGGGATTGCAGGCCGTGTTCAAATCGGTGTTCCCGATTTCGGATTTCGCGGGCGCGGCATTGCTGGAATTCGTCAAGTTCGAATTCGAGGCGCCGAAATACGACGTCGACGAGTGCCGCCAGCGCGGCATGACCTTCGCCGCCCCGCTCAAGGTGACGCTCCGCCTGATCGTGTTCGATCTCGATCCCGACACCGGCGCCAAATCGGTCAAGGACATCAAGGAGCAGGACGTCTACATGGGCGACATGCCCTTCATGACGTCGAACGGCACCTTCATCGTCAACGGCACCGAGCGCGTCATCGTCTCGCAGATGCATCGTTCGCCCGGCGTGTTCTTCGATCACGACAAGGGCAAGAGCCACAGCTCGGGCAAGCTCTTGTTCGCTGCGCGCATCATTCCCTACCGCGGCTCCTGGCTCGACATCGAATTCGACGCCAAGGACATCGTTTATGCGCGCATCGACCGCCGCCGCAAGATTCCGGCGACGTCGCTGCTCTATGCCCTTGGCTTCGACGGCGAGGAAATCCTGTCGGCCTTCTACAACAAGGTGCTCTATCGCCGTGAAAAAGACGGCTGGCGCCTGCCCTTCGAGGGCGATCGCCTCAAGGGCATGAAGGCCGTGGTCGACGTCGTCGACGCCGACACCGGCGACGTGGTCATCGAGGCCGGCAAGAAGCTCACCGTTCGCGCGGCGCGCGCTCTCACCGAGCGCGGGGTGAAGTTCATCAAGGCGCAGGACGAGGATCTTTACGGCCAATATATCGGCGAGGATCTGTTCAACCCGCAAACCGGCGAAATCTTCGCCGAAGCCGGCGAGGAAATCACCGCCAAGTCGCTCGAGACGCTGATCAGCCTGGGTTTCGAGGAACTGCCGCTGCTCGACATCGATCACATCAACATCGGCCCCTATATCCGCAACACGCTGGCCGTCGACAAGAACTCTTCGCGTGAAGAAGCTTTGTTCGACATCTATCGCGTGATGCGTCCGGGCGAGCCGCCGACCATCGATTCGGCTGAGGCGATGTTCCATTCGCTGTTCTTCGATTCCGAGCGCTACGACCTCTCTGCGGTCGGTCGCGTAAAGATGAACATGCGCCTCGATCTCGACGCGCCGGACACCACGCGCATCCTTCGCCGCGAGGACATTCTGGCGGTGGTCAAGGCGCTGGTCGACCTGCGCGACGGCCGCGGCGAAATCGACGACATCGACCATCTCGGCAACCGCCGCGTGCGTTCGGTCGGCGAATTGATGGAAAATCAATATCGCCTCGGCCTGCTGCGCATGGAGCGCGCCATCAAGGAGCGCATGTCCTCGGTCGATATCGACACGGTCATGCCGCAGGACCTGATCAACGCCAAGCCGGCGGCCGCCGCCGTGCGCGAATTCTTCGGCTCGTCGCAGCTGTCGCAATTCATGGACCAGACCAATCCGCTGTCGGAGATCACCCACAAGCGCCGTCTCTCGGCGCTTGGCCCGGGCGGCCTGACCCGTGAACGCGCCGGCTTCGAGGTGCGCGACGTGCATCCGACCCATTACGGCCGCATTTGCCCGATCGAGACGCCGGAAGGCCCGAATATCGGCCTGATCAACTCGCTCGCCACTTTTGCGCGCGTCAATAAATATGGCTTTATCGAAGCGCCCTACCGTCGCGTGAAAGACGGCAACGTCACCGACGAGGTGGTCTATCTCTCGGCGATGGAAGAGGGCAAATATTCGGTCGCCCAGGCCAACGCCCAACTCGACGACAAGGGCAATTTGACGGAAGACCTGGTGGTCTGCCGCCATGCCGGCGACGTGGTCATGCTCACCCGCGACCGCGTCGATTTCATGGACGTGTCGCCCAAGCAGCTGGTTTCCGTCGCCGCGGCGCTGATCCCGTTCCTCGAGAACGATGACGCCAACCGCGCGCTGATGGGCTCGAACATGCAGCGTCAGGCCGTGCCTCTGGTGCGCGCCGATGCGCCGCTGGTCGGCACCGGCATGGAAGGCATTGTCGCGCGCGATTCCGGCGCGGCCATCGCGGCTCGCCGCACCGGCATCGTCGACCAGATCGACGCGACGCGTATCGTCGTGCGCGCCACGGAAGACCTTGGCCCCGGCCGTCCCGGCGTCGATATCTACCGTCTGATGAAGTTCCAGCGCTCGAATCAGTCGACCTGCATCAACCAGCGTCCGCTGGTTCGCGTCGGCGACGTGGTGCACAAGGGCGACATCATCGCCGACGGTCCTTCGACCGACATGGGCGATCTGGCGCTCGGCCGCAACGTCGTCGTCGCCTTCATGCCTTGGAACGGCTACAACTTCGAAGATTCGATCCTGCTCAACGAGAAGATCGTCAAGGAAGACATTTTCACGTCGATCCACATCGACGAATTCGAAGTGATGGCGCGCGACACCAAGCTCGGCCCGGAAGAAATCACCCGCGATATTCCCAATGTCTCGGAAGAGGCGCTGAAGAATCTCGACGAAGCCGGCATTGTCTATATCGGCGCGGAAGTGGCGGCGGGCGACATTCTCGTCGGCAAGATCACGCCCAAGGGCGAAAGCCCGATGACGCCGGAAGAAAAGCTTCTCCGCGCCATTTTCGGCGAGAAAGCGTCCGACGTGCGCGACACGTCCCTGCGCGTCCCCCCGGGCGTCCAGGGCACGATCGTCGAAGTGCGCGTGTTCAACCGCCACGGCGTCGACAAGGACGAGCGCGCCCAGGCGATCGAGCGCGAAGAGATCGAGCGTCTCGCCAAGGATCGCGACGACGAACTGGCGATCCTCGACCGCAACGTCTACGCCCGCTTGGGCGAGATGCTGATCGGCAAGACGGCGCTGTCCGGCCCGAAGGGGTTCAAGAAGGATCACCTTCTCGCCCGCGAGGTCATCGACGAATATCCCCGCTCGCAATGGTGGGCCTTCGCCCTCGACGACGACGCCGTGATGGGCGAGATCGAGGCCATGCGCAAGCAATACGACGAGTCCAAGAAGGGGCTGGAAAGCCGCTTCCTCGACAAGGTCGAAAAGCTGCAGCGCGGCGACGAATTGTCGCCGGGCGTGATGAAAATGGTCAAGGTTTTCGTCGCGGTGAAGCGCAAGATCCAGCCGGGCGACAAGATGGCCGGCCGCCATGGCAACAAGGGCGTGGTCTCGCGCATCCTGGCGCAGGAGGACATGCCCTTCCTCGCCGACGGCACCCCGGTCGATATCGTGCTGAATCCGCTCGGCGTGCCTTCGCGCATGAACGTCGGGCAAATCCTGGAGACCCATCTCGGCTGGGCCTGCCGCAATCTCGGCAAGCAGGTCGCGGAGGCGATCAACATCTACCAGCGTTCGCTCGAATCCGCGCCCTTGCGGCGGAAGCTCGAAGAACTATATGGCGAGGGGGCGGACACCGCCGACCTCGCCCGGCTCGACGACGCCGAGGTGGTGGAAATCGCCCAGCATCTGACCCGCGGCGTTCCGATCGCCACGCCCGTCTTCGACGGCGCGCGCGAGCCGGACATCGTCGTCATGCTCAACCAGGCTGGGCTCGATGGCTCCGGCCAGACCGTGCTCTACGACGGGCGCACCGGCGAGGCCTTCGACCGCAAGGTGACGGTGGGCGTGATCTACATGCTCAAGCTGCACCATCTTGTCGATGACAAGATCCATGCGCGCTCGATCGGACCTTACTCGCTGGTCACCCAGCAGCCGCTCGGCGGCAAGGCGCAGTTCGGCGGCCAGCGCTTCGGCGAAATGGAAGTCTGGGCGCTCGAAGCCTATGGCGCGGCTTACACCTTGCAGGAAATGCTCACCGTCAAGTCGGACGACGTGGCGGGCCGCACCAAGGTCTACGAGTCGATCGTGCGCGGCGACGACACCTTCGAGTCCGGCATTCCCGAGAGCTTCAACGTGCTGGTCAAGGAAATGCGTTCGCTCGGCCTCAATGTCGAGCTGAACCAGGCGGTCGTTCCCGGCGAGGAACTGCCGCCGCCGGCTGAAGCCGCCGAGTGATCTGATTTTTAAGGGGCGCGGCCCACGCGCCTCTGTTTTCCTTTATTTCGGAGTGGGTTTTCGAGCAGTAAAGCCGGAAACGCCAGCCGCAGGAGACACAGATGAATCAAGAGGTCATGAATCTCTTCAATCCGGTCGTCGCCCCCCAGGCTTTCGATCAGATTCAAATTTCCATCGCCAGCCCGGAAAAAATCCTCTCCTGGTCATTTGGAGAGATCAAGAAGCCGTAAACCATAAATTACCGTACCTTCAAGCCGGAGCGCGACGGCCTGTTCTGCGCCCGGATCTTTGGTCCGATCAAGGATTACGAATGCTTGTGCGGCAAGTACAAGCGCATGAAATACAAGGGCGTCATCTGCGAGAAGTGCGGCGTCGAAGTCACGCTTTCGCGCGTGCGGCGCGACCGCATGGGCCATATTTCGCTGGCCGCGCCCGTCGCCCATATCTGGTTCCTGAAGAGCCTGCCGTCGCGCATCGGCCTGCTGCTCGACATGACGCTGAAGGATCTGGAGCGGATTCTCTATTTTGAATCCTACATTGTCATCGATAACGGCCTGACGCCTCTGAAAGTGCGCCAGCTTCTGAACGAGGAGGAATATGTCCTCGCCCAGGACGAATATGGGCAGGACAGCTTCACCGCCTTGATCGGCGCCGAGGCGATCCGCGAATTGCTGCGCAACATGGACCTCGAGACTATCGCGGCGCAGCTCAAGGTGGAAATCGCCGAATCGACCACCGAGCTGAAGCCGAAGAAGCTCGCCAAGCGCCTGAAGATCATCGAGGCCTTCATGAATTCCGGCAACAAGCCGGAATGGATGATCCTCACCGAAGTGCCGGTGATCCCGCCGGACCTGCGTCCGCTGGTGCCGCTCGACGGCGGCCGTTTCGCGACCTCGGATCTCAACGATCTCTACCGCCGCGTGATCAACCGCAACAACCGCTTGAAGCGGCTGATCGAATTGCGCGCGCCGGACATCATCATCCGCAACGAGAAGCGCATGCTTCAGGAAGCGGTTGACGCCCTGTTCGACAACGGCCGCCGCGGCCGCGTCATCACCGGCGCCAACAAGCGTCCGCTGAAGTCGCTCGCCGACATGCTCAAAGGCAAGCAGGGCCGCTTCCGCCAGAACCTGCTCGGCAAGCGCGTCGATTATTCCGGCCGCTCGGTCATCGTCGTCGGCCCCGAACTGAAGCTGCATCAATGCGGCCTGCCGAAAAAAATGGCGCTGGAGCTGTTCAAGCCCTTCATCTACTCGCGTCTCGACGCCAAGGGCCTGTCGGCCACGGTGAAACAGGCGAAGAAGCTGGTGGAGAAGGAAAAGCCGGAGGTTTGGGACATCCTCGACGAGGTGATCCGCGAACATCCGGTGATGCTAAATCGCGCCCCGACCCTGCATCGACTCGGCATCCAGGCTTTCGAGCCGACGTTGATCGAGGGCAAGGCGATCCAGCTGCATCCGCTGGTCTGCGCCGCCTTCAACGCCGACTTCGACGGCGACCAGATGGCGGTCCACGTGCCCTTGTCGCTGGAAGCCCAGCTCGAAGCGCGCGTCTTGATGATGTCGACCAACAACATCCTGCATCCGGCCAACGGCCAGCCGATCATCGTGCCCTCGCAGGACATCGTGCTCGGACTGTATTACCTGTCGCTGATGCGCGACGGCGAGCCGGGCCAGGGCATGGTCTTCTCGAACCAGGGCGAGATCGAACACGCCCTGTTCGCCAAGGCGATCACCCTGCACACCAAGATCAAGGGCCGCGCCTGGACCTATGACGCAGATGGCAAGAAGGTTTCGAAGATTTTCGACACCACGCCCGGCCGCATGATGCTCGGTCAACTCGTGCCAGACCATCACAAAGTGCCCTTCGACGTCGTGAACAAGCTCATGACCAAGAAGGAAATCTCGGGGATGATCGACACCGTCTACCGCAATTGCGGGCAGAAGGAGACGGTGATCTTCTGCGACAAGATCATGGGTCTGGGATTCCGCGAAGCCTGCAAGGCGGGCATTTCCTTCGGCAAGGACGACATGGTCGTGCCGGAGACCAAGGGCCGGATCGTCGAGGAGACTCGTGGTCTCGCCAAGGAATACGAGCAGCAATATCTCGACGGCCTGATCACCCAGGGCGAGAAATACAACAAGGTCGTCGACGCCTGGGCGAAATGCACCGACAAGCTCGCCGAGGAGATGATGGCGCGCATTTCGGCGGTGCGGAAGGACAAGGACGGCCGCGACCTGCCGATCAACTCGATCTACATGATGGCCCATTCCGGCGCGCGTGGCTCGCCGGCGCAGATGAAACAGCTCGCCGCCATGCGCGGCCTGATGGCCAAGCCCTCGGGCGAGATCATCGAGAGCCCGATCATCTCGAACTTCAAGGAAGGCCTGACGGTTCTCGAATACTTCAACTCGACCCACGGCGCCCGAAAAGGCCTCGCGGACACCGCGTTGAAGACCGCGAACTCCGGTTACCTGACCCGTCGTCTCGTCGACGTGGCGCAGGATTCGATCATCACCTCCTATGATTGCGGCTCCAGCAATGGCATCCGCATGCGGGCGATCATCGACGCCGGCCAGGTCGTGGCCTCGCTGGCGATCCGCATTCTCGGCCGCTTCACGGCCGAGGATCTGCTCGAACAGGACGGCACGGTCATCGTCAAGGCCGGCGAAATGATCCAGGAATGGCATATCGACCGCATCAACGCGGCCGGCATCCAGGAAGTGAAGATCCGCTCGGTGCTGACCTGCGAAGCCAAGAACGGCTGTTGCGCCGCCTGCTATGGACGCGATCTGGCGCGAGGCACTCCGGTCAACATGGGCGAGGCGGTCGGAGTCATCGCGGCGCAATCGATTGGTGAGCCGGGCACCCAGCTCACCATGCGCACCTTCCACATCGGCGGCGCGGCGCAGATCGCGGATTCGTCCTTCATCGAAGCCAATTTCGATGGCCAGGTGAAGATCCGCAACCGCCATCTGGCGCGCAATTCCGAAGGCGACCTGATGGTCATGGCGCGCAATGTCGCCGTGGTCATCTGCGCCCCGGACGGGACGGAACGCGCCGTGCATCGCGTGCAATATGGCTCGCGGCTCAAGGTGGACGAGGGCGATATGGTCAAGCGCGGCCAGCGCGTGGCGGAATGGGATCCCTATTCGCGTCCGATCCTCACCGAAGTCGACGGCGTCATCGGCTACGAGGATCTGGTCGAAGGCCAGTCGATGTCTGAAACGGTGGACGAGGCGACCGGCATCGCCAAGCGCATGGTCATGGACTGGCGGATGAATGTTCGCTCCAGCAGCCTGAAACCATCGCTGGTGATCAAGGGTAAGGACGGCAAGATCCTCAAGCTGCTGCGTGGCGGCGACGCCCGCTATTCGCTGCCGGTGGAATCGATCATCGCCGCCGATCCGGGCGCCCAGGTGGCTGCGGGCGACGTCATCGCCCGCGTCTCGCTCGAAAGCGCCAAGACCCGCGACATCACCGGCGGTCTGCCGCGCGTCGCGGAATTGTTCGAGGCGCGTCGTCCCAAGGATCACGCGATCATCGCGGAGATCGGCGGCACGATTCAATTCGGGCGCGATTACAAGAACAAGCAGCGGCTTTCGATCATCCCGGGCGAAGAAGGCGTGGAGCCGGTCGAATACCTGATCCCCAAGGGCAAGCACATCCATCTGCAGGATGGCGATATTGTCGAAAAGGGCGATTACATCGTCGACGGCAATCCCGCGCCGCATGACATTCTGGCGATCAAGGGCGTCGAGGAACTCGCCGCCTACCTGGTCAACGAAATCCAGGAAGTCTATCGCCTGCAGGGCGTGAGCATCAATGACAAGCACATTGAGGTGATCGTCCGGCAGATGCTGCAGAAGGTCGATATCGTCGATCCCGGTGAAACAGACTATCTCGCCGGCGAACAGGTCGACCGGATGGAAATGGACGAGACCAACGAAAAGTGCCTCGGGGAGGGCAAGCGCCCGGCCACCGGCACGCCGGTTCTGCTCGGCATCACCAAGGCGAGCTTGCAGACGCGGTCGTTCATTTCGGCGGCTTCGTTCCAGGAGACCACCCGCGTCCTCACCGAGGCGGCGGTCAACGGCAAGATCGACACGCTGGAAGGCCTCAAGGAAAACGTCATCGTCGGCCGGCTGATCCCGGCGGGCACCGGCGCGGCCATGTCCAAGTTGCGAGAAGTCGCCATGACCCGCGACGACCTGATCCTGGCGCAGAAAGCGGAAGCCTCCGCCGCGCCGCCGCAGCTTCCGGCCGCGGAGTAAGCGCTTTCGGGCCTTCGCCTGAGTGGTCCAGCAACGATTGAAGGCCGCCCTAAAGGGCGGCCTTTGTTTTGCTTGGTGGCGCTGGTGCGTTGGAGGTGATGTTTGAACAAACGTATTGATGCAGCGTATGTCGCGCATGTCGGAGCTGATTTTAGGCATGCAACATGATGAGTAACTAGGTATATAGTTAATAATAAGATTGCATGCATAAGCTACGCTGTTAGTCCTTAGATAAGCTACGCTATTAGTCCTTAGACAATTGTTTGCTAAAGTTGTAGCGCCTAAGCTTATACGTCGTTAATAGCAAAAATACATTGGAACAATGAAAATCAGCGTGCGTTTTAGCCTCTCCGTGGCGGCCGATTGGACATTCCCGTCCGGCGACGGCCGAGCCAATCAATGGAGAGGGCGCATTATGAAAAACAGGATTATCGGTTTTGCCGCTTTGGCGGCGATCGCATTGGCGCCGGTCGGCGCCTATGCCCAGGGTATTGAACGTGGCGCCGCGCAGGGCGCCGACGAGGGGGGCGCGATGCGGGCCCGGTCGGCGCCGTTGTCGGCGGCGCCGTAGGCGCAGCAACCGGGGCGGTCGGCGGCCTGCTGGGCGTGGACCAGCGTCCGCGCTTCCATGAGTATGTGCGGCGCGAGCATGTCCGCTCTTATCGCCTGGACGAGCCGGTGCGGGTCGGCGCGGTCCTGCCTGAGAGCGATGTGGAATATTATCCGGTGCCGCGCGAATTCGGGCCGACCCCTTATCGCTACACCGTGGTTGACGACGAGCCGGTGCTTGTCGATCCACATACCCACCGGATCGTGCAAGTGATCGAATAAGCTTGCCGTACAAGCGGGTGCGCCCGCCGGGACGCCGGCGGGCGCTTTTTATTATTCCTTGGCCAGAGCGTCCATAGCCTGAGGCAGGCCGCGGAACGATACCGGCAGCTTTACCGGGCGTCCGACCGAATCGACATATTCCAGCGAGCCTGGCTCAGCCTGGGCGTACAGGCTTTTCCACTGTGCTTCGCTCAACTGCGCGTCGGCGAAACAGCCGACTGGGGCGCAGCTGCGCCAAGCCAGTTCCTGGGTGCGCGGATCCTTTGCGCCTAGCGAGAACTTGACCGTGCTCGGCAGCGCAATATTGGTCGGCAGATGCGCGGTGACGCGATAGGGATCGCTCTTGGACAAGCGGCCCATCGCGAGTTCGGCGATCGGCGACGGCTGCGGGCCAGCCTGGATGGTCAGGACGAGTTCGCAGATTCGCACCGCCTTCTCGGTTTCGCCGACCCGCTGGCAGCGCAGGATCCAGTCGCCATAGCTCGCCGTCGTGGTCCGGGGCTCGGCGCTGACCGGAGGCTCGACCGCCTTCAGTTCCGCCGCCGGCGCCAGGGTCGGGAAGACGACAATCGCCGCGAAAAGCGCGGCGGCGGTGAAGCGGCGGGTCATTGCGGTCTCCTGATCGAATTTTTTCAGCGCCCGTGCTTTGGTGCGGTCCAAGCTCAGGCCTGTTTGCGTTCGCGCAGGAACTGGAAGAATTCGACGCCCTCGCGCAGGCGGCGCTTCAGCATGTCGCGGTCGCGCGCCATTTCGCCGACAATCGAACCGATCTTGCTGGGGCGGAAATAGAACTGCCGATAAAAAGTCTCGACGGAGTCGAAGATTTCCTTATGGCTGAGGTCGGGATAGTGCAGGGGCGCGATCTGCACGCCGTTCTCGTCGACCAGTTCCGCGTGGTCCTTGTCGAGCCAGCCGTTCTTGATAGCCTGATCGTAGAGCACGGTGCCGGGATAGGGCGCGGCCAGCGACACCTGCATGGTGTGCGGATTGACCTCCTTGGCGAAGGCGATCGTTTCCTTGATGGTTTCTCGCGTTTCTCCGGGCAGGCCCATGACGAAAGTGCCGTGAATGGCGATGCCCAGTTCGCGGCAATCCTTGGCGAAGCGCTTGGCGACTTCGATGAGCATGCCCTTCTTGATATTGTGCAGGATCTGCTGGTTGCCGGATTCATAGCCGACCAGCAGCAGGCGCAAGCCGTTGTCGCGCATCACTTTCAGCGATTGGCGAGGCACATTGGCCTTGGCGTTGCACGACCAGGTGATCCCCAGCTTGCCGAGTTCCCTGGCAATGGCCTCCGCGCGGGGCAGGTCGTCTGTAAACGTGTCGTCGTCGAAGAAAAACTCCTTCACCTGCGGGAAGGCCTTTTGCGCCCAGGCGATTTCCTCGATGACATGGCCGACGCTGCGGGTGCGGTAGCGATGGCCGCCAACCGTTTGCGGCCACAGGCAGAAGGTGCAGCGCGACTTGCAGCCGCGCCCCGTGTAGATCGACAGGTACGGGTGCTTGAGATAGCCGATGAAATATTTTTCGATCTGAAGATCGCGCTTGTAGACCGGCGTCACGAAGGGCAGGGAATCCATGTCCTGCAGTATCGGCCGATCGGCATTGTGCTGGATCGCGCCGTTGGCGTCGCGGTAGGAAAGCCCGAGAATGTCCTTCCAGTCCCTGCCGTCGGCCACGTCCTTGATGGTGAAGTCGAATTCGTTGCGGGCGACGAAGTCCACCACCGGCGCAGCCTTCAGGCTGCCGTCGGCGTCCACCGCCACCTTGGCCCCGATCAGGCCGGCCTTCAGCGACGGATTGGCGTCCTTCAGCGCCTGGACGCATTTCACGTCGGAGGCGAAGGAGGGAACGGAAGTGTGCAACACGACGAGATCGAAATCCTTGGCCTGCGCCACGACTTCCGCGAGCTTGATCTTATGCGGCGGCGCGTCGATCAGCTTGGAGTTTTCGACCAGGGCGGCGGGCTGGGCCAGCCAGGTAGGATACCAGAAAGAGGCTATTTCGCGCCGGGCCTGATAGCGCGAGCCCGCGCCCCCGTCGAAACCGTCAAAGGAAGGCGCTTGAAGAAACAGCGTACGCATCAAATCCCGCTCCAATAATTCTTTTCAATCCGACCGCGAAGTTGTCGCATTCGGAGGTCCCTCGCGTAAGCTTGGCATAGCATTCCGCAAACTTTGGTCACAAAGCCCAACAAACGCGGCCATTCTGTGATCGCCGACCGATCGGGCGGCGAATCCGCGCATTAAGCACAAGGTGGGGGGCTCATTCAACTTCGGCGCCCGGCCAGGGCCTTTTGCGATTGAATCGGATCGGGGCTCTGCTTTTTGTTTTTACGCGTTTTCTTCACGCGAACCGGAGGCCACTTCGCTTGAAAACGCTTTGGACGACCAACCGGCGAATTTGCGCGCCAAATACGGCCCGATCGCTATCACCAGAACGATTCGCGCGGTTTGCAGGGCCATGATGAAGGGCATGTCGAGTTTGGTCGAGGCGGCGATGATCGCCACGGCGTCGAGTCCGCCGGGGCTGGTGGCGAGGTAGGCGGTCACGGCGTCGACATGGGCGAAATGTCCAAGCAGCCGCCGAGCACGGCCTGGGCGAGGAGGAACAGGCGCGCCGGCATTTTTGCGCGGGCTTGACGAATGTCGCCCGGCGCCGCCAGCCCTTCGATCGATTCGGCCCAGTCCGCCGCCATTGAAGGCGGCGTGTTGCGCGACGAATGCGGCGACTCTGCTGGCGGCCGTCCGACAATCCGCCGGACGAGCAGAAAGCCAATCTTTGAACTCGACCGCACAGGCCCGTCGTGCGGCGCCGGGACCTAATTCCGCCTTCTCCGCGTTAGCCCTTGGGAGTGTTCCTGTTTTTTCTCCCGCACGGAGCTATTGAAATGGCCCTTCACGCTTTGATCGCCGTAACAATGCTGGCCAAGCTGCCAATCTCGTTCGCCGAACCAACGGCCAAATGCGATTTCCACTGCAAGGTCCGAGCGAAAGTCTGCCTGTCGGCCGATCAGTCGAAGTGCAGGTTCGAAGATATTTTGCCGGACGAAACGACCGGCCTTTGCATGTTTCAGTCGATGCAGGTGGCGCAGGACTGGATCAACAAGCAGCACAGATACGAGCATGTCGACTGGACGCTGCGGGGCGCGGAATGCGTCGCGCCCGACAACAACCAGACCTGATTATTGGCGGCGTCCTTCAGCCGAAAATCGACCATTTCATGCGCTGCGCCAGCTTTTCCAGCGCCATCCGACCCAACCGCGAATTTCCGGCGGCGTCGAGGCCGGGTGACCAGACGGCGATCGAAGCCCTACCCGGCGCCACCGCAAAAATGCCGCCGCCGACGCCGCTCTTGCCCGGCAGGCCGACGCGGTAGGCGAATTCGCCTGAGCCGTCGTAATGGCCGCAAGTGAGCATCAAGGCGTTGATGCGGCGCGCCCGTCGCGCCGAGACGACGTTGAAGCCTGTTTCGGGATTGCGACCGGAATGGGCGAGATAGCGCCCGGCCATGGCGATCTGCCGGCAGGACATGGCGATGGAGCAATGGTGGAAATAGGTTCCGAGCACGAGATCAGCCGGATTTTCCAGCTTGCCGAAACTCTTCATGAAATTCGCCAGAGCGACGTTGCGAAAACCGGTCCGCTTTTCGGATTCGGCGACGTTCTCGTCGATGAAGATCGACTCGTCCCCGGCGGCGGCGCGGATGAAACTCAGGATTTCGCCGAGCGCGGCGCGAGGCGGGTGGCATGACAACAGCGCATCGGTGACCGCGAGCGCGCCGGCGTTGATGAAGGGATTGCGCGGCACGCCTTTTTCCAGCTCGAGCTGGACGATGGAGTTGAACGGATTGCCGGAGGGCTCGCGACCGACCCGCGTCCAAAGCAGGTCGCCGGCCTTGCCGAGCGCGAGGGTGAGGGTGAAGACTTTCGATATGCTCTGGATCGAGAAGGGCTTGTCGGAATCGCCGGCCTCGGCGATCGTTCCGTCGCCGTCCACCACTGCAATGCCGAAATTTTCGAGACCGACGCGCGCCAGTTCCGGAATGTAGGTCGCGACTTCGCCGCGATCCTTGCGGTCGCGCATTTCCTCGGCGATTTCGCTGACGATGGTTCGGAGATCGGGCAAGGGGAGTCCTGATATCATCGTTGGCGCCCTGGCCCCTCGCGGGAGAAGACGATCCGAAGGCGCGCGCGAGTCACCATCTCCCGCCGGCGCGCCAGTCTCTGCTATAAGGACGTCAGCGGCAAGATCCGAGGGCGGCGCAAATTTCCTGTCCTGCCGCAATAGCGCCAGATCAAGGTTATAATGCGCGGCCGACGCTAGACTTTCGCCAGATGACAGCAAGAGGTTACGCGATGAGCGAGACCGAACAGGGCGGCCACCCCGCACGGATTCAGGAAAAGATTTCCCCCGCGCCGGAAACGCAATTGCCAGCGACGCTAGCCAGGACTGAGCCGCTGCCGGCCGTGGTCGAACATCAGCCGGAAGGCAGAAGGTCGGTGTGGACGCGCCGCCTCGTCATCCTCGCCCTGATCGGCGGCGGGACAGGCTTCCTTTACTGGCAGGCGCATCGCGCGCCGGCCATTCCGGCTTGGATCGTCTATGGCAATGGTCGGCTGGAAGCCGATCCGATCGACATTGACACCAAATTCGCCGGTCGCATCGCCGAATTGCGCGCCGACGAGGGCGACAAGGTGGTCGCCGGCCAGGTGGTGGCGGTGATGGATACGCGCGATCTGCAGCAAAGCCTCGAGCGCGGGGAGGCCCAGGTCGACCAGGCGCGAAAGCTGATCGATGAAGCACAGGCCAATCTCGTCCAGAGCCGAAGCGCTGCGCTGCTCGCCCAGCAGGAATTGAAACGCACCCAAAACCTGCTCAAGACCGGCTTCGCCACCCACGAGCTCTATGACCAGCGCCGCCAGGCGCTCGACGGCGCCAACGCCGCCCAGGCTGCCGCCGAGCATCGCGTCAGCGAGGCGGAAAAGGCCTTGATCGCCGCGCTCCATGACGCCGAACTCACCCGCGTCAATATCGCCGATAATACGCTGGTGGCGCCGCATGACGGACGCCTGGAGTATCGCCTCGCCAATGTCGGCGAGGTCTTGCCCGCTGGTGGCAAGGTCTTCACCATGCTCGACACGTCCTATGTCTATATGGACGTCTACATGCCGACACTGAACGCCGACAAGGTCAAAATCGGCTCCGACGCCCGGATCCTGCTCGACGCCTATCCCGACCACCCGATCCCGGCCAAAGTGACGTTTCTCGCCGATCAGGCGCAGTTCACACCCAAAATGGTGGAAACCCAGAACGACCGCGACAAGCTAATGTTCCGCGTGCGGGTGCGCATCGATCCCGCGCGGTCGCAGGCCCATGCCGATTCCGTGCGCAGCGGCTTGCCGGGCGTCGCCTATGTCAAGACCGACCCCAACGCCGCATGGACGCCGACGCTGCAAGGATCGGCGGAATGAACAACCCGGAGGGCGCGCTATCCTTGCTGGCGGCGCCCGCCGTCCGCCTGCTGCATCTGCGCCATGTCTATGGAAAGGTGGCGGCGCTCGACGGCGTGACTCTGGACATTCCGGCCGGCCGGATGGTCGGACTGGTCGGGCCGGACGGCGTTGGCAAATCCACACTGCTCGCCCTGATCGCGGGGGCCAAGGCGCTGCAGCAAGGCGGCGCCCAGGTGCTCGGCGGCGACATAGGCGAGGCTGGCTGGCGCGACGCGGTCTGTCCGCGCATTGCCTATATGCCGCAGGGGCTGGGCAAAAATCTCTATCCCGACCTCACGGTGGCGGAAAACATCCGTTTTTTCTCCAGGCTCTATGGCCAGAGTCGCGCCGAGGGCGCGGAGCGGGCGCAAAACCTGATGCGCGACACCGGCCTGTCGCCTTTCGCCGATCGGCTGGCGCAAAAGCTTTCCGGCGGCATGCGGCAGAAACTCGGCTTGTGCTGTGCGCTGATCCACGACCCTCAGCTGTTGATTCTCGACGAGCCGACCACCGGCGTCGATCCGCTGTCGCGCCGCCAGTTCTGGGAACTGGTCGACCGGATGCGTTTTCGCGCCAGTGGGGAACGATCCATGAGCGTGATTGTCGCCACCGCCTATATGGAAGAGGCGGAGCGTTTCGATTTTCTCGTCGCGATGAATGCGGGCAAAGTGCTGGCGACCGGCTCGCCCGCCGAAATCAAGCAAAAGACCGGCGCGACGAGCATCGAGGAAGCCTTCATTTCGGTTTTGCCTGAAGAAGAGCGCAAGCGGGCGAAAAAACTGGAAATCCCGCCGCGCCGCGCCGACGGCGCCGCGCCGGTGATTTCCGCGAGGGGACTGACCTGCCGTTTCGGTGATTTCACCGCCGTCGATCATGTCGATCTCGACATTGGGCGCGGCGAGATTTTCGGCTTCGTCGGCTCCAACGGCTGCGGCAAGACCACAACGATGAAAATGCTCACCGGCCTGCTGCCGGCTGGCGAGGGTAGGGCCGAATTGTTCGGCCAGACCATGGAAGCCGGCGGCATGAATTCGCGCCGGCGCGTCGGCTATATGTCGCAGAGCTTTTCGCTCTATACCGAACTCACCGTGGCGCAGAATCTCGAACTGCACGCCAGGCTTTTCCAGCTGCCGCCCGAAAAAGCCAAGGCCCGCATCGCCGACCTGCTCGACCGGTTCGGCTTGGAGCCCTTCGTCCACACACTGGCCTCCGAACTGCCTCTGGGCATGAGGCAGCGGCTGGCGTTGGCGGTGGCGGTGGTGCACAGCCCGGACTTGCTGATCCTCGACGAGCCGACATCCGGCGTCGACCCGATCGCCCGCGACGAATTCTGGCGGCTGCTGATCGAATTGTCGCGCCTGCAGGGCGTCACCATTTTCATCTCGACCCATTTCATGAACGAGGCGGCGCGCTGCGACCGTATTTCGCTGATGGACTCGGGGAAAATCCTCGCCACCGGCACTCCGCAACAGCTCACACTTATGCGCGGCGCCGCAACGCTGGAGGACGCGTTTATTTCCTTTCTCGAAGAAGCCGTCTCGTCACGGCAGGGCGCCGCGGCGGTAGGGGACGCGAGCCGCGAAATTATCGTCGCGGGGGAGGCGACGCCGAAGAAAACTCCGTGGTTCAGCTTCAGCCGCATGATGGCTTATACGATCCGCGAGATTCTGGAGCTTTCGCGCGATCCGATCCGGCTGGGTTATGCCCTGTTCGGTCCGGCGATGCTGCTGCTGGTGCTGGGCTTCGGCATCACCACGGACGTGGATTCGCTGACCTATGCGGCGCTCGACCGTGACAATTCCTTCATCAGCCGCGCCTATCTGAGCGAAGTGCGCGGCTCGGCCTATTTCATCGAGCAGCCGCCGATCCGCGACGCGACCGACCTTCGCAACCGCTTGAAAAGCGGCGCGGTCGCCGCCACCATCGAAATCCCGCCGGGCTTCGGCCGCGACGTCAAGAGGGGACGCCAGACCGAAGTTTCGGTTTGGATCGACGGCGCCATGCCGTTCCGCGCCGAAACCATCCACGGCTATCTGCAAGGAGTCCATCAGCAATTTCTCGCCGATCCGGCGATCCGCGGGAATGCGCCGCCGCCGCCGGCGGAGCAGGTCAATATCGAGACGCGTTTCCGCTACAATCAGGATTTCGATTCCATCTACGCCATGGTTCCTGGCGCCATCGCCCTGCAACTGGCGCTGATCCCCGCCATTCTGATGGCGCTCGCCATCGTGCGCGAAAAGGAGCTCGGGTCGATCACCAATCTCTATGTGACCCCCGTGACGCGGCTCGAATTCCTGCTCGGCAAGCAGATCCCCTATATCGCGCTGGCGATGGTGGATTTCGTCATAATGTTCCTGATGGCGATCTATGTTTTCAAAGTGCCGCTCAAGGGCGGCTTCGCCATCCTGGCGTTCGGGTCCATCGTCTATGTCGCGGCGACCACCGGCTATGGCATGGTGGTTTCGGCCTTTACCCGCACCCAGATCGCAGCCCTGTTCGGCACGGCCATTTTGACGATCCTGCCAGCCAGCATGTTTTCCGGCATGAGTACGCCGGCCTCGTCCGTCACGGGCATGGGCAGGGTGATGGGGCAGTTATTCCCGATGACCTATTATCTGCCGATCAGCGTCGGCGCCTTCACCAAGGGCTTGAACTTCGCCGATCTGTGGCCGCATCTGGCGAAGCTTGCGCTGTTCATTCCGGCTCTGACGCTGCTCAGCCTGCTGCTTTTGCGCAAACAGGAGAAGTGATGCAGACGCTCTCCAATATATTCTGGCTCGGCGTCAAGGAGTTGCGCAGTTTTTTCCGCGACTGGGTGCTGCTCGGGCTGGTGGTCTATTCCTTCACTTTGGCGGTGATCGCCCAGGCGCAGAGCAATTCGCAGGAAGTGCACAACGCCTCGATCGCCGTTGTCGACGAGGATCATTCGGAAATTTCCGTCCGGCTGGCCCGCGCCTTCCTGCCGCCCTATTTCCTGCCTGCCGTGCCGGTTGCAGAAAAAGACATAGATCGGCTGATGAATGTCGGCGCCTACACGTTCGTGCTCGACATTCCGCCCAATTTCCAGCGCGACCTCGTCGCCGGACGCAAGCCGACCCTGCAATTCAACGTCGACGCCACCGCAATGGTGCAGGCAGGCATAGGTTCGGGCTACGCCCAGCAGATTCTCACCGATGAGATCGCCAAATACCTCACCCGGCAGGATAACCCGCCGCCAGCGCCGATCGGCCAGACGGTGCGCATCGCCTTCAACCCCAATGTCGTCACCTCCTGGTTTTCCAGCGTGATGGGCATTATCGGCTCCGTCAACATGCTGGCGATCATCCTCGCCGGCGCGGCGGTGGTGCGCGAGCGCGAACATGGCACGGTCGAACATCTGCTGGTCATGCCGGTGACGCCGTTCGAAATCGCCATGGCGAAAATCTGGGCGAACAGCCTGGTGATCGCGGGCGCGGTCGGCCTGTCGCTGGTTTTCGTGGTTCAGCGGCTCTTGCATGTCCCCATCGAGGGCTCGATCCCCTTGTTCATGTGCGGCGCGCTGCTTTACCTGTTTTTCGCCACATCGGTGGGGGTTTTTCTCGCCACCATCGCCAAGACCATGCCGCAGCTGGGCCTGCTCTATCTCTTGGTGGCGGTGCCGCTGAACCTGCTGTCGGGCGCCAATACCCCGCTGGAGAGCATGCCGCCGTTTTTGCGCAATGTGATGCAGCTTTCGCCCTCGACTCACTTTGTCGCCATCGCCCAGGCGATCCTTTATCGCGGCGCCGGCTTCGATATAGTCTGGCCGAGATTTTTGGCTGTGGGCCTTATTGGCGGCGTCTTCCTGGCGGCGGCGCTATGGCGTTTTCGCGCCTCTTCCACGCAGTCGGTTTAGCTTATTGGCCCGATTCCTGCTTGAAAATTGGGCGCCGAAGGTTTTGTTTTCAGGGAAGACGATAATGCCGCTTTACAGCTTTCATTGCGCCGAATGCGACAGGGACTCGGAATTGCTGATGGGATTCACCGATGTCGCGGTCTGTCCGTCCTGCGGCAGCGAAAAAATGGAGCGCCTGTTGTCCTTTGTGGCTCCGGAGCTGAAATCCGATGCTGTCCGCAAGAGCTGGCGCGCCCGCGCGGCGCGCGAAGGCGATACCAGCAATTTCAGCGCTAAAGAGCGCAATTCGTTCAAGAAATAGGCCCGCGGAGAGGCGGCGTTGGACTTTGACGGCGGCGAAAATGATCTATATGATTTTCGCCGCGATTTCAGATGGTTGTTTCTAAAACATCACTCAATGCGCCAGCGCTTTGGCGCCATTGTGGTGGGCGATGATCGCTTCCGCCGGCTTGCCGACGATTTCGGCCAGATGGTCGAATTTCGCGGTGAAGGAGCCGACGCCCGCCGTCGCCGAGCGGAGTTCCACGATCAGGCCCCCCATTTCGGCTTCCGGCATCAAGGCGTTGAGCACGTCCCAACCTTCCCAGCCGGGGCGCGCATCATAGCCCAGGATCTGCCCCCGGCGGGCCGACACGATCGCGGTGATGCGCGACAAAGCCTCGCTTGGCGCCGTCAGCTCCACCGCGTAAATCGGCTCCAGCAGCACCGGATTGGCCTTGGCCAGAGCTTCGGACATGCCGATCCGCGCTGCGGTGCGGAAAGCCATGTCGGAGGAATCGACCGAATGATAGGAGCCGTCGGTCAGGGTGGCGGCGACATCGACCACCGGAAAACCGAGCGGCCCGCTCACCAGGGCGTCGCGGCAGCCTTCCTCGATGGCGGAAAAAAAGTTCCTGGGCACGGAGCCGCCATGCACGGTCTCGTTGAAGGCGAAGCCTTCGCCGCGGGGCAGCGGCCCGACATCCAGCGCCACGTCGCCGAACTGGCCATGGCCGCCTGACTGTTTCTTGTGACGCCCCCGCGTGGAAACCGCGTGGCGGATGGTTTCGCGGTAGCCAACGCCCGGCTTCTGGGTTTCGACATTGACGCCGAACCGCGCGGCAAGCCGCTCGAGGGCGACGCGCAGATGCATTTCGCCCTGGCCGAACAGTTTGAGTTCAGCGGCCTCCTGGTCATGGACGAAGGCCAGCGACGGGTCTTCCTCGATCAGCTTGGCCAGGGCGGTGGCAAGCCTCACCTCGTCCTTGCGGTCCTTGACGGCCAGCGCCAGGGCATGGGCCGGCTGTGGCGGCGGCACGGGCGCCACGGCGGGGGCCGGGACGCCATTCTTGGCGTCGCCGAAGGTCTCGCCGGTGGCGACATGGTCAAGGCGGCCGAAAGCAACGGCATCGCCTTCCTCGACTTTGGCTTGTTTCGAGCCGGAGAGACCGGTCAGTCGCGAAAGGCCGGAAATGCGATCGTCGCCGCTGGCGCTCCTGACGAGGCCGCCGTCGTTGAACGAGCCGCGCAAAACGCGGGCGAAAGTCAGCTTGCCGCCATGGGCAGTGTGGATGGTCTTGATTGCATGGGCGAGCGGCGCGCCGGAATCGGCGACGCCGAGGCGGGTGCGCACCTCGGCGATGCCGGGCGCTTCATGGCGAAGGGCCTTCAATAGCCGGGTCACCCCATGGCCGGCTTCCGCCGAGCCGATGAGCACCGGCGCGACCAGGCCCTGGCGCAGGTCCTGGGTCAAATCGTCGAAAATCTGGTCGCGCGGCGGCTCGATGTCGGAGATCAATTCCTCCATCAAGGAATCGTCGTAATCCGCAAGCCGCTCCAGCATGGTGTAGCGTGCTTCTTTTTCCGTTGGAATTTCCCCGGCGGGGACATCCACCACCACGGAGGGGGCGTGTTCGCGATAGACGAAGGCGCGCTCCAGCGCCAGATCTATAAAGCCGGTGGCTATGCCGTTCTGCCAGATCGGAATCTGGCGCAGCAGCAAGGGCGTGCGCGACGCCGGCTGCAGCATGGCGAGGGATTCGCGGATGCGCGCCGTGGCAGTGTCGATTTTGTTGAGGAACAGGATGCGCGGCACGCCGAGGTCTTCGAGTTCGCGCAGAATCATGCGCAGGGCCGGCAATTTGCGCTCGTCAGTCTCGCAGACCACGATCGCCGCATCGCATAGCGGCAGGACGTTGCGCGCCTCGTGCAGGAATTCGACCGAACCGGGGCAGTCAATGAAGGTGAAGCGGTCGCCGAGATAGTCGACCGAAGCGATATTGGCCTCGACGCTGGCGGCATGGGCGCGCGCCTCGGCGCTGGAATCGCCGACCGACGTGCCGTCGCGCACCGATCCCTGGCGCGACAGGGCGCCGGCGCGGGTCAGGATACATTCGAGCAAAGTGGTTTTGCCGCTCTGAAACGGGCCGACCAGGGCAGTCAGCCGTGGCCCGCTCACCCGTCTTTCGCCGTTCTGAGTCTCGCTCATCGCTGTTTTCCTTATGGTTTTCCGTTTTATCCGCCTCACCGGCGCGGTCTCTGTCGTAAATATTTCACGCTGCCGGGGAATTGCCAATGTTTTTGGCGCGGCGGATCGTCGCTGGGCGCAAAGAGGCTGCGGTGAAAATATTAGTTTACAAAATCCGTAGAAAATACATATTCAGTGCCGATGTCGCTAGGGCGGCGCGGTGGGAGACCCGGGCCGGTTGCGGCAGCTGGCTTCCGGCTGTAAAATTCCCTTGGCCTCTCGGAACTACTGCGGGAAACCGACGATTTTGGCGTGAAGGCCGTGTCTATGCACTTGATTCAACTAATACATTTTCCCTACGCGGTCTCCGGCTTCGTGGTCGGCGCATTGGTGGGGCTGACCGGCGTCGGCGGCGGTTCGCTGATGACGCCGCTGCTGGTCCTGTTGTTTGGCATCCATCCGGCCACAGCGGTCGGCACGGACCTGCTTTACGCAGGCATCACCAAGATCAGCGGAACCACCGTCCATAGCCTGCATGGCTCAGTCGATTGGCGGGTGACGCGCCGCCTGTTCGCTGGCAGCGCGCCCGCCGCTCTGCTCACCTTGCTGGCGCTGTCATATTTCGGCGCGCAATCCGGCCAGACCAATGGGGTGATCACCACGACCTTGGGCGTATCGCTGCTGATGACGGCCGTCGCTTTGGTGTTTCGTCCCTACCTGGTGAAAAAATTTGCGCCTTTTTTCGAGGGGCGCAGCGACGAGCAGATTGCGCTTCTGACCGTCGTGTTGGGCGTGGGGCTCGGCGTGCTTGTAACCATTTCCTCGGTTGGGGCAGGGGCTTTGGGCGTGACCTTCCTGTTGATGCTCTATCCCAAAATGCCGACCCTGCGCATTGTCGCCTCCGACATCGCCCATGCCGTTCCGCTGACGCTGATTGCAGGGGCGGGTCACTGGGCGATGGGCTCCGTGGATTGGCCCATGCTGCTCTCGCTGCTGGTTGGCTCGATCCCCGGCGTCGCCATCGCCAGCCATTTCGCCAGTCGCGTGCCCGACCGGGTGCTGCGAACCTTGCTCGCCGGCGCCCTCGCGCTCGCCGGCGGCCGGTTGGCGTTGTAAGTTTCAGGTCGAGCTGGAAATTCCCGTCTTGGCGTCGGAGGTGGTGAGGCTCGGCAAGAACGGCTCCACCATTTGCCCGATCACATCGCGCGGCATGGGCGTCGCCGTGCCATATTCGGCAGGCCATTGTTTCGGCAGATAGAAAGTGCCGAATATTCGGTCCATCACCGGCAGCATCGTCGCATAATTGTGGTCCTTGTGGTCCTCGTAAGTGTGGTGCCAATGATGAAAGGCCGGACTGGAGAGCACTTCCTCGAAGGGCCCTAGGCGCCAGCGCAGGTTGGCGTGGATGAAATAACTCCACATCGAGCCGGCGAACAGCACCAGAGCGGGCACGAGGCTCGGATGGTCGCCGACCGGCGCGGCGAAGCCAGTGGCGTATAAAAGCGTCAGGCCGCACAGCCGGGAAAAAACCAGATCGACGGGGTGCGCCCGCGTATTGACCAGAAAACTGATGGTTTCGGCGCTGTGGTGGACGGCGTGGAAGCGCCACAGCAGCGGGATTTCATGGCTCCAGCGGTGGCCCCAATAGAAGCCGATTTCGCCGACCACCATGGCTCCGACCATGCGCGCCCAGAGCGGCAGGCCCGCCGCCGCGCCGGTGACGCTGCCCGGCAGGATCGTGTGGATGGTCAGGGCGATCAGCGCCGAGATGGGGCCCAGAAGGAAGATCGGCACAAGGCTGTTGATAAAATACCAGCCGAGGTTGGTTGACCAGCCCTTGTAGAAAAGCTTGACCGGCCGGACCGCGAAGAAATGTTCCAGCGGCGCGAAGACCGCGAACATGATCGCCAGCCAGATGCAGCTTCGCGCGCCTTCCATCAGAAGGCGAACGACTTGCGGATGCGACGCCAGCGATTCCATCGACTTGTCCTTAATAGATTGGCGAAGGGGCTTTCGCGCCTTTATTGACAACAAAAATGCAAACGGGCGGGATTGCTCCCGCCCGTCGTTATCTCACGCTTGTAACAATCAGGCCACGGCGCGGTTCTTGGCGCGGCGATGACCCGCGAAGCCGAGGCCGGCGAAGCCCATGAGCATCAGGGCCCAGGTCGACAGTTCCGGCACGCCGG
>NZ_JBKQOU010000096.1:0-14028 GCF_052145335.1 Rhodoblastus sp.
GCATTTTCGCTTCGCGGATCTGAATAGGCTCGCGACGAATCAGCCGTCCATAAATATTGCGCGGCATAGGCGCGCCAGGGACGCCAGTTTTCGGCGCGGGCCAGCAACTGCCGGGGTGTCGGCCTCACGCCGTCGCTGGTCGCCATGGCGCGCAACAGGCCGATATCGCTGGCGGGAAAGGCGTCGGGTTCGCGCAGCAGCCGCAAGGCGATATATTGCGCGGTCCATTCGCCAACGCCGGGAAGGGCGCGAAGCTGCGCGAGGGCCTCGTCGAGCGAACGGCCCGTCGAGAAAATATGGGGATCGCCGGCGACCGACGCCGCAAGTTTCGACAGGCTTTCCGCGCGGCGCCGAGTCATTCCGAGCCTTGCCAGATCGGCCTCCGCCAGCGCCGCGGGTTCGGGAAAGACATGGGTCAGGACGGGATCGGCGCAGCGCAGCTTTTCGCCGAATTCCGCCGTCAGACGCCCGGCCATTGTCGCCGCGCTAGCGACCGACACCTGCTGGCCGAGGATGGCGCGAACGGCAAGTTCAAAGCCGTCCCAGGTGCCAGGGAGGCGCAGGCCGGGGCGGGCGGCGACGAGCGCCGCGAGGATGGAATCCTTGGCCAGATCGAGGGTGACCGCATCCGGGTCGGCGGCGAGGTCGAAGACGCGCCGCAGCCGGGCGATGATGTTGGGATAGTCCGTTAGACGGGCAAATCGCAGACGCACTTTCAGCGCGTTGCCTTCCGCCGGCTCCACTTCGATCGTTCCATGTTCGCCGTGCAAGGCGATGGCGCGCCGATAGATTCCGTTCTCGACGCATTCGACTCCCTTGATCGCCCGGGCGCGCAGAAAATCGAGCATGGCGGGCCAGTCATAGGGCGGCCGATAACGCAGCAGCAGCGTGGTTTCGCCGTGCGCGCCGGCGTCGACCGCTTCCGCGCGGCGCATGGCGCTCGGCGGACGCTGGTACAGGGCCTGAAAGGTCTCGTTGAAACGCCGCAGGCTGCCGAAACCGGAAGCCAGCGCGATCTCCGTCATCGGCATGGACGTCTCGCCGATCAGCTGTCTGGCCAGCAGCACCCGGCGCGTCTGGGCTACAGCGACGGGCGAGGCGCCAAGGTGGCGCAAGAACAGGCGGCGCAGCTGCCGCTCGCCAACGCCGACGCGGTTGGCCAGGGCGTCGACGCCGCCTTCGTCGAGCGCGCCCATCTCGATCAGCGACAGCGCCCGCGACACCGTGTTCGAGCCGCCGCGCCAGGCGCCAAGTTCGGGCGCGGTTTCGGGACGGCAGCGCAGGCAGGGTCGGAATCCGGCCTCCTGCGCCGCCGCCGCACTGGGAAAGAAGATCACGTTTTCCCGGCGCGGCGTCCGCGCCGGGCAGATTGGACGGCAATAGATTCCGGTCGTCTTGACGCCCGTGAACAGGCGGCCGTCGAAACGCGGATCGCGGGCGCAAATCGCGCGGTAGCAGGCGTCGTGGTCAAGATCCATGAAGCTATCCTGCGCCTGGCGCCCGGCGGAGTCTCGCGGTTTTCGGACATCGATGATTTGGAGGGCCAAGGCATTCGCGTCCGAATCTCGCCAGACATCCGGTTTCCACGTTGTTAGGATCGCCGCCATGACAGAATTGCACTTTTTCATAGAGAGCATGTTGACGCCAACGGGCGCCATGCAGCTCGTCACCGACGAAGATGGCCATGTCCGCGCTTTGGACTGGGTGGAATGCGAAGAGCGCTTAAGCCGGCTGCTGCGCCTTCAATATGGGGAGGGGCGGACGCTTGTGGAGCCTAGAGCCGAAGCCTCGGGCGCCCGTCGCGCGCTGGAGGCCTATTTCGCAGGCGAAATCTCAGGCATCGAGGCGCTGAAGGTCAAGACGGGCGGCACGCCGTTCCAGCGCGAGGTCTGGTCTGCGCTGCGGGAAATTCCGGCTGGAAGGACCGCGAGTTACGGGGAGATCGCAACGCGGATTGGGCGGCGGAAAGCCGTGCGCGCCGTCGGCATGGCCAATAACGGCAATCCGGTCGCCATCGTGGTTCCCTGCCACCGGGTCATCGGCGCCGATGGCTCGCTCACCGGTTATGGCGGCGGGCTGGAGCGAAAGCTCTGGCTGCTTCGCCACGAAGGCGCAGCCATCTAAAGCCGCGTCGCGGCCAGGGCGCGGGCGACGCGCGAAACGGGTTGGCGTTCAAGCCGCCCGCTGATCCACAGAGCGCAATCGACCAGCCGGTCCAGATCGATTCCGGTTTCGACGCCCAGCCCGTTCATCAGCCAGACGAGGTCTTCGGTGGCGAGGTTGCCGGCGGCGCCGGGAGCGTAGGGGCAGCCGCCCAACCCGGCGACGGAGGCGTCGAAAACGCCGACGCCCATTTCCAGCGCGGCGTAAACATTGGCGGCGGCCATGCCATAAGTGTCGTGGAAATGGCCGGCAAGCCTGTCCACGGCGATGTTGGCCGCCACGGTTTCGATCATCTCCTGCACGCGGCGCGGCGTGCCGACCCCGATCGTGTCGCCCAGGCTGATTTCGTAACAGCCCATTTCGTCAAGCTTCCGCGCCACGTTTGAAACGGCGGCGGGTTTTATCGCGCCTTCATAGGGACAGCCGACGACGCAGGAGACATAGCCGCGCACCACGACGCCCGCACGCTGCGCCGCCGCCATCACCGGCTCGAACCGGGCGATGGATTCCTCGATGGAGCAATCGATGTTTTTCCGGCTGAAGCTTTCCGAGGCCGAAGCAAAAATCGCCACCTCATCCGCGCCGGCGGCGAGCGCCGCTTCAAAACCGCGCAAATTGGGCGTCAAAGCGGAATAGACCACGCCGGGCGCGCGGCGGATCGCGCGAAAAACCTGCGCATTGTCCGCCAGTTGCGGGATTTTGCCGGGGGAGACGAAAGAACTCGCCTCGATAAAACGGCAGCCCGCCTCGGCCAGCTTTTCGATCAGTTCGACCTTGACGCAGGTCGGGATTTCCCGGGTCTCGTTCTGCAAGCCGTCGCGCGGGCCGACCTCGACGATCTTTATCCGCGCGGGGAGGTCCTTATTGGCGCCGACTTGCGTCATGCTTTTTCCGCCGGTTCGAATTCCAGCAATTCGGCGCCTTCCGTGACCTGATCGCCGACCGCGAAAAAGAAACGCCGCACAGCGCCTTCGCTCGGCGCGGCGATGCGGTGCTCCATTTTCATCGCTTCGAGGATCATCAGCGGCGCGCCTTTTTCGACCCGCGCGCCGGCCTCGGTAAGCAAGGCGATGACGCGTCCGGGCATGGGCGCCGTCAGGCCGCCGTGGCTGGCGGCTTCCGCGCGGCGGGTTTCGAGCGGATCGACGTGGGTTACGGCCCATGAGCGTCCGGCGCAAAAAATCCGCCAGCAGGCGCCGGTGGCGATGGCGGTGACGCGCTGCACGACGCCATCGAGGTCCAGCTCCAACCGCCCATCGGCCTCGCGGCGCGCCTTGGCGACGGAAATCCCGCCTCCCGCCAGGGACAGGTCGAAATGTTTTCCGCGATAGGCGATGGCGACTTCAACTCGCTGGCCCCCTTGCTCGAAGACCAGAATGCGCGGATCGGCCAGATTGAGGCGCCAGCCGTCGCGCGCATTCCAAGGCGAGCGGAGGTCGTTTCCCGCCGGCGGGTTGGCGCGCTCCAGATCGGCCTCCGACACCAGCACGGCGAGCGCGGCGATGAAAAACACCTCGTCCGGCGGCGCCTGCTCTTCAGGAAACAGAAAGGCTCTTTCGCGCTCGATCAAGCCGGTATCGAGTTCGGCCTCGACGAAGGCCGGACAGGCAAAAAGGCGCGAGAGAAATTCAACATTAGTGGCGACGCCGACGATCTCGAATTCCACCAGCGCCCGCCGCATCCGCAGCAGGGCCTTTTCGCGGTTTTCGTCATGGACAATCAGTTTGGCGATCATCGGATCATAATAGGGGCTGATGGAATCGCCCTGGTCGGCCCCCGCGTCGACGCGCACAAATTCGCTTTGCTCAGGTATGCGCAAATGGCGCAAAATCCCGGTCGACGGCAGGAATTCCCGGGCCGGGTCTTCGGCATAGATCCGCGCTTCCAGCGCATGGCCGCCGATCATGATCTGCTCCCGCCGCAGCGGCAATTTTTCGCCGGCAGCGACGCGCAACTGCCATTCGACCAGATCGATTCCGGTGATGAATTCGGTCACCGGATGTTCGACCTGCAGCCGCGTATTCATCTCCATGAAGAAGAATTCGCCGTTCGGGGCGAGGATGAATTCGACAGTTCCCGCGCCGACATAGGCGACCGCCCTGGCCGCCGCGACAGCCGCCTCGCCCATCCGGCGCCTGAGTTCGTCGCTCATGCCCGGCGCGGGCGCCTCCTCGATGATTTTCTGATGGCGCCGCTGCGTCGAACAATCGCGTTCGAACAGCGAGACGCATTCGCCAAAGCCGTCGGCGAAAATCTGGATTTCGACATGGCGCGGGCGTTCGATATATTTTTCAATCAGCACATGATCGTCTGAAAAGCTGGCCGCCGCTTCGCGCTTGCAGGAGGCGAGCGCATCGGCGAAATCCAGGCGCCTGTCGACGCGCCGCATGCCCTTGCCGCCACCGCCCGCCGACGCCTTGATCAACACGGGATAGCCGATCGCGTCGGCCTCGGTTTGCAGCCGCGCCGCATCCTGGTCGTCGCCGTGATAGCCCGGCGTCAGCGGCACTTGCGCCGCCGCCATCAGCTTCTTGGCTTGCGATTTCGAGCCCATTTTTTCAAGCGCGCCGAGCGGCGGGCCGATGAAAACCAGTCCCGCATCGTCACAGGCCCGCCTGAAGCGCGCGTTCTCGGACAGGAAGCCATAGCCCGGATGGATCGCCTGCGCGCCCGTCCGAAGCGCGGCGGCGACGATTTTGTCGATGGCGAGATAGCTTTCCTTCGGTTCGGACGCCCCGATGAAAACGCTCTCGTCGGCAAGGCGCACATGCCTGGCCCCCGCATCCGCCGTCGAGAATACGGCGACCGTCCCGACGCCCATTTTCCGCGCCGTCCGAATGATCCGGCAGGCTATTTCGCCGCGGTTGGCGATCAGGATCCGGTCAAACATGCGCGTGGTTCCGGTTGGTTACCGGCTCCAGCCGGGGGGCCTTTTTTCGGCGAAGGCGGCAAGGCCCTCCCTGGCTTCGTCACCGGCGCGGGCCAGCGCGATGCGGCGCGCCGTTTCCTCCACGAGCTTCTCGCGGATTGGCCGCCCATCGACATAATCGACCAGCGCTTTGGCCGCCGCCAGCGCCCGCGGGGCGCCTTTCGACAGGCTATGCGCGATCTTGGCGACCTTGTCGTCGAGGTGTTCGATTTCGACAGTTTCGTGAACCAGCCCCAATTCGCGGGCGCGGTGGGCGGTTATGCGTTCGCCGGTCTGGAAATAACGTAAAGCCTGGCGCGCGCCGATGGCGCGCACGACATAGGGACTGATGGTCGCGGGGATCAGGCCGAAGCGCACTTCCGAAATGGTGAAGCTGGCATTATCGGCGGCGATGCAGATGTCGCAGGCGGCTGCGAGGCCCATGCCGCCGCCGAGCGCCGCCCCGTGGACGCGGGCAATGGTCGGCTTGGGCAGATCGGCCAGCAGGCGCAGCATTTCGGCGAGACGGTGGGCGTCGGCGAAATTGGCGTCGAAATCCTGTTCGCCGGCCTCTTTCATCCAGTTGAGATCGGCGCCGGAAGAAAAGCTCTTGCCCCGTCCCGCCAGAACGACGACGCGGGCGGCGGGGTCGCCGCTGAGCTCCAGAAACGCCGTCGTCAAATCGTCGATCAACTGCGGATTGAAGGCGTTGTGAAGTTCCGGACGATTCATCCAGATCGTCGCCACGCCCCCGGCCTGTTCGATTTCCACCGTCGCATGTGTCATGACTAAATCCTCTTACATTCTGAAAACGCCAAATTTTGTCTCCTCGGCCGGCGCGTTGAGCGCCGCCGACAAGGACAGGCCCAGCACGCGCCGGCTTTGCGCGGGATCGACAATGCCGTCGTCCCATAGCCGCGCCGTCGCATAATAGGGGCCGCCCTGCGTCTCGTATTGCGCGCGGATCGGCGCGCAGAATTCATCTTCCTCGGCCGCGCTCCAGGCGCCGCCCTTGGCCTCGATGGCGTCGCGACGCACGGTGGCCAAAACGCGCGCAGCCTGTTCGCCGCCCATGACGGAAATGCGACTGTTCGGCCAGGTCCAGAGAAATCGCGGCGAAAAGCCGCGCCCGCACATGCCGTAATTGCCGGCCCCGAACGAGCCGCCGATCAGCATGGTGATTTTGGGAACGCGCGTCGCGGAAACGGCGGCGACCATCTTGGCGCCGTCCTTGGCTATGCCGGCGTTCTCGACCTTGCGGCCGACCATGAAGCCGGTGATGTTTTGCAGAAAAATCAGCGGAATCCCGCGCTGCGAGCAGAGCTCGATGAAATGCGCGCCCTTCTGGGCGCTTTCGCCGAACAGGATGCCGTTATTGGCGAGGATGCCGACGGGATAGGAGTGGAGTTCGGCGAAACCGGTGACCAGCGTCGCGCCGTAGCGCGCCTTGAATTCGTCGAAACGCGAGCCGTCGACGATCCGCGCGATCACCTCGCGGGCGTCGTAGGTTTTCCGCGGGTCGGCCGGCACGACGCCATAAATCTCCTCTGGGTCGTAAAGCGGCGCCTCGCCGGCCCCCAATGACAGCTGGATGTTCTTGACGCGATTGAGCCGGGCGACGACGCGCCGGGCGATCGCCAGGGCATGGGCGTCGTTTTCGGCGAGATGATCGGCGACGCCGGAAAGGCGGGTATGGACATCGGCGCCGCCGAGTTCCTCCGCCGTGACGATCTCGCCCGTCGCCGCCTTGACCAGCGGCGGGCCGCCGAGAAAGATCGTGCCCTGATCGCGCACGATCACCGTCTCGTCGGACATGGCCGGCACATAGGCGCCGCCCGCGGTGCAGGACCCCATGACCACTGCGATCTGCGCGATCCCTTTCGCCGACATGGTCGCCTGATTATAGAAAATGCGGCCGAAATGATCGCGGTCGGGAAAGACCTCGTCCTGCATCGGCAGGAAGGCGCCGCCCGAATCCACCAGATAGATGCAGGGCAGGTAATTCTGCTCGGCGATTTCCTGCGCCCGCAGATGTTTTTTCACTGTGAGCGGATAATAGGTTCCGCCTTTCACCGTGGCGTCATTGGCGACGATCATGCACTCGACGCCCTGCACTCGGCCAATTCCCGCGATCAGCCCCGCCGAGGAGGCCGCGCCGTCGTAAAGGCCGAAAGCGGCCAGTTGGCCGATTTCGAGAAAGGGCGAAGCGGGATCGACCAGCGCGTCGATGCGCTCGCGCGCCAGCATTTTTCCGCGCTCGACGTGTCTCTTCTGCGCTTCCGCTCCGCCGCCGAACCGCGCGAGCCCGAGCTTTTCGCGCAATTCCGCGACCAGGGAGCGCATGGCGTCGCGATTGGCGACGTATTCCTCGGAGCGCAGGTCGATGGAGGATTGCAGGATCGCCATCAGCGGGTTTCCGCCATCAGTTCGCGACCGATCAGCATGCGGCGAATTTCCGAGGTTCCGGCGCCGATTTCATAAAGCTTGGCGTCGCGCCACAGGCGCCCGGCGGGAATTTCATTGGTATAGCCGACGCCGCCGAGCGCCTGGATGCATTCGCCCGCCATCCAGGTCGCCTTTTCCGCGGCATAGAGGATGGCGCTCGCCGCATCCTTGCGCAGGCGGCGCGAATGTTGGCCTGCGCGGTCGCAGGCCTGGCCGACGGCGTAAACATAGGCGCGGGTCGCTTGCCAAGTCGAATACATGTCGGCAAGCTTGCCCTGCATCAACTGGAAGTTGCCGATCGATTGGCCGAACTGCTTGCGCTGGTGCAGGTAGGGCAGGGCGAGGTCCATGCAGGCGGCCATGATGCCGAGCGGGCCGCCGCACAACACGGCGCGTTCGTAATCGAGCCCCGACATCAGCACATTCGCGCCCCGGCCCAGTTCGCCGAGGACGTTTTCCGCCGGGACTTCGCAATGGTCGAAATAGAGCGGAAAAGTATTGGACCCGCGCATGCCGAGCTTGTCGAGATGGGGACCGTGGGAAAAGCCCGGAAAGCCTTTTTCGACGATGAAGGCGGTCACGCCTTTGGCGCCGGCGGCGGGGTCGGTTTTGGCGTAGACCACCAGGACATCGGCGTCGCCGCCATTGGTGATCCACATTTTCGATCCGTTGAGGATGAAACTGCCGCCCTTTTTTTCGGCGCGCAGTCGCATCGACATGACGTCGGATCCGGCCTCGGGCTCCGACATGGCCAGGGCGCCGACGTGATCGCCGGAAATGAGTTTTGGCAGATAGCGCGCCTTCTGTTCCGGCGAGCCGTTGCGCCGGATCTGGTTGACGCAGAGGTTGGAATGGGCGCCGTAGGACAGCCCGACCGAGGCGGAAGCGCGGGAAATCTCCTCCAGAGCGACGATATGGGCGAGATAGCCGAGGTCCACGCCGCCCACTTCCTCGCTCGCCGTCAGTCCCAGCAGGCCGAGGGCGCCGAATTTCTTCCACAGATCGGCGGGAAAGAGATTGTCGCGATCGATCTTTTCCGCGCGAGGCGCGATTTCCCGGGCGGCGAATTGGCGCACCGTTTCGCGCAGCATCGCGATCTCGTCGCCATGATCGAAGTCGAGGCTTGGAACGATCATTTTTCCCCCCGCTCGATGGTCGCGCGGTCCCGATCCGAGCCGGCGTCTTGTTGCGACGATATTGGCTCGGACCGGGGATCGGGTCAAACGGGATATAGAATTCTGCAATTAGGTTGAATTGCAGAAGGCCGTGGAATTTTTCGCACTGATCCGGCTAGCGCCCATGGTGGAAAATATGGTGGTCAGGTTAAGATGCTTGCCACCGCCGACATTGCCTCCGGCAACGGCCCGTTCGGCGGAAAGCAGCCGAAGCCTTAAAGGCTATTTTTGATGATGTGGACGACCACGGAGGCAACGCCGTGAATGTGTCGATCAAAGCCAGCCGCTTTATCTTGCGCCGGAAGGCGATCTTTCTTTGGCTGTCAAAGCCGACGAGGTGGAAGACATCCTTGCCGATGTCGACGCCGATAACGGCTATGTCTTGCGCAGGACGCTGATGGGTCTGGGTCATTGGACTGCTCCGGCTTATGGTGGCCCCGCAGCTTACGCTGCTGGGGGTGCAGCCGGTCCATCCCATTAGCGGCCGGTCGCCGATCTTGCCCCGCTCCGTCAACGAACGGCTCAAAGCCGCCGCTCATGACGTCCGCTTCCTAAGGCGATCAATGCGCCGCAGGTCAACGCAGACGACTTGGCTCCGCGATGCGCCTCACTGCTCCACCGCTTCGTCGGCAGACTGCTCGAGCAGGGTGAGGGCCGTCCCGACCGCGCCTTCCAGGAGCGCTCGTTCCGGACGAACGCGCGCCATGACGCGGACCCCCGCCAAGACGCCGAGCAAATAGCGCGCAAGGTCTTCCGCTGACAGCGATCTCGTGATCACGCCGTCTGCTTGGCCGGCCTTGACGCAATCGTGGAAGAACGCCTCGATACGGCCAAGAGCGCCGGCGACGATCGACTGAAAATCCGGATCATGCGGCGCCGCCTCCAGCGCCGCATTCATCAGCATACAGCCTCTATGCTGGGGATCTCCAAACGAGCGCTCCAGGATTTCGGCGAAGAAGGCGGCGATGGCTTCGCGTGGCGGCAATTCCTCAAAGCGTCGGATACGGTCGGCGATGCTGCGCTCGACATAGTGGTCGAGCGCCTTCCGATAGAGCGCTCTCTTGTCGCCGAAGGCATTGTAGAGGCTGGCGCTGGTTAATCCCGTCTTCTCGATCAGGTCCCTGACCGACGTCGCTTCAAAACCACGGCTCCAGAAGCATTGGACCATGGCCTCGAGCACCATTTCCTCGTCGAATTCGCGTGGTCTCGCCATCGCACCGTCCATACCCAACTCGCTGCCCGCATCTTGCCACAGCCGCGTCGGTCGTATATTCTAGAACGATCGTACCAAAATGCAATCGGGCAGCCTCTTCCGGGACTAGGCTGCTGGAAGGAAGTGTGCGGAGATGGCCGAGTCGCTGGAGTATACGCCACCTAAGGTTTGGGTCTGGAGCCAGCCAAACGGCGGCCGGTTCGCGAATATCAACCGGCCGATCGCGGGGCCCACGCACGAGAAGGAGCTGCCGGTAGGCCATCATCCGCTTCAACTCTATTCGCTCGCCACGCCAAACGGCGTAAAAGTCACGATCATGCTGGAGGAGTTGCTGGCGCTCGGTCACGGCGGCGCCGAATACGATGCCTGGCTGATCAAGATCGGTGAGGGAGATCAGTTCGGCAGCGGTTTCGTGGCGGTGAATCCGAACTCGAAAATCCCGGCCCTTTTGGATATCAGCAGAGCGACCGAGGTCCGGGTCTTCGAATCGGGCTCTATTCTGCTGTACCTCGCCGAGAAATTCGGCGCATTCCTGCCGACGGAGCCCGGGCCGCGCGCCGAGTGTCTCTCGTGGCTGTTCTGGCAGATGGGAAGCGCGCCCTATCTCGGCGGCGGATTCGGCCACTTCTATGCCTACGCGCCGACAAAAATCGAATATGCGATCGATCGCTTCGCGATGGAGGTGAAGCGCCAACTCGACGTGCTCGACCGCCGCCTGGCCGAGAACGCGTACATCGGCGGCGACGCCTACACGATCGCCGACATGGCGATCTTCCCGTGGTACGGCGGGCTGGCGAAGGGCTGGCTCTACGGCGCCGCCGAATTTCTGAGCGTTCAGGACTACAAACACATCCAGCGATGGGCCGGCATGCTCTGGGAACGGCCGGCCGTGCAGCGTGGACGCATGGTCAACCGGACCTTTGGCGAGCCATCGAGCCAATTGCACGAACGCCATGACTCCAGTGACTTCGCATTGAAAACGCAGGACAAGCTCGCGGCGGGCGCGCAGGTCGGATCGCCCGTCGGCGTCTGACCGGGAGCCTGTGGGCGGAGCGCTGCGCCCAGCTGCGAAGCGGCCGAGCGTCGCTTGGTGATTGCGTCTCACGGGCCGAAGGGGGATGGGAAATGGTCGGAGTCGTTGCTAGCGGCCTGGTGATCGCGATGGCAGTCGGATTTTCTGCGTGGTGCGCCCGCGAACGGAGCCTGCGCCGAACGCACCCCATGACAGGCGGCGCCCACACCGATATCCAACTGCCCCACACAGCCGAATTCGAACTTTTTCACAACGAGTTTTCGCTCTGTTCGAAAAAGATCCGCATGTGCTTGGCCGAGCTCGGCGCGCCCTATCTCGCCCACCACGTCGATCTGATCGAAACAGGCGGCTATGAAACGCTCTCGCGGCGTTTCCTCGCGGTCAATCCTGCGGGACTCGTGCCGGTGCTCGTGCACAACGGCCATCCGGTTTATGAGTCGCACGAGATCCTGGCCTATGCGGCCGAGCATGCCGGAAGCGCTGCCTCGCTCACGCCCGTCGATGCGGCCGCGCGTGCGGTGATGCAGCAATGGATCGACCGTTCGTCTCTCATCGGCGACGAGCCCATGAAGGCGCTGGAGGCGACGGCCGGCAATTGCGTGCCCGGCCTCACCGTGCCCTTGTTCACCGCGATGATGCGCGACATTCCCGTCCACCGCATCGTCGAGGGGCTGCTGTTCCACCGCCTCAAGATGCGGCCAATGGGCTTTCTGGCGTTCAAGCTGCTGGGTTTGTCGCGGATCGGCGCCTTTGGCCCTGTGCGGCGCTTGATCGTCTCGAGCCGCGCCGAAATGGTCCGCCACCTGGCCGCCCTCGAAGGCCAGATCGAACAGAGCGGGGGGGCATGGATCACAGGATCCGAGTTCACTCTGGCCGACGTGAGCTGGGCGGTCATCTTCGAGCGGCTGCAAGAAGCGTGCTGGGCGGAGGCGCTGCTCACGCCTGGACTGCAGGCCTACTGGAGTCGATTGCGGGCGCGTCCCAGCTACAACGAGGCCATGACCGCGCATCGACACCCCTTCGTCAGCGCCGGAGCCGACCGAATCCGCGAGGAGATCGCGCGCAGAGGCGATTTGGCGGCCGTGTACGCGCTTTAGTTGGCGCAGACGATGAAGTCGCGCGCGCCGACGATCTTCGATTTCGATCCCACACAGCTTGCTTCTTCCGCGCTTGTTTAAGCGAAGCAATCAACAGCCTAAGGACTCATGTCATGACTCAGATCGCCTTATTCCATTTTCCTGGCGCCTGCTCCTCGGTTACCCGCAATGCGCTAGAAGAAATCGGCCTAAAATATGACGTTCTAGTCGTTAATATTGTTGCTGGCGAGCAAAAAGCACAAGAGTATCTCTCGATCAATCCGAAAGGAAAGGTGCCGGCGCTGCGAATTGACGATCTCGTCCTGTCCGAAAACGCAGCAATTCTTCATCACTTGAACGCATTGTTCCCCCAGGCGGGCCTGTTGCCGCGGGAAGAGGCAAAGCTGGGAATGAATCGGATCCTGCAGGATCTGGTCTGGTGCTCGGCGACTCTCCACCCGATGACCCGGCAGGTCCGCAATCCGATGCGCTTTACAACCGGCGAAACGAACAGCGTGCGGACGAGGGGAATAGAGTTGTGGCAGCCGGTCTTGAAGTCGTTGCAGGAACATTTCGAGACTTCGTCCTGGTGGTATGGGGAAAACTGGTCGATCATCGACGTCTATCTTCATTGGAATTATACCACGGCGGCCGGCGGCGGGCTTGACCTGAGCGGTTATCCCGCCCTCGCAAGGCACGCTGACCGCGTGCAATCGCGACCGGCCTTTCAACAGACTTCCGCCCTGGACAAGGAAACGTTCGAGCGCGCCGGCATCCGGCTCCCCGGTTGACGGCGAGGGAAGGCTGTAACGTCCCGACAACATCTGCGGGAGGGGCGCTGTGCGCCCCGCAGGAAGTCGTCGGCCTCAAGCTCGAGCAGAAGGCGCCCGGGATGGACCGACGAGCCCTATTGAGCGCTGGAGGCGTCGGGGCCCTGGGCGTGTGGGCGACCTCGACCGCGTGGCCAGATCTTGCCGTGGCGGCGGTGATGGCCGGAATATTTCCGACTTCGTCGACGCAGATATTCGGGCAGGCTTGGGCGGAATATCGGCATGAAGGCGGCCATAGCCAAACAGTTAAGGCTGAATGATTGGCGGAAGGGCCGCTCGAAGTGAGCACCGTTATCGAACTTTGTAGGGTCCGCTTTCCACAAGAAAGGACGGATTGATTCGGAAAAACCCGAATTCCCGCTGCTGGCGCGAAGGCGTCGTTCCCGGGCGCCCGCAAAGGTCTCCTTCTAGCCGATTGCGGCGTTGTTGAAGACGCCGCTGACGGTCCCCGCTTTCGTATCAATCGAAACGCGGGGGCCGCTTTTCGATGAAGGCGTTGACGGCTTCCTCGTGCTGCGGCGTTTGATGCGCCAGAGCTTGATAGGCCGCGGAAAGTTCCAGCAGGCTGTCGAGCCGCATGTTCTGCCCTTCGCGCAACAGCCTTTTGGTCAGCCGCAAAGCGGGGCCGGGATTGGCGGCGATGCGTTGCGCCAAAGCGAAAGCCGTCTCCATCAGCTTTTCGGGTTCGACCACAGCGCTGACCAGACCGCAGCGAAGGGCCTCGTCGGCGTCGATGGCGTCGCCGGTAAATGCCATTTCCGCAGCCTTCGACAGGCCGACGACGCGCGGCAGCAGCCAGGCGCCGCCATCGCCGGGGATGATGCCGACCTTGACGAAACTCTCGGCGAACCTCGCATTGCGCGAGGCGATGCGCATGTCGCACATGCAGGCGAGATCGCAGCCCGCGCCGATCGCTGGGCCGTTGACGGCCGCGATAGTCGGCGTGTCGAGGCGTTGCAGCGCCAGCGGCAGGCGCTGGATGCCGCGCCGGTATTCCTCGTGAATGTCTATGGCCGGAATGTCCTGCTCGGCAAAGCGGCGCATGTCCTTGACATTGCCGCCCGAGGAAAAGGCCGCGCCCGCGCCGGTCAGGATGACGACCTTGACGGTCAAGTCCGCCTCGATACGCGCGAAGGCGTCGAGAAATTCATCGACCGCCGAATTGCCGGTCAGGGGATTGCGCGC
>NZ_JBKQOU010000097.1:0-7058 GCF_052145335.1 Rhodoblastus sp.
TTTTTCGATCGATTTGCGTAAAAACGTGCTTATTTCCGCTGTTTTTCGTTCATTTTCACCCCGTTTTCATTCGCTCAACCGCGAGGTTGTGTTTCCCGGCGGCGAGGCGCGAAGCGTTCCGGTTCTCGCGCGGACCGAAGGCATGGGACGGAAAAATCATCTTGTTTCAATGAAAAAGGCGCAAGGGCCCCGAGTCGCGTCCAGGTCTCGTTTCACGTGAAACAAAACGTGAACATTTTTCACCCGCCAAATCGCGGTTTCGCCGCGCCATTTTTTCATTCACTTCTTGATTTGCCGGAACTGCGGGACAGGGAACGAAAAAAACGCGCCGTTTTGGCGCGCTTTTCCTTGATTCCCAAACGCCGTCGCCCGATCACCCTTTTCGCATTACACCTGTCGCGAAATCATCATGTTCTTGATTTCCGCGATGGCCTTTGCCGGATTCAGGTTTTTCGGGCAGGCGCGGGCGCAGTTCATGATGGTGTGGCAGCGGTAGAGCCGGAACGGGTCTTCCAGATTGTCGAGACGCTCGCCGGTGGATTCGTCGCGCGAATCGATCAGCCAGCGATAGGCCTGCAAAAGCGCGGAGGGGCCGAGATAGCGGTCGCCGTTCCACCAATAGCTGGGGCAGGAGGTCGAGCAGCAGGAGCAGAGGATGCACTCGTAGAGGCCATCGAGCTTGCTGCGATCCGCAGGCGATTGCAGCCATTCCTTTTCCGGCGCCGGCGTCTCGGTCTTCAGCCAGGGCTCGATCGCCGCATGCTGGGCGTAGAAATTGGTCAGATCGGGCACGAGGTCCTTGACCACCGACATATGCGGCAGCGGATAGATCTTGACCGGCGCCTTGACCTCGTCGATCGCCTTCGTGCACGCGAGCGTATTGGCGCCGTCGATATTCATCGCGCAGGAGCCGCAAATGCCTTCGCGGCAGGAGCGGCGCAGGGTGAGGGTAGGGTCGATCTTGTTCTTGATATAGAGCAGGGCGTCGAGGATCATCGGGCCGCAATCCTCGAGGTCGAGCCAATAGGTGTCGATCGACGGGTTGCGGCCGTCGTCGGGATTCCAGCGGTAGATCTGGAATTCTGTCAGTTTTTTCGCGCCCGCGGGCTTGGGCCAGCTTTTGCCTTTGCCGACCACGGAATTTTTGGGAAGCGCCAGTTCGACCATTGGGCTTGCTCTCTCACGTTTCACCCTTGCCGGGCGAAAAATCTCTTCGCCGGGGCGGGAAGGCCCCGGCCGGGGAAATCTCAGTACACGCGCGCTTTCGGCTCGATGTAGCTGACTTCGTCGGTCATGGTGTAGTTATGCACCGGGCGGTAATCGATTTTCACCGCCTTGGCGGCGTCGTCGATGGTGGCCAGAGTGTGCTTCATCCAGTTGACGTCGTCGCGGTTGGCGAAATCTTCGCGGGCATGGGCGCCGCGGGATTCCTTGCGGTTGCTCGCGCCTTCCATGGTGACGACGGCCTGAACGATCAGGTTGTCGAATTCCAGCGTCTCGATCAGGTCGGAATTCCAGATCAACGAGCGATCGGTGACGCGCACGTCGTCACGGGCCTTCCACACGTCGTGGATCAGCTTGACGCCTTCCTCCAGAACCTCGCCGGTGCGATAGACCGCGCAATTGTTCTGCATCACCTTCTGCATCCGCAGGCGCAGGTCGGCCGTCGGCGTTCCGCCATTGGCGTTGCGGTAATGGTCGAGGCGAGAAAGGGCGAGATCGGCCGAATTCTCCGGCAGATTGTCCTGCTTCGCGCCGGGCGTGACGATTTCGGCGGCGCGCAGGCCGGCGGCGCGGCCAAACACCACCAGATCGATCAGCGAATTGGACCCGAGGCGATTGGCGCCATGGACCGAAACGCAGGCGGCTTCGCCAAGCGCCATCAGGCCGGGCACCACGACGTCGGGATCGCCGTCCTTCTTGGTCAGCACTTCGCCGTGATAATTGGTCTGGATGCCGCCCATATTGTAATGGACGGTCGGCAGGACCGGGATCGGCTCGCGGGTCACATCGACGCCGGCGAAAATCTTGGCGCTTTCCGAAATGCCGGGCAGGCGCTCATGCAGGATTTTCGGGTCGAGATGGTCGAGATGAAGGAAAATGTGGTCCTTGTTCTTGCCGACGCCGCGGCCTTCGCGGATTTCCATGGTCATGGCGCGCGAGACCATGTCGCGCGGCGCCAGATCCTTCACGGAAGGCGCATAGCGCTCCATGAAGCGTTCGCCGGCCGAATTGGTCAGGTAGCCGCCTTCGCCGCGCGCGCCCTCGGTGATCAGGCAGCCGGCGCCGTAGATGCCGGTCGGATGGAACTGCACGAATTCCATATCCTGCAAGGGGAGTCCAGCCCGTAAAACCATGCCGCCGCCGTCGCCGGTACAGGTATGCGCGGAAGTGGCGGAAAAATAGGAGCGGCCATAGCCGCCGGTCGCCAGGATCACAAGCTGGGCGCGAAAACGGTGAATAGTCCCGTCGTCCATTTTCATGCAGACGACGCCACGGCAGCGGCCTTGCGCATCCATGATCAGGTCTATGGCGAAATATTCGATGAAGAATTCGGTCGAGTTCTTCAGTGCCTGGCCATACAGCGTGTGCAGCATGGCGTGGCCGGTGCGGTCGGCGGCGGCGCAGGTGCGCTGAGCGGGCGGTCCGCGGCCGTAATCGGTGGTCATGCCGCCGAACGGGCGCTGGTAAATCTTGCCGTCGGCGGTACGGGAAAAAGGAACGCCCCAATGTTCTAGCTCATAGACGGCGGCGGGAGCGTTGCGACACAAATATTCGATCGCGTCCTGGTCGCCGAGCCAGTCGGAGCCCTTGACCGTATCGTACATGTGCCATTTCCAATTGTCCGGCCCCATGTTCGCCAGCGACGCCGCAACGCCGCCCTGCGCCGCAACCGTATGTGAGCGGGTGGGAAAGACCTTGGAAATACAGGCCGTGCGCAAGCCTGCCTGCGAACAGCCGACCGTGGCGCGCAAGCCGGCGCCGCCCGCGCCAACCACCACCACGTCGAAAGTGTGGTCCACGATCGGATAGGCCTTGCCGCCGATGGCCGCTTTGGCCGGGGCGTCGATGGGTGCCATTGGAAGTGCCCTTAAGCGTAGAGTAAGACGATGAGACGGCGCGGCTTCACGCTGCGTCCGGCGTGGCGATCAGGTGAAGCTCAGGCGCAGCACGGCGTAGACGGCGGCTAGGCCGACGGCGGCGCTGAAACAGGCGTTGGCCATCAGGGCCAACGTCTTTGCGTGTTCGCCGTGAACATAATCCTCGATGACGACCTGCATGCCGAGCGCCATGTGCCAGGCGCCGGCGCCGATGAACAGCAGCATCAATATGGCGGGGCAGGGCGAGCCAAGCAGAGCCCGGGCGCCTTCGAAATCGCGTCCCGCCAGCGAGATCAGGATGACGACGAAGGCGATGGTCAGGGGCAGCAGCGCGAAGGAGGTCAAGCGTACACGCCACGCATGCAGCGTACCGGACTTGGCGGATCCGAGGTGGGTTACGCGGGCGCGAGGGGTTTGCAGTTTGGCTTGCTGGGTCATTGCTGGCTCCTCAGCGCAGGATGAGAACGGCGATCCAGATCAGGACCGTGAGAACGCCGGCGGCGATGAGCGAGCCCCAGGCGAGCTTGTCGCGGGCGTCCGGGTCGAAACCATGGCCGGCGTCCCAGATGGCGTGTCGAATCCCGCCCATCGCATGGAGCATCAGCGCGAAAGTATAGCCGAACAGGAGCAGTTGCCCGAGGAACGAGCCGAAAAAGGCCGAGGCCGCCTGGAAGCTGTGAGAGTCTGCGGCCGCCGCAAGCAGATACCAGGCAAGCAGCAGCGTGCCGATGTAAAGGCCGACGCCGGTCACGCGATGAGCGATCGAGGCGGCCATGGTCGGCGACCATTGATAGATCTGCATATGCGGCGACAGCGGGCGGCGCTGCTCCAGCGGGATCTGGCTGGGATCTGCCTCGGCCATGAAATTCACCCTTCCAGTTCGACGAATAGGGTCGGGCGGCGCAAGTTTGGCGCGCCGCCTTAAAGCTTGGAACCCTCACTAATCCAATCACGATTGCAGTGCAATGGACTGCGCATCAACCATTCGGTCAATCAGGCGTCGGAAGGCGGGAAGCGGAAATTCACCGCTTCGTTGGGCGGGTGTCTTGCTTTCGCAACGCAAAGCGGCGAAACCTAATGCGGCTGGAGAATGCGCAGGTGAATTTTTTTTCTTCCAAACGGGCCGTAATGGCCGGCCTGCTGGCGCTTGCCGCCAGCTTTTTTGCCCTGCCGGCGCCGGCTTCGGCCGCGGCGCGGCTGACCATCGAATCCGGCGGGATTTCGCGCCACGCCATGGTGGTGTTGCGCGATCGCCTGAAATTGCGGCGGCGTCCGCTGATTATCGTCCTGCGTCGGGGCGGAGGCATGGGAACGTTTTTGCGTCGTCGTTCCGGGATCGAGGACATCGCCGACACGAACCGTCCTATTTTCGTCTATCCCGAGGCGGCCAATGGCGTCTGGCCCGAGGGGCCGGGCGCCGAGGCCGACCGCGACGTCAAGTTTCTGCACGATCTGGTGGAGCACTATATCAATCAGGGCGTCGCCGATCCGCGCAGGATCTTCCTGGTCGGCGTATCTTCCGGCGGCGTCCTGGCCTATCGCGCGGCCTGCGCCGGCCTTGGCCGCCCGGTGGCAGGCCTCTCGACGCGCTTTTCCGCCATGCCGGCCGACCTCGCTAATTGCGCGCCGAATCCGATGGCCTATGTCTCCGTAAGCCTCGCTTCCGATCCGCGCATTCCCTTCGGCGGCGGCAAGGCGATCCTGGGCGAGTCTTCCTTCGACGCACTGCCCGCTGAAGGCGCCCTGGCCCTGTTCGCCAAGGCAAATGGCTGTGGCGCGCGCCGCGAGGACAAGCCCTTCCCCGAACGCGAGCCGCACGGGGCGGCGAAATTGGTGCGCGGCGCCATCATGTCCTATTCCGGCTGCAAGGCGCCGGTGGAATTGATCCGCATCGACAGCGGCGGCTATCACAATCCTGGCCACAGGCCCGAGCATAACGGCGAGCCGGCGGCCGAGGAAAGCGGCGATTTCGACGCCAGCCGCGCAGTGTGGGAATTCCTGAAACGCAACGGCGCCTGACCGGCGACGCAGCGTTTCGTTCTGGCGATGATTTTTGATCCAGATCATTGCGGATACCGGCAAGCCTTTTTAGCGCGCCGCAATAGCGCTTTAGGCCCATTTTTTTGCTGTCAGATCTGCACTATGCCGTTGAACGCCATGCGGCGCCGCGTTTTCGCGAGCGACCCGCGTGCGCGTCCATTTGGCAGTTCCGCAGAGCGAAAGAGGATTTCATGACCAGCAACGCCACCGCCGCCGCCGCCGCTCTCGATTTCGTGGAAGCGCAAAAATCCGAAGCCGCCACCTTGCGCGCGTTCATCGCCATTGTCGCCCTGGTTCTGGTCGTGAACGTCGTCGCCGGTTTCCTGTTCGGCCTTGGCGGCATCGGCGCTGTGGCGATCACCGAGGCGGCGCTGATGCTGGTGTTGTGCGTGGTGCTTACGCGCGGCTGAACTTACTCGACAAAAAGCCCCCGCCGGCCTCGCCCGCGGGGGCTTTTTTGTTTTTAGGATCAGCGCGGCATCAGCGCCCAATAATCGAGATCGAGAATGACGCTGGGGTCGTAGTTTTCGCCCTGTTTCAGCGGATGGGCGGCGGTTGGCTGGTCCTTGGTCGCGATGGTGCGCAGGCGCAGGGCGCCGACATCGGAACGGCCGTGGATTTCGGCGCGCTCCAGCACTTCCGTCCAGGCGAAAACCGTCAATCCGGCGAACAACGGGCTGACGTGGCGGCCGCCGTTGATCGCAGCGATATGGAAGGCGTTGCCGAGACCGTTAAAGCTCAAGGCGCGGGCCAATGAGATGACATGGCCGCCATAGATAAGGCGGCGACCAAAACGGCCCTGGCCCTCGGTATATTGGTTGAAATGGACTTTGGCCGTGTTCTGATAGAGGCGGGTGGCGAGCATGTGCTCGGCTTCCTCCACCGTCATGCCGTCGACATGGTCGATACGCTCCCCGGGCAGGTAATCGCCCCAGCGATGGGGCGAGCCTGACAGGGCGACATCATATTTGCGCGATTCGATGATCGGGCAGGCGTCGCCAAGCTGGTCGGGCGCCAGGGCCCGCGGCAATTGCGGCACTACTTCAGCCGGCGCCGGCGCATTTTCGTTACGCTTGCGCACCATCACCCAGCGAACATATTCCAAAACCACCGCGCCGCGCTGGTTGACGCCGCGCGAGCGGACATAAACCACGCCGGTCTGGCCGCTGGAGTTTTCCTTGAGGCCGATGACTTCCGAACTCGAGGACAGGGTGTCGCCGGGATAGACCGGCGCGAGGAAGCGGCAATCCGCATAGCCGAGATTGGCCACGGCGTTGAGCGAAACTTCCGGCACGGTCTTGCCGAACACGATATGGAAGACCAGCAGATCGTCGACGGGGCTGCGGGAATAGCCGATCGACTGCGCGAAGGCGTCGGAAGACTGCACGGCGAAACGCGAACCATAGAGCGCGGTGTAAAGCGCGACATCGCCGACCGTCACGGTGCGCGGGGTCGCGTGGACGATCACCTGGCCGAGTCGGAAATCCTCGAAAAAATTGCCCTTGTTGGTCTTGCTCATGACGGCCCCTAGCAGTGCGAATTCGGCTGCCGTGCTTTAGGCCATGCAAGCGGTCGTTGGCAAGGTTGCGTGGGGCGTCAACCCTTTGCCGTCGTGACCAGATGCTCCAGCTTTGCCAAAATTTCGACGACGTCGCCTTCCAGAAGCAGCGTCTTGTGCCTCGCGGCGGCGCCGGAAGTGATTTTGATGCGGAACGCAGGAATTTTGAGGTTTTTAGCCACCAGGGTCATGAGAGCGTCATTGGCCTTGCCGTCCTCTGGGACGGCACGCACCCGCGCCTTCAACACGCAGGCGCCGTCGGCGCGCGTCTCGATCCCCTCCAGCGCGTCACGCGAAGATTTGGGGGTGAGACGCACATGCAGGACAACGCCGCTTTCGCGCGGCGTCCAGGGTTTGGC